>DATHUD010000459.1:0-11427 GCA_035462575.1 Thermoanaerobaculia bacterium | reverse complement strand
AGCCCCGGCCGCGGCGCCGGGGCTTTCCATTTTCAGCCCCTTCTTGCAGATGATCCCAGCCGAAAGCGGGCAGGGGCCGGCGAGCTCCTGCCCGGCGAAGGACGACCTTCTTCTCCCGCGTGATCGTTCCGATCCGCCGGCCGCCGAAACCCGGTGGAGGGGCGATGCCGGAAGGCAAGGTAAACAGGAGCACGTAGTCTTCGCCACCGCCGAGCGCGAGCTCCTGAGGATCGGCTCCGAGGGCTTGCGAGAGCGTTTCGAAGCGGCTCGCGAAAGGGAGGGCTTCGCAGATCACCGAAGCACCCACCGAGCTTTCCCGGCAGAGCCGGTGGAGATCGCGCGCGACGCCGTCCGACACATCCAGCGCCGAAACCTCCGGCTGGCGGCCGAGCCAGAGCCCCAATTCGAGCTGCGGCTCCGGCAGGAGATGACGGCGCACGGCCTGGCGCGCCGCCGTTTTGAGAGAGGCAGGGGCTTCGAAATCGGGTGGAAGATCGAGGCGCGGACCGTTTTTTCTCGCGCCGCGACCGATCAGGATCGCTCCGGCGGCCGATTCACCGACCGTGCCTCCCAACCAGAGATCGTGACCGGGCCGGGCTTGCGAACGTTCGAGCCAGCGGCCGTCTTCGGGTTTCGTTCCGAGGAGCGTCAGGGTCGCAACCGTCCCACCCGGGCTTCTCGCCAGGTCTCCACCCGCCAAGGTCACGCCGTAGCGGCGGCAGGCGGCGATCAACGAACGGAAGAACCGCCGGTGATCGAACCCGTCGCGGGTCGAAAGCGCGAGGAAAGCCCAGCGGGGGACGGCCCCCATGGCCGCGAGATCGGAGAGGTTGACCGCGAGGAGCCGCCGCGCGAGGAGCGCGGGATCGAGGCCGGGAACGAAGTGAACGTTTTCGATCTGGCTGTCGACGGTGACGGCGAACGGTCCGCCTTCGGGTAAGACCGCGGCGTCGTTTCCGATCAGGGTTTCGCCGAGCCGGCCGCGCAGCCAGCGAAGCAGCCGGTCCTCTCCGGTGAGCGGCATGGGAGCCGAAAGGTTTTACCGAAAATTTACACGGAAGCGGTTTCGGGCTGCACGCTCGGAACCGCGGCCGGTGTTTGGGCCGGCGAAGCGGCCGGGGTTTCGAGAAGCGCGAGATTCAAGACCTCGTCCATGTGATCGACGAAATGGAAGGTGAGCCCCTCCGTGATCGTGTCCGAGATGTCCGCGAGGTCGCGCTTGTTGAGCCGCGGCACGATGATCGTATGGATGCCGGCGAGCTTGGCCGCGAGGACCTTCTCTTTCAATCCGCCGATGGGGAGCACGTCGCCGCGCAGCGTGATCTCTCCCGTCATCGCGACGCGCCGGTTCACCGGCCGCGCGGTCAGCACGGAGAGGATCGCGCTCCCCATCGTGATGCCGGCTGAGGGGCCGTCCTTGGGGATCGATCCGGCCGGCACGTGCACGTGGATGTCGTGCTTGGCGAAGTAATCCTCGGAGAGGCCGTGCGATCCCGACCAGGCCCGGGCGAAGGAGAGGGCCGCCTGGGCCGACTCTTTCATCACCTCGCCCAACTGACCGGTCAGAAGGAGCTGCCCCTTGCCGGGGACCGCGACGACCTCGATGAACAGAAGGTCGCCGCCCGCGGCCGTCCACGCGAGGCCGGTCGCGACGCCCACGCGGTCGCGGTCCAGAAGCTCTTCGCTGAAGTGCTTGCGGGGCCCGAGAAACTCGTGGACCTTCGGCGGATCGATCTCGACCTTCATCTCCTCGCCCCGCGCCACCCGGACCGCCACCTTGCGGCAGATCGCGGCGATTTCGCGCTCGAGGTTCCGGAGCCCCGACTCCTTGGTGTAACCGGAGATGACCTCGCGGATGCCCTCGTCCGTGAAGGTGATCTGTTCCTCCGTGATGCCGTTCTCCTTCGTCTGCTTGGGGATCAGATGGAGGCGGGCGATGCGGAGCTTCTCCTCCTGGGTGTAGCCGGTCAGACGGATCAGCTCCATGCGGTCCAGGAACGCCGGCTGGATCGGCTCCAGCATGTTGGCCGTGGCGATGAACATCACCTGCGAGAGGTCGTAGGCGATGCCCAGGTAGTGATCCACGAAGCTGAAGTTCTGCTCCGGATCGAGCACCTCGAGGAGAGCCGACGACGGATCGCCCCGGAAGTCGGCGCCGATCTTGTCGATTTCGTCCAGCACGAAGACGGGGTTGCTCGTTCCCGCCTGGCGGATGCCCTGGACGATGCGGCCGGGGAGCGCTCCGACGTACGTGCGGCGGTGGCCGCGGATCTCCGCTTCGTCGCGCACGCCGCCGAGCGAGATGCGCACGAACTTGCGGCCGAGCGCGCGGGCGATCGAACGTCCGAGCGAGGTCTTGCCCACGCCGGGCGGGCCCACGAAGCAGAGGATCGGACCGCGGGTGTCCGACTTGAGCTTCCGGACCGCCAGGTATTCGAGGATGCGCTCCTTGATCTTTTCGAGGTCGTAGTGGTCCTCGTCGAGCACCTTCTGGGCGTTGTCGAGATCCAGGTCGTCCTCGGAGACCGTTCCCCAGGGGAGGGCGGTCAGCCAGTCGAGATAGGTGCGGATGATCTGCGTCTCGGCGCTCTCCGGATGGCTGCGCTCCAGACGCCTGATCTGGCGCTCCATCTCTTCGCGCCCCTCTTCGGAGAGCTTTTTGTCATCCGCCAGGCGACGGTAGTTGGCGATCTCCTCGACGAGCTCTTCGCCTTCGCCCAGCTCCTGCTGGATGGCCTTGAGCTGCTGGCGCAGGAAGTACTCGCGCTGGCTCCGGTCGATCTCGCCCCGGGCTTGCGACGAGATCTCCTGCTGCATGGTGAGCACCTGGATCTCGCGCACCAGAGCGTCTGAAACCTTGCGCAGGCGGGCGACCGGGTCCACGGTTTCGAGGACGTCCTGCGCCTCGGTGAGCTTCAATTCGAGGTTGCTCGCCGCGAGGTCCGCCAGGCGCCCCGGGTCTTCCAGGTTCGCCGCGATCACCATCACCTCGGGCGAGATCCCCTTGCCGAGCGTCACCACCCGGTCGAGGCTCTCCTTGACGCTGCGCACCAGCGCCTCGATCTCGAGCGGAGCGATCTCGATGGGGGGCTCGTCGATCCGCTGGATCTTCGCCTGGAGGTACGGGTCGACCTGGCTGATGTGCTGGACCCGGGCGCGCGAGAGACCCTGGACGAGGATGCGGATGCGGCCGTCCGGGAGCTTCAGCATCCGCATGATGACGGCCGCCGTTCCGATCTGGAACAGGTCCTCTTCTTTCGGATTGTCGTTCGCGGCGTCGCGCTGGGCGACCAGCATGATCACCCGGCTCTCGGCGAGCGCCCGGTCGACCGCCAGCACGCTCTTGTCCCGCCCCACGGACAGGGGAAGGATGATGTACGGGAAGACGACCGTATCCTTGAGCGGAAGGACGGGCAGGACGTCCGGGATCTTGATCAGATCGTCCTGGGCCTGTGGCTGGGGCTCCCCTGAAGGTTTACTCATTCCCGGTCCTTTCGATCTCCTCGATATGCAATACCCGAGCCGCCTGCCGCTTGTCCTCGATCTTGGGGAACTCGATCGCCAGGAGGCCGTCCGCGAGGCGCGCCGTGCCCTTGTGGGTGTTGACGGGGGAGAAGATGTGGACTTCGCGGCAGAAGCGGCCGTGTCCCCGCTCCAGGCAGTGGAACTTGATCCGTTGCGCCTCGGGGAGCGGCGTCGACTTCGTCCCCGAAAGGGTGATGAGGGTGCCCCTCACCTCGACCTTGAGGTCGGCCGCGGAGAAGCCGGGCAGCTCGGCCAGAAGGAGGACGGCTTCCGGGGTCTCCACGACGTCGACCGCCGGCTGCCACTCCCCGAGAGGCAGCTCGGTGTCCCCGAGCTGCATCGCCTCCTGGAGGAGGCGGTCGAGCTCGGCCTGGAAGCGGGAGATGAGGAACAGGGGTGCGTACTTCGGTGCGATGTTCAAACCTCTCTCTCCTTGCCCGGCTGAAGCAGCGATCGGACCACGTCCATGAATGCGTCGATGTCCTCGAAGCGGCGGTAGACCGAGGCGAAGCGCACGTAGGCCACCTGGTCCAGCTCGCGCAGTTTCTCCATCACGAACGCGCCGATCTCCGTCGTCGAAATCTCCCGGTCCTCGCGGTCCTGGAGCATCCCCTCGGCCTCGTCCACGATCCCCTCGAGCTTTTTGAGCGGGATCGGCCGCTTCTCGCAGGCTTTGAGGAGCCCCCCGAGGAGCTTCTTGCGGCTGAACTCCTCCCGGGTGCCGTCGTGCTTGACGACCATGTAGGGGATGTCCTCGATCTGCTCATACGAGGTGAACCGGCGGCCGCAGCTCAAACACTCGCGCCGCCTCCTGATGGTGACCCCATCGCGGCTTTCGCGCGAATCGACGACCCGATCGTGATTTTCGGAGCAGAAGGGGCACCTCATGGGCCCCGTCACTCCTTGGCGTTCAACGAGATATTGAGGCGAAGCAGGAGTTTTTCCAAGTCCCCGATGTCCTTCAGGTCCACCTGGAGGTCGCGGACCGCGTCCATCACCCGGTTCTGGTCGTCCTCCACCTGGAAGCTGACGAGGAACCGGCGGGCGCGCTGGAAATCGGCCTTCTTCAAGGTCAGCTCGATCGTGCGCGTGAGCTCTCCGCGCCCGTTCGTGCCCGCGGCCTTGGGGGCCGCGGGAGCGGCGGCGGAAGAGCCGGCCGGCTGGTGCATGGCCTCGCGCCGGAGCTTTTCGAGCTCGCCCAGGACGTCCATCTTCGGCTTGGACGCCGGCCTCGCGGCCGGAGTCGCCTGGGGATGGGAGCCGGAGGGGCTCACCTGCGGGTACGAGCCGGACTGCACCGGCGCCGCGGGCCGGGGCGGCGGCGGAGGGGCCGGAGCCGGGGCCGGCGGAGGAGCCGCCGGGCGGGCCGGGGCGGCGGCGGCCGGGCGCGGAGCCGCCGCGGGGGCGTCGCTCCTTCCGAGCCGCTTCTTGAGGGAGAGGAGCGTGTGCTTCGAGATCCCCTTCAGGGTCTCGAACACCCCCACGCCCGAAACCGCGGACGCCTCGAACCAGGGCCAGTTGTTCCGGTTCAGGGCCGCGTTCATCTCTTCGACCGTGCAGATGTCCGGCAGGTCCCGCTTGTTGAACTGGAGGACGATGGGGAGGGTGTCGGGCGTGAGCCCCATCTCCGTCAGGTTCTCCTCCAGGTTCCGGAACGACTCCATGTTGGCCTGGAGCATGGCCCGCTGCGAGTCGGCCACGAACACCACCCCGTCCACGCCCTTGAGCACGAGCTTGCGGGTGGTGTTGTAGAAGACCTGGCCGGGGACCGTGTAGAGCTGGATCCGGGTGTTGAACCCGGCGATCGACCCCACGTCGATGGGGAGGAGGTCGAAGAACAGGGTCCGGTCCGTCTCGGTCTCGAGCGACACCATCTCGCCCCGGGACTCCGTCGCCGTGTGCTGGTAGATCTGGTGGAGGTTCGTCGTCTTGCCGCACAGGCCCGGGCCGTAGTACACGACCTTGGCCGCCATCTGCATCGTGCTGTAGTTAAAGAAAACCATGACTGAACGGGCCGAAATGGGAGACGGAGCATAGCACCGGCCCCGGGGGTGCCGTCAATTCCGTACTCTACACCCCGTCGGCGTCCGTCTGCCGCAAGGTCTCCAGGGCGGCGAAGAGGGCCAGGGGGAGCTTGTCCGGCGCGACGTGGCGGAGGGCTTCGAGGTGGCGGGCGAGCGTGGCGCGGTCTCCCCGGGCGGCGGGGCCGGTGATGGCGGAGGAGAGGGGCCTCTCCGCATCCAGGGCGTCCCGGGCGGCGGTGACGGCTCCCCGGGCGAGCTCGACGTAGCCCTTGGCGACCTCCGGGGGGAGGCCGAGCTTGTCCGCGATCTCGGCGGCGGCGGCGAGGAGCGTGGTCACCCCTCCGGCGGCGAGCGTGGCGGCGAAGTGATAGAGGGTGCGCGATTCGGGTGGCACCAGGGCGGTGACGGCGCCCCAGGCCGTCGCGAGGCGCCGGGCGAGATCCTGGGCCTCCGGGTCGCCGTCGACCGCGAAGAAGACGCCCCGGCCTTCTTCAGGATCGGGAAGCGGGCGGGGGAAGGCTTTCAAGGGGTGGAGCGAGCCCACGGCCGTGCCGGCCTCGCGCAGGGGAGCGAGCACGGAGGCGTCCTGGCTGCCCGAGGTGTGGAGGGCCACCCGGGCCTGGGGGCGGTGGGCGAGGGCGGCGGCCGCGGAGGCGAGGGCGCCGTCCGAGACCGCAAGGAGAAGGAGATCCTGCCCGGCGGTCTCCAGGTCCCCCAGGGCGATCCGGGGCGGGCCGCCCTCCCAGGCGGGATCTCCCGGGCTCCGGCCGGCCACGGAGACGAGCGTGGCGCCGGACGCGATCGCCCAGCGCGCGAGGCTCGCGCCGACCCGGCCGGGGCCGGCGAGCGAGAAGCGGAGACCCTGGAGCCCGTCCACCTGGGAAACGATAGCAGAAGTGCCCTGGGTTCAATGGTTTGGATTCATGCGCGCCTTGACATGGACACCCCCGGGCGGGTACCATGCGTTAGCACTCTCATGTCGAGAGTGCTAGATTTAACCCTAAGAATCAGGAAGACCGCCGGCCATGGAAGCCAAAGACTCGGGAAGGTTGACGCCGCGGGATCGGGAGATCCTGAAGGACGTCATCCTGACGCACGTCCTGAGCGCCGAGCCGGTCAGCTCGCGCTCGGTCGCGAAGCACGGCAATCTGGGGTTGTCGGCGGCGACCATCCGCAACGTGATGGCCGACCTCGAGGAGTGGGGCTACCTCATGCAGCCGCACACCTCGGCGGGCCGGGTGCCCACCCGGGCGGCCTATCACCTGTTCATCGAGTCGATGATGGAGACGAAGGTCCTCCCCGCCAAGGAGCGGCGCTACATCGAGGAGAACCTGAAGGGCGTGTCGGCGGACGCCGACCAGCTCATGGAGACGGCCTCGCACCTGCTCTCGGAGCTGTCGTCCCAGGTGGGCATCGTGGTCACCCCGGCGCTCGGGGACACGGTGCTCAAGGCGGTGGACTTCGTGCCGCTGTCGGGGAAGAAGGTCCTCTGCGTCGTGGTCTCGTCCACGGGGTTCATCGACAACAAGGTGATCGAGACCACGGAGGAGATCCCCCGGGAGGACCTGGTCCGGGCCGCGAACTACCTGTCCGAGAGCTTCGCCGGCCAGACCCTGCGGGAGATCCGGGACCGGCTGCTGCGGATGATGACCGAGGAGAAGGCCCAGATGGACCGCCTCATGGCCCTCGCGATCGACCTGGCGAAGAGCGGCCTCGACCTGGGGAGCGCGCCGGGCGTGCTGGTGGACGGGGCCACCATGCTGCTCGCCAAGCCCGAGCTCGCGGACATCCAGCGGGTGCGCCGGATGTTCGACGCCTTCGCGGACAAGGCCCGGCTCGTGCAGATGCTCAACCAGTGCATGAAGGGAAACGGCGTCCGCGTGCTGATCGGCGAGGACAGCGCCCTGACCTCCGAGCTCGACTTCAGCCTCGTGGCCACCCCCTACGGGGTGGGAGAGGCCCCTCTCGGGACGCTCGGCATCTTCGGTCCCACGCGGATGGAGTACCAGAAGATCATCCCGCTGGTACATTATCTTGGAGAGGTCTTGAGCAAGGCCCTGGCCGACAGCTTCTCCGGCGGCCCCAACAGGAAATAGGAAGAGGAGCGAGATGGCAGACGAAACGAGAAACGCGGGCGACGAGGTCGCCCTCGATCTGGACGAGCAGAACCCCGACCTGGAGACGGCCATGCGCGAAGCGGTGGCCGCGGTGGAAGAGGTGGAGTCCGGCGCCCGGGGCGACGCCCCGTCCTCTGCTTCCGGGAGCGGTCCGTCCGAGGTCGCGAAGCTCCGGGACGAGATCGCCGACCTGCGCGACCGCTCCATGCGGACGCTGGCCGACTTCGACAACTTCCGCAAGAGGAGCGAGCGCGAGCGGCAGGATCTCCGCAAGTACGCGCTGATCGAGCCCATCCGGGAGTTCCTGACCGTGATGGACAACCTGGACCTCGCCCTTTCGGCCGGCGGCTCGGCCGAGGACCTGAAGCGGGGCGTCGAGATGATCCACCGCCAGATGCAGGATCTCCTGCGCCGCTTCGGAGTCCAGGAGGTCAAGGCCGAGGGCGAGGCGTTCGACCCCACCATCCACGAGGCGGTCTCCCGCGAGGAGAGCCCGGAGGTGAAGGCGCCCACCGTCGCGGCCGAGCTGCGCCGCGGCTATACGCTTCACGACCGCCTGCTGCGGCCCGCCATGGTGAAGGTGGCGGTGCCCGCGGAGGGGGGCGGGGAGTAGGGGAGGGGCGGTCGTAGGGGCGCAATTCATTGCGCCCTGTTTTTTCCAAGGGTGGGGATCTGGCCTTCAACCATCTACAATAGGCAGAATTTCGCCCCGCAGGCCGCCCCTGCCGCCGTCCGGACTTCGCCGGACGCGGGACCGGAGCCGTGCAGGGACGATGCAGTGAGCCGTCCCCAATGAGCAAGATCCTGGGTATCGACCTCGGCACCACGAACAGTTGCGCTTCGATCGTGGAAGGCTCCGTGCCGGTCGTGCTGGCGAACCGCGAGGGGAGCCGCACCACGGCGTCGATCGTCGCCTTCTCCGAGGAGGGGGACCGCCTGGTCGGCCCCATCGCGAAGCGCCAGGCGATCACCAACCCCCAGAACACGGTCTTCGCGGTCAAGCGGCTGATCGGCCGCAAGTACCGGGACGAGCAGGTGGACCGCGCGCAGGGCGTCCTCCCCTACGCGCTGGTCCAGGCGCCGAACGGGGACGTGAAGATCGAGATCCGGGACCGGCTCTACAGCCCGGAGGAGATCTCGGCCCTGATTCTGCGCGAGATCAAGGAGTTCGTGGAGGAGAGCCTCCAGGAGGAGGTCCGGGAGGCGGTCATCACCGTGCCCGCCTACTTCGACGATTCCCAGCGGCAGGCGACCAAGGACGCGGGCCGGATCGCGGGGCTCGAGGTGCTGCGCATCATCAACGAGCCCACGGCCGCCGCGCTCGCCTACGGCCTCGACCGCGCGGAGGGCGCGAACACGATCGCCGTCTACGACCTGGGAGGCGGCACGTTCGACATCTCGATCCTCCAGCTCTCCCAGGGGATCTTCGAGGTGCGTGCCACGGCGGGCGACACGTACCTGGGCGGCGAGGACTTCGACGAGCGGATCATGGACTGGCTGATCGAGGACTTCGAGCGGGAGACGGGGATCGACCTGAAAGAGGACCGGATGGCCCTCCAGCGCCTGAAGGAGTCCGCCGAGCGGGCCAAGTGCGAGCTCTCGGTGGCCGACGAGGCGCCGATCAACCTGCCGTTCATCTCGGCGGACCGGACCGGCCCGCGCCACCTCGCCCGGGTGCTCGGCCGCGCGCAGTTCGAGGAGCTGGTGAGCGACCTGGTCGACCGCACCGAGGGCCCGTGCCTCGACGCCCTGAAGCAGGCGGGCCTGCGGGCCGACCAGATCGACGAGGTGCTCCTGGTGGGCGGCCAGACGCGCTCGCCGATCGTGATCCGGGCCGTCGAGAGGATCTTCGGCAAGAAGCCCAACCGGGAGATCAATCCGGACGAGGTGGTGGCCATGGGCGCCGCCATCCAGGGCGGCATCCTCCGGGGGGACATCAAGGACCTGGTGCTCCTGGACGTCACCCCGCTGTCTCTGGGCGTCGAGACCCAGGGCGGCCTTTTCACCCGGCTGATCGAGCGCAACTCGACGATCCCCACCAAGAACACCCAGATCTTCACGACCGTGGTGGACAACCAGCAGACCGTGGCGATCCACGTGCTCCAGGGGGAGCGGCAGATCGCCCTGGAGAACAAGTCGCTGGGCCGCTTCGAGCTGGTGGGCATACCGTCGGCCCCTCGCGGTGTTCCCCAGATCGAGGTCACGTTCGCCATCGACTCGAACGGGATCGTGAACGTGTCCGCGCGCGACATGGCGACCAACCTTTCGCAGAGCATCCAGATCAACCCCGCCGGGGGGCTGTCGGAGGATGAGGTGAACCGCCTGGTGGCGGAAGCGGACCAGAACAGCCAGGCCGACGTGCAGCGGCGCGAGGTCCGCCAGCTCAAGAACCGGTTGGAGGGGCTGATCTACAGCAACGACCGGGTCTTCGTCCAGTTCAAGGACATGCTGCCGGACGGCGACGCCAGGAAGATCCAGGAGGCCCTCTCTCACGCGCGGCAGGCATTGAACAACGAGCAGCGAGCCCAGCTCGAGGCCGCGATCTACGATTTGAACTCCGTCTCCCGCACGCTCTCGGACGTGATGCTCACCCGGGCGGGCGGCCTCGGTACTTAGGAACAGGGAAGCACTGGCCAAACGCGATTATTACGAGATCCTCGGCGTCGAGCGGAGCGCCTCGGCGCAGGAGATCAAGTCCGCCTACCGCAAGATTGCGGTGCGCGACCATCCGGACAAGAACCCGGGCAACAAGGAGTCCGAGGAGCGCTTCAAGGAGGCGGCCGAGGCCTACGCCGTGCTTTCGGATACCGACAAGCGGGCGCGCTACGATCGCTTCGGCCACCAGGGGGTGGGCGGGGCCGGCGGCTTCGGCGGGTTCGACCCGACGATCTTCGCCGACTTCTCGGACATCCTGGGCGACTTCTTCGGCTTCGGTGGCGCCGGCGGCCGCCGGGGCGGCTCCGGCATGACCCGGGGGGCCGACCTGCGCTACGACCTGACGCTCACCTTCGAGGAGGCGGCCTTCGGCACGGAGACGACGCTGCGCATTCCGCGCCTCGAAGGCTGCCCCAAGTGCTCGGGCACCGGCAGCGCCGACAACAAGCCCCCGGTCGTCTGCTCCGCCTGCCGCGGGCAGGGCCAGGTGCGTTTCACCCAGGGCTTCTTCACCGTGGCCCGCACCTGCCCGCAGTGCCAGGGCGAGGGCCGGGTGGTCTCCGATCCCTGCACCGAGTGCAAGGGGGAGGGGCGGGTCGAGAAGGAGCGCTCGATCTCGGTCAAGATCCCGGCCGGGGTGGACACCGGCGCCCGCCTGCGCCTCTCGGGCGAAGGCGAGCACGGGAGGCGGGGCGGCCCGGCGGGGGACCTCTACGTGGTCCTCCAGGTACGGCCCCACAAGCACTTCCGGCGCGACGGCTCGACCGTGCTGTCCAAGATGTCCATCAGCTACCCGCAGGCGGTCCTGGGGACGACGGTCGACGTGGACACCCTCCACGGCAAGTCGCCGCTGGACGTCCCCGCGGGCACCCCTCACGGGCGCGACTTCCGGCTCCGCGGCCAGGGCATCGACCGCCTGGACGGCAGCGGCCGGGGCGACCACGTGGTGACCGTGCAGGTCGAGGTCCCCAACCCCCGAGACCTCTCGGCCGAGGAGGTCCAGCTCTTGAGACGACTGGCCGAGCTCGGCGGGCACCCGGTCAAGGAGGAGAAGGGGGTTCTGGACCGGGTGAAGAATCTGTTCGGGTAAATGAGCTACCTCCGCC
>DATHUD010000458.1:0-13629 GCA_035462575.1 Thermoanaerobaculia bacterium | reverse complement strand
TCCGGATCGGGAAGGACGGCGCGGACTGGCGAGAGATCCCGCGGCACGTCTCCTTGTTTGGGGGGATCTCGCCGCCCCGGAGACGCCCCACGGGGCGTCTCTACATTGGGGGGCCCCTCTGCGGATAAGATTCGTCCCGTGGAGCGCTACCTCGTCAACGAGATCTTCTACAGCCTGCAGGGCGAGGGCGTCCGCGCCGGGACGCCCAACCTGTTCCTCCGTCTGTCGAAGTGCAATCTCACGTGCTTGAAGGAGACCCACGGGTTCGACTGCGACACCGAGTTCGAGTCGGGCCGGTGGATGACGGCCGGCGAGATCCTGGCCGAGCTCCGGGCCCTGTCTGAAACCTGCGGGTGGGTGATCCTGACCGGCGGCGAGCCGGCCCTCCAGGTGGACGCGGAGCTGATCGGCGCCCTCCACGCGGCGGGCTACAGGCTCGCCATCGAGACGAACGGCAGCGTCGAGCTCCCTCCCGGGATCGACTGGATCACGGTGAGCCCCAAGGTGGCCGAGCACGCCATCCGTCAGAAGACCGCCCACGAGGTGAAGTACGTCCGGGGCTACGGCCAGGCGATCCCGAAGACGGCCGTCACAGCCGAGCACTACCTGATTTCTCCCGCTTTCGACGGGGCGGACCTCGATCCGCGCACCCTCGACTGGTGCATCCGCCTCTGCAAAGACAACCCGCCCTGGCGCCTCTCCGTCCAGCAGCACAAGACCTGGAAAGTGCGGTAACGTCCCGCTCCGCGCTTCCTTGACACCTTGTAGAAAGAGAGTCTGCCCGCTAGCCTGTGGGGCTCTCGTCAAAGGTTCCGGCGCTTTTGAAGGAGGTTTTTTCAGTGTCCCGATTCTTGATCCTGTCCACGGCGATCCTCTCCCTGCTCCTCCTGGCTCCGGCCGCGGCGCAACAGCAGCCTCCCGCCGGTCAGCCCCCGGCCAGCCAACCCCCCGCGGGGCAGCCTCCGGCGGGCCAGCCACAGCCGCCACGCCCGACCCTGCCGCCGGAGCTGGACGCCGTCGACCTGACCGAGAGGATCGTCGAGGACTTCGCGGGGGCTCTGCAGCACTGGTCGCTCGACATGCAGTCCGGCGACCGGCCGGTGGCGCTCGCCTTCTTCGACGAGCGCGTCCGGTTCCGGCCCTTCCCGGCGGAGCCCGGAGCCCTGGCGCCGGAGCTCAAGCAGGTGAAGCGCCGGACCTTCCCGGTGACCGGCGAGGTCCGGGAAGCCTCCCGGGAGGAGCTCCTCCGGAGCCTCGACGGTTTCCTCGCGAGCTTCTCGAAGGTGGATCTCCTGTGGATGGAGGTGACGGACGCCGACGTCAAGACGCTCACCATGCCCACGGCCCTGGACGCCGACGTCCTGCTCACGGTCCGAGGGCGGAACCGGCAAGGGCAACGCGAGTGGGTGCGGGGCACGGTCAAGGCCTCGGCGCACATGCTGGACGACAAGAAGACCTGGCGGGTCTCGTCGTTCGCGGTGGAATCTCTGGGCTCCCTGGTCGCCGAGCGCGACCTGTTCAACGACGTGACCGAGGCCGCCGGCCTGACCGTCCCGGACGACCCGGAGACGCCGGAGTTCGGCGGCCACGGAGCCGCCGCCGTCGACGTGGACAACGACGGCCTGCTCGACCTCTTCGTGACCGGTCCCGAGGCGAACCGCCTGTACATGAACCAGGGGAACGGCTCGTTCCGCGACGCCGCGGCGGGGGCGGGCCTCAAAACCCTGGTGCCGGACAAGCCCGAGCTCAACCCCGTCTTCCTCGACTACGACAACGACGGGGACTCGGACCTCTTCGTCACCCTGACAGGCGGAGCCCTCCTGCTCCAGAACCGCCTGGTGCCGGACGGCCGCGTGCTGTTCCGCGAAGCCGCCTTCGACACCTCCCGGATGGAGGAGCTGGACCCCCGGGCCGTGGCGGTCGGGGACGTGAACGGCGACAGCGTGCCGGACCTCTACATCACCTATTACGGGACGCCCTACCCGACGCCCGAGACCACCGTCGACGACGTCAGCGGGCCCCCCAACCGCTTCTACGTGAGCCAGGCGGACGGCACCTACAAGGAGGAGGCCGACGAGAGGGGCGTGCAGGATACCCGTTTCAGCCTCTCCGCCCAGCTTGCGGACTTCGACGGCGACCACGACCTCGACCTCTACGTGGCGAACGACTTCGGGGGCGGCAACGGTCTGTTCGTCAACGAGAAGGGCCGGTTCAAGGACCTGGCGAAGGAGCGCGGCGCCTGGGTGGGGTCCCAGGGCATGGGCGTGAGCTTCGCGGACTATGACAACGACGGCGACCTGGACCTCCACGTGACCAACATGTCGGCGCTGGCGGCGGACCGGGCGTTCGCCCGCTTCGAGCCCTTGAAGCAGAAGGATCTCCTGCTGCGGCAGTGGAACGGGGACTCCCTGCTGCAAAACCTCGGCAACGGGAAGTTCCGCGACGTCTCCTCCCAGGCGGGGCCCTTCCGCTCCGAGTGGGCCTGGGGCGGCGGGTTCCTGGACATCGACAACGACGGCTGGGAGGACCTGCACACGCCGAACGGGCTGACCTCTCTCAAGGACCCCTTCGACCTCCGGACCGCCATGTTCGTGCGGGTGGTCGCGGCCCTGCAACTGGAGGACCGGCCGCGGGCGGTCCCGCTCATCCAGGGGCGGCTGGGCGCCATCGGCCAGATGATGGAGAACCAGAGCTTCTCGCTCGCCGGCTGGACTCCGGACAAGGTGTACCTGAGCCGCGGGGACGGCACCTTCCTCGACATCTCAGGGATCGCCGGGGCCGACTCCCGGATCGACTCCGACGGCCGGGCCTCCGTGTACGCGGACTTCGACAACGACGGCGACCTGGACATCTTCCTGCGCGCGACCCACGGGCGCGCCCACTACCTGTTCAGGAACGAGGCCGGGCAGGATCAGGGCTTCCTGCGGATCGCCCTCGAAGGGAGGAAGAGCGGGCGGGACGCCTATGGTACGGTGGTGCAGGTCAAGACCCGCGCGAGGAAGCTCACCAAGGCGAAGCACGGCAACAACGGATTCCTGGACCAGAACGACCCCCGCCTGCTCTTCGGGCTGGGGGACGGCAAGGAGAAGGTCGAGTCGATCGAGGTCCGCTGGCCCTCGGGGCTCGTCCAGACGTTCAAGGGGCCGTTCGAGGAAAACTCTCTCCGGATCGTGGAGGGGGAGGCCAAACCGGCCGTTGTGAGCGAGAATAGAGTGCGCCTGCCCGATCCCGCCAAACCGTGAGCCGGCAGAGCCCAACCGAGGAGAGATGACATGAAGCACGGCACCCTCGCCCGCTGGACGGCCATTCTTTTCGCCGTCCTGCTGATCAACACGGCGTACCTCGCGGCTTTCGCCTCGCCCACGATCTTCTACATGTCGAACGTGCTCCTGCACCTGGGGCTGGGCCTGGCGCTCGCCGTGACGTTCGTCGTGCTCCTCGCGCGCGACCCGGGCCTGCGGCGCGGCCTCCTGCCGGCCGCGGTCCTGCTGCTGCTCGGCACGGCCGCCGGGATCTGGCTCACCGTGGCGGGCAACGTAACCCAGAACCGGGGGATCTTCTGGGCCCACGTGGCCGCGGCGGGGCTGGGCGTCCTCGCCCTCGTGCCCTGGGCGTGGAAGAAGGCCGAAGAGCAGGGGGGCGGCTGGAAGACGTTCCGGAGCGCGCTCGTGCTCACGGTCCTGGCGCTCATCCTCCTGCCCTCGGCGTCCGCGCTCTACCGCAAGGCGAACCCGGGGCACCGGATCAAGAACCCGCTGGTCGTCCCGACCTCGATGGCGGAGGAGGGGGGCGGCCCCGAGTCGCCGTTCTTCCCTTCGTCGGCCAATACGAACACCAAGGACATCATCCCCTCGAACTTCTTCATGGACTCGGCCACCTGCGGGGAGTGCCACAAGGACATCTACGAGCAGTGGAACAGCTCGGCCCACCACTTCGCGTCCTTCAACAACCAGTTCTATAGAAAATCGATCGAGTACATGCAGGACGTGGTGGGCACCGAGCCGAGCAAGTGGTGCGCCGGCTGCCACGACCACGCGGTCTTTTTCAACGGCCGGTTCGAAAAGCCGATCAAGACGCAGATCGACACCCCCGAGGCGCACGCGGGCCTCGCCTGCACCTCGTGCCACGCGATCACCCACGTGGACAGCTCCATGGGCAACGGCGGCTTCACGATCGAGTACCCGCCGCTCCACGAGCTCGCGAACAGCAAGAACAAGTACGTCAAGGCGCTCGACCGGTTCCTGACCTACACCGACCCCGAGCCGCACAAGAAGACCTTCATGAAGCCGTTCATGCGGCTCGACTCGGCCGAGTTCTGCTCGTCCTGCCACAAGGTGCACCTGGACGTTCCGGTGAACGACTACCGCTGGCTGCGCGGCTTCAACGACTATGACAACTGGCAGGCCTCCGGCGTCTCCGGCCAGGGGGCGCGCTCGTTCTACTACCCGGCGGAGCCGAAGACCTGCGCCGGCTGCCACATGCCGCTCGTCGACTCGGACGATCCCGGCAACATCGACGGCAAGGTGCACTCGCACCGCTTCCCGGCCGCCAACACGGCGCTCGCGCACGTGAACCAGGACGCGGAGCAGATGGAGGTCACCCGGAAGTTCCTGGAGTCCGGCTTCATCACGGTCGACATCTTCGCGGTCTCGCCGGTCGACGAAGAGACGAAGGGCGCGCCGGCCATGGTGCGGCGGTCGGGCGAGGGGCCGCAGCTCATGTCGACCTTCGCCGTAGGCGAGGAGGCCGAGCAGGTGGGGACCGTGGTGATCCGCGAGGTCGGCAAGGTCGCGGCGCCGATCGACCGCGCCGCGCCGGTGCTCGCCCCCGGCTCCACGGCCAAGGTGGACGTGGTCGTGCGCACCCGGGCGATCGGCCACTTCTTCCCCGGCGGCACGGTGGACGCCTTCGACGTGTGGCTCGAGCTCCAGGCCAGAGACGCCGACGGCCGGATCGTCTTCTGGAGCGGCCAGGTGGAAGACGACGGCAAGGGCCCGGTCGAGGCCGGAGCCCACTTCTACCGCTCCTACATGCTCGACGGCGAGGGCAATCCGATCGACAAGAGGAACGCCTGGCAGGCCCGGAGCGTGCTCTACGTGCGATTGATTCCGCCCGGCGCGGCGGACGTGGCGCATTACCGGATCAAGATCCCGGAGGATGCGAAGGGGCCGCTCACGCTCACGGCGAAGCTCAACTACCGGAAGTTTGCGCATTCCTACACGCAGTTCGCCTACGCGGGCCAGCCCAAGCCGGGGCAGGACCCCAGCCTGGTCTCGTCCAGCCACAACAGCCAGGAGTGGTCGTTCGACAAGGCGAACATCCCGGCGAACGTCTCGGGCAAGATCAAGGGCGAGATCCCCGACCTGCCGATCATCACCCTGGCGACCGACGAGACCACGGTCGCCCTGGGCTCCGGCGAGACGCAGTGGAAGCCCGTGGTCGCCAAGGACGACTGGGAGCGCTGGAACGACTGGGGGATCGGCATGCTCCTCCAGGGAGACCTGAAGGGCGCCGAGTACGCGTTCCTCAAAGTCACCGAGGCCAGACCTGAGTACGCGGACGGCTGGCTGAACGTGGCCCGCGCGCTCATCCGCGAGGGCGATACCGACCGGGCGAAGCCGTTCATCCAAAAGGCGCTCGCGATCGATTCGAGCCTCGGGCGCGTCCACTTCTTCAAAGGCATGATCGAAAAGACCGAGGGGCGCTACGACGACGCGTTGAAGTCGCTCCGCACGGTCGAAGCCAAATACCCGCGCGACCGTGTGGTGCTGAACCAGATCGCGCGCATCCTGTTCCTGAAACGCGAATACCGGGAAGCTCTGAAGGTCCTCGACCGGGTCTGCCTGGTGGACCCGGAGGACGTCCAGATGCACTACACGGCCATGCTCTGCTGGCGGGCGCTGGGGGAGAAGGACAAGGCCGCACGAGAGGCCAAGCTCTTCCGCCGCTTCAAGGCGGAGGAAGCCGCCCAGTCGATCACGGCCAAGCGGCGCATGATCAGTCCCGAAGACAACAACGAGCGGCAGCCGATCCACGAGCACGAGAGCGCGCCGCTGCCGCCGGCTCCGCGCATCTCGCCGGAGCCGGCGACCCTGGCGGGAGGTTGATTTGAGGCACGTTTCGGCTTTTCTCGTTCCCACTCTCCTGGCGGCTGCGGCTTTCGCGGCGGCCCAGACGCCCCCCAAGGGGAGCGCTCCGGGCGGCGTCCGTTTCACCGATATCACCCAGGCCGCGGGGATCCGCTTCACTCACAACAGCGGCCGCGCGGGCAAGAAGCTCCTCCCCGAGACCATGGGCGCGGGCGTGGCCCTGTTCGACGCCGACGGCGACGGCTGGCTGGACATCCTGCTGATCAACGGCCGCAACTGGAAGCCGGGCGGCAAGAAGTCGCTCCACGCCCTCTACCGCAACAAGAAGAACGGCACCTTCGAGGACGTGACCAAGGGGAGCGGCCTGGACGTCGAGATGTACGGCATGGGGGCCGCGGCCGGCGACTACGACAACGACGGCAGGCAGGACGTCTACATCACGGCCCTCGAAGGGGACCGGCTGTTCAAAAACCTCGGCAACGGCAAGTTCCAGGACGTGACGGCGGCCTCGGGCATCAAGAACGCCGACTTCGGCACCAGCGCCGCCTGGCTCGACTACGACAAGGACGGCAAGCTCGATCTCTTCGTCGCCAACTACGTGCAGTGGAGCGAGGACAAGGACCTCTGGTGCTCGCTCGACGGCGCGACCAAGTCCTACTGCACCCCGGAGTCCTACAAGGGCACGAGCTCCAGGCTCTTCAAGAACCTGGGAGGCGGCAAGTTCCAGGACGTGAGCCGCCGCGCCGGCGTCGCCGACCCCACGAGCAAGTCATTGGGCATCGCCGTGCTCGACTACAACGCGGACGGCTGGCCGGACCTCTTCGTGGCCAACGACACCCAGCCCAACAAGCTCTACAAGAATCTGGGGGACGGCCGGTTCGTGGACGAGGGGCTGGAGGCCGGCGTGGCCTTCAATGAGGAGGGGACGGCCCGCGGCGCCATGGGAGTCGACGCCGCCGACTACGACCGCTCGGGGCGCCCGCACCTCCTGGTGGGCAACTTCACGAACGAGATGCTCGCCCTCTACCACAACGAGGGGAGCGGCGTGTTCGTGGACGAGGCGCCGGCCTCCTCGGTCGGCCGGGCGAGCCTCCTGACCCTCGCCTTCGGCGTCTTCTTCTTCGACTACGACCTCGACGGCAACCTGGACATCTTCACCGCCAACGGCCACGTGGAGGACGAGATCAACCGGGTGCAGCCGCGCGTCACCTACAAGCAGCCGCCGCTCGTCTTCCGGAACCTCGGCAAGGGCCGCTTCGAGCCGGCGACGGCCAAGCTCGGTCCGGACATCGGCCGGCCCGTCGTGGCCCGCGGCACGGCCTACGGCGACATCGACCGGGACGGCGACCTGGACGTGGTGGTGACGACCAACCACGGCCCGGCCCATCTCTTCCGGAACGACGGCGGGAACAAGAATCGCTGGCTGCGCGTGAAGACCGTGGGCTCGAAGTCCAACCGCGACGGCATCGGTGCCGTGGTCCGCGTCGTCTCCCCCTCGGGCAAGCAGTGGAGCCTGGTGCGCAGCGGGTCGAGCTACTGCTCGCAGAGCGAGCTCGCTCCCACTTTCGGGCTCGGCAAGGACGCCAAGGTCACCGCGATCGAGATCGACTGGCCGAGCGGCACCAAGCAGCGCCTCCCCGGCGTGGCCACGAACCAGATCGTCACGGTCGACGAGGCCAAGGGCGTCATCGGAACCTCGGGACCCGCGAAGTGACCTCACGGCGGCGGTGGACCCTCTCCGGCCTGCTGCTCGCGGGCTGGCTGGCGGACGCTCCGGCCGCCGCGGCCCCGCCACCCCCGCCAAGCGAAGCGGCCTGGGAGCACAACAACCAGGGGATCGGCCACCTGGCCGACAACCGTCATGGCCCGGCGGTCCAGTCCTTCGAGAAGGCCGTGGCCGCGGCCCCCGGGCAGCCGGAGCCGCGGTACAACCTCGCCCTCGCCCTCTCCCGGGCCCGCCGCGTTGAGGAGGCGCTCAAGGTCCTCGCCTCGCCCACGCCGCTGACGACCCCGCGGGCCCTGGTGCTCAAGGCCCGCGCCCTCGCCTCTCTCAACCGGACCGGCGAGGCCTTCGCCGCCTGGGAAGAGGCGCGGCGCGGCAACGGCCTCGACACCCCTTCCCTCTGGCATCTCGCGAAGCTCCTCCAGAGGGCCCGCCGCCACGCCCAGGCCGCGGAGGTCCTCGCTCAGATCCCGGCGGTCCCCGCCGTCGTCGAAACCGACCTGGCCGAAGCCCTCGCCGAAACCGGCCAGATCGAGAAAGCCCTCGCGACCGCGAAGAAAGCCGCCGCCGAGCTGGTCTCTGGAGACGAGGAGGCCGCCGCGCTCCTCGCCGAGGCCGAAGAGGCCGGCAATGCACCGGCCGCCCGCACGTCGGTCAGCATGCTCGCCAACATTCTCCGCTCCTCGGCGGCCTACCTCGCCGGGGCGGAGCTTCTGGCGCGGCACGGCCCCGGCTCCGCCATCTCCGAAGAGCCCCTGCTTCTCGCCGGCAAGGCCGAGCCGGGTGCGGCTCCGCCGCCCCTCCGCCCGGCGGGAGAGACGGTTCCGGCCGGCTCGGCCACCGCCCTGTGCGTGGCTGGCCGCGATCTCCTCGCCTTGGCCGCCCTGGAGTGCGCGGTGGCCGACCTGGACCAGGACGGTGCAACGGAGCGGATCGTGGCCGGGCCGGACGCGGTCCTCGTCCTCTGGCAGGAGGGCGAGCCCGCGCGGCTCCCCGGAGCCGCCGAAGGGTTGACCGTCTTCGACTACGACCTGGACGGCGACGCGGACCTCGCGCTCGCCGGGGCCTCGGGCCTCCGCCTCGTCCGCAACAACCGGGACCGCACCTTCACGGACGTGACCGCGGCCTCCGGTCTCGCCACTGCGGCTCCCGGCGCGGCAGCCGGGGCGATCGCCGCGGATTTCACGGGAGACGGTAAGGCGGAGCTCGTCGTCCTGCGGGCGACGGCCCCCGCCCTCCTCCTGGGCGGCCTCCAGCAGGAGAAGATCCGCGCTCTCGGTACACCCGGGGACGCACCCGGCCCGGCCACCGCCCTCGACTGCGACCACGACGGCGACCTGGACCTGGCCCTTGCCGGCAGGCTCGCCGTGAACGACGGCCTGGGCACGTTCTCCGCAGAGCCCTTCCCCGCGACCGCGGGCGCCGCGCGCCTGGGCGCCGTGGACCTCGACCAGGACGGCTTCCAGGATCTCCTCGCCTTGGCGCCCACGGGCCTCCAGGTCTTCCGGGGGACGGAGGAGTGCGCGTTCACCTCCTGGCCGGGCGCTCCGGCGGAGGTGGTCCGCGACGTGGCCGTGCTCGATAAAGACGGCGATGCCGCGCCGGAGCTCGCCCTGCTCACGGCGTCGGAGATCCGGTTCCTCGAAAGCCCCGTGGCCGGCCGGTCGATCGTGCTCGCGCCCCAGGGGACCAAGGACAACACCGGCGCCCTGGGCTCGCGCGTGGACGTCTGGGCCGGCCGCCTCCGGCTCCACCGGGAGATCCGGCTCGGCACCCACGAGATCGGCTTCGAGGGGGCGCCGCTCCCTCTGGGCCTGGGAGCGCGGAGCGGCGCGCAGTTTCTGCGGGTGCTCTGGCCCAACAACACCTGGCTGGGGCTGGACAACGCGGCCTTGGGGCTCGCCGCCGTGGAGCAGTCCCGCGACCTCGACGCCTCCTGCCCCTTCCTCTACGCGTGGGACGGCGAGCGGTACGCCTTCGTGACCGACCTCCTGGGCGGATCGCCCCTGGGCCTCCCGCTCGCGAGGAACATCCACATGCCCACGGACCCGGACGAGTACGTCCTCATCCCCCGCGAACGGGTGGCAGAAAAGGACGGCCGGTACGAGCTCAAGGTGACGCTCGAGCTGCGGGAGATGCTCTACCTCGACCGGGCCGAGCTCCTGGTGGTGGACCGCCCGGAAGAGGCCGTGGCCGCGACCGACGACGCCCTGAAGCTTCCGCCGTTCCCGCCCGCGGAGCTCTACGCCTCGGAGACCGCGCGCCCGCCCGTGGCGGCCGTGGACCAGCGCGGCAAGGACGTCCGCGATCTCCTCGCCGCGATCGACGGCCGGTATCCCCACGATTTTTCCTGGATCCGCTTCCAGGGGTACGCCGAGACGCACTCGCTCACCCTGGACTTCGATCCGCCGGAAGACCCGGCCCGGGCCTTCCTCGTGCTCACCGGCTCCTATTACTGGTCCGAGGCGGACAACCTGGCCCTCTCCCAGGCGCAGACGATCCGGGGGATGCTGCCGCGGCTCGAAGCCTGGGTGGACGGCCGCTGGGAGACGGTCTTGGACCCCATGCCGTTCCCGGGCGGGCGCTGGAAGACGATCGCGATCGATCTCGCCGGCCGGCTGCAGCCGGGCCCGGTGCGCCTGCGGATCACGACCAACCTCCGCCTCTACTTCGACCGCATCCTGCTCGCCACCCGCGACCTGGCCGGCGACGCGCTCACGGTCCGGAGGTTGGCACCCGTCGAAGCCGTCCTCGGCCGGCACGGCTACTCCGAGCTCCTCCCTTTCGACGGCCGCGTGCCGCCGTTCTTCGACTACCACCGCACCCGCCCTGGCCGCCCCTACGCCGCGATCGAGGGGTTCTACACGCGCTACGGCGACGTGATGCCGCTCCTCGAAAAGGTGGACAACGCCTCGGCCGTCCTCCACCACGGCGACGAGGTGACGCTCTCCTTCGAAGCGCCGCCGCCCCCGCCCGCGGGCTGGGTGCGCGAGGTCTTCTTCTACAGCGTGGGGTGGGACAAGGACGCCCACCCCAACACGGAGACCGGCAAGACCGTCGAGCCGCTCCCGTTCCACGGCATGAAGGCCTACCCCTACACGCTCCCCGAGCGCTATCCCTGGACGCCCGGGCTCCTGGAGCTGGAACGAGAGTACCGGACGCGCTGGATTCCCCGGGACTGACGATCCAGGTCAGCGTCCGGCCAAGAGGCCGAGGAGGACTACGAGAGCCGCCGCGAGGAGGACGAGGGCCGCGATCTTCCAGGGGCTCACGGGGGCCGTGCCGTCCGCCTGCCCGGTCTGGCCGTTCACGAGGAAGCGGTAGGGCCGGCCGCCATACTCGTAGGCCATGATCCAGACCGGGAGGAGCACCGGCGAGGCGGTGGTGCCGGTGAACAGCGGGTTCAGCTTGAGGTTCCTGTGCCGCGAGCCGGGAACCCGGGCCGTGCAGTCCCGCTTCAGCAGCTCCTCGAAGCCCACCCCGGCGTCCCGCCGCGCCTGCTTGCGGGTGACCGCGAAGACCTCGGCCGGATACACCCCCAGGGCCTCCGGCGCAAACGGCACCGCGCCGTCGAGCTCATACGAGCCGAGCGCCTGGATCTCCGCCCGGGTGAGAGCCCCCGAGGCGGGGACGATCAACCCTTCGTAGCGCTTCTCGTGGCCCCCGAATTTCGGAGCCCAGCCCGCGCGGGCGAAGACCGGCGTCTCGTTCGAGTCGGCCGTCCACCACGCGCGGCACTCCACGGTGAAGCACCACCAGGGGAGGTAGACGCCGCGCATCTCGGTCAGGGCCGAGGCGTGGCGGAGGTCGCCCGGCCGGAAGGTCCCGCGCCCCAGCCAGGTCCGGAAGATCTCCTCGGCCCCGGCCCGGCCGATCCGGAAGGGGATCACGAGGTCCGGCGCGGGGACGGAGAGGGGAGGCTTCTCCTGGAGCGAAGCCCGCCCGCAGAACGAACAGCGAAGCCCCTGAGCCTCGACCGCCCAGGTGAGGGTCGCACCGCAGCCCGTGCACTCGAAGCGGTGGACCTCGATGCGCCCCCCCGGCTCGTACACCTCGCCCGGCCGGGCCGGCGCCTCGTGCCCGCAGTTGGGGCAGAACAGATCCTCGGGATCGAGGTGGTCCCGGCACTTCCCGCAGCGGACGATCGGAGCGGTGGCTGTCGCGCTCATCGGGTGAGGATCAGGAAGAGGACGATGAAAAGCAGGAGGAGCGCCAGGACGCCCAGGATCGCGGCCGTGATCTTCCACGGGCTCCGCGGCCGGGTGCCGGTCGCCTTGCGCGTCTGGCCGTTCAGCACGAAGCGGTAGAGCTTCCCCTCGTAGGTGTAGGTGCCGATCCAGAAGGGGAGCAGGAGCAGGTCGTCCGACACCTCGCTGAAGGCGGTCTCCCATTCGAGCCCCTGGTAGGTGTCGCCGGGCAGGAAGGCCGCGATCCGCTCCCCCTCGATCTCCTGGAAGCGCCCCTGGCACACGGCGAGCGCCTCCTCGCGGGCGACCGCATAAGGCTCGGCGAGCCAGCCGGCCAGGTGCTCGGGCCGGTAGCGCCGCATGGCCCGGAGATCGAACGGGAAGACCTCCTCGGCCTCGGCCTGGGGCAGGCCCTGCGAGCCGCTGACCAGGTGGTGAAAATGGTAGCTGTGGTGCCGGCCCGAGAGCGGGTGCCACTCGGTGTGGCGCACCCGTCTCCGGTTCTTCCCCGAGCCCCGGGTCTCCCACCAGTACTCGCCGATGTCCGCCTGCCAGACGCTCTCGGCCTTCATGGAGAAGGTCCAGAAGGGGAGATAGATCCCCTGCAGCCGGTCCAGCTTGCCGGCCGTGGCCACATCACCGGGGGTGAAGAACCCCTCCCCGCACCACCGGGAGAAAGCCGCCGCGGCCTGCTCCTTGCCGATCCGGAACGGCACCACGAGCTCGGGCACCAGCCGGGTCACCCCCTCGCCCGAAAGCTCCACCACGTAGACCGAGCCGCAGAAGGTGCAGGGGAGGCTCCCGCGCCCAGGCTCGCACGTCACCGTGGCCCCGCACGACCGGCACTCGAATCCGGCGGTCAGGATCGAAGGCGCCCCGGGCTCGGCCGGAGGCTCGGCTCCGGGGATGGCCGCGCCGCACGCCGAGCAGTGGGAGGCGCCCGGGTCGAGCGGGCTGCCGCAGGAGGCGCAGCGCAAGGGGGCCTTCCCGAGGAGGGCGTCGTCGTGAAGAGTGAGGCTCGCGTTCATGGGCGCCGATCGAGCACCAGCATTTCGAGCCGGCTCTCAGGCAGCAGGCGGATCGCCACGATGCGCTCCGCGCCTCTCCTCTTCGAGCCAGCGGTCCCTCTTTTTACGGATCTCCCCGGGCGGCCGTTTACCGTCGCTCTGTGGGTCCGCACGCGAGGCTTGGGGAATCAGCGAGAGAGGTCGCCAGAGTCTTTGCTCTTCTTGTTCTTGTCGTAGGGGGTGTTCAACTCCGTCTCGGGCCTCTGCCGAAAGATCTCCCACAGAGACTCGTCCGGACGGCTCGGCTGCCTGTCGTCGGTCAAGTCCCGAAACCTGGAGTCGTTGGTCAACTGCTTGTCGTAGCGCTGGCTATCCATCGAGCGGTGCTCCAATCCTGCCGAAGTTAGCGTACTCCTCCGGCAGGGTGGGGGTCAACTCGTCCTCGCCTTGAGCCGGGCCTCCATACGCTCCAAAGGCCGATTCCCTGGGGCTCTGAAGTGGCGTTCACCTCTGCCGCCAGATCTCACCAAGAGTGACATCCAGGAAAAGGCTTCTTTTGATGGAAAAAGAACCTCGCGGGAGGATAGATAGAAGTTGCCGCGGTGGTCGTCCTATCCGGCCCA
>DATHUD010000457.1:0-13948 GCA_035462575.1 Thermoanaerobaculia bacterium | reverse complement strand
TCCGGAGGGGCCATGCCGGTGGATCGGCGTCCTCCCTCTCCCGGCGGGGGATTGGGTGGGAGATGGGAGAGGGAGACAGAGGGTGAGGTCTCGAAGGGCACGCCGCCCAGAAAACCCATCCGTTGACAGACCCTGACACCGCCCCGCCCCTCTGACAGCCGCTCTGACAGAGCTTATCGCCAAGCGGCAATAACCCTTCAAACCTCATCCAATCAATACTTTGCGGGCAATGACCCACATGGTACGGCTCTTGCCCTCAGGGGAATCAGACCGAAGTCGATCTCATCCCCCAAGGGAGGCACATATGAACAGAAATCTTTATATTCCTGTGGTGGCGCTCGTCCTCGCGGCGAGCCTGATCGGGGCCGGGCGGGCCGAGGCGCAGCTCATGCCGTCCTCGGAGCTCCTCCTGCCCTACTTCGAGATCGAGCTTCAGGACCCCGGCTCGACCACCCTGTTCTCGGTCGCCAACTCGCTCGACAAGCCGGTCGACATCGAGATCACAATCCATACGAACTGGGGGATCAAGGTTCTGACCATCCCGGAACGCCTCGAGGCCCATGAGCTCCAGTCGTTCGACCTGCGCAACTGGATCATCAAAGGCAAGCTGCCCGGCCGGGCGATGAAAGCGCCGGAGCGGTCGCACCTCGAAGCGGTCCTCTCCGGCGAGCCTTCGCCCCAGGACAAGCTCTACTACTCGACCGAGGTGGCCCCCGGCATCGCCGCCGGCTCCGTGAGGATCAAGGCCCTCGGCACGCCGCGGCCGGCCGCCCTCTGGGGCGACTACTTCATGGTCGATCCGATGCAGGACGCGGCCATGGGCGACTCTCTGGTCAACCTGGACCTCTTCTCCACCTGCACGACCGGCGGCCCGCTCTGCAACCGCCACGCCCTGCGCTATCTCCAGGGCGCCGGGTTCGACGACGCCACGCACGTGGTGCTTTGGACGAAGCGGGTGGGCAAGCCCCAGAAGAGCCCCGATCCGCAGCCGCGCAAGATCCGCGCGCAGGGCATGGTGTACGACGACTCGGGCAAGGCCGTCGATACCGTGGCCTTCCCGATCCTCGCCGTGGAGGTGGTCTCCGTGGCCGACCTCGGGCTCACCCATCCCTCGGGCTGGGTGGACTTGACCACCGAGCAGCCCGTCTTCATCGCCCTTCATCACGGCTCGCGGAACCACTACAGCATCGCGCTGCAGACCTGGTGCCTGCCTCCGAAGGAAGATCCTCCGGGAGACGAGCCCGGGATCTCGATCCGCAAGCTCACCAACGGCGAGGACGCCAACACCGCCCCCGGCCCGACGATCCCCGTGGGCTCGCCCGTCCGCTGGGACTACGAGGTGAAGAACACGGGCAACGTCAAGCTCACCCACGTCACCGTGACGGACGACCAGGGTGTAGACGTGAAGTGCCCCAAGAACACCCTGGAGCCCGGCGAGTCCATGACCTGCGCCGGCAAGGGCGTGGCCGAAGCCTGCCAGTACAAGAACATCGGCAAGGCCGTGGGCAAGGCCCCCGACGGCTCTGAGGTCAGCGCGGAAGACCCCAGCCACTACTTGGGCGGACAGAACGCGAAGATCGACATCGAGAGCGCCGTCAACGGCCAGGACGCCGACACGCCGGCCGGCCCGGAGATCCCGGTGGGCGACGCGGTGAATTGGACTTTCGTGGTCAGGAACACGGGCGACGTGCAACTCGCCGGCATCAAGATCGCGGATGCCAAGGTCCTCGGGATCGCCTGCCCCAAGACCAGCCTGCGGCCGGACGAGTCGATGACCTGCACGGCTTCCGGCACGGCCGCCTCCGGACAGTTCGCGAGCGTCGCCACCGTCACCGCCGCCCCGCCCTGCGGCCCGGACGTCGCGGACGACGACCCCGGCCACTACAAGGGCGTGGGCCCCGGCATCGATCTCAAGAAGCTCACCAACGGGGTTGACTATGCCCAGGCCCCGGGCGCCCCGGTCGCGGTCGGCAGCGCGGTCACCTGGCAGTACGTGGTCACCAACACCGGCCAGGTGGCGCTCTCCAACGTCAAGGTCACGGACGACCAGGGCGTCGCCGTCTCCTGCCCGAAGACAACCCTCGCGGCCGGCGAGTCCATGACCTGCACCGGCAACGGCACCGCCGTGGCCTGCCAGTACACCAACCTCGGCATTGCCACGGGCAAGGGCGGCAGCACCACCGTGAGCGACGAGGACCGGAGCTGGTACTACGGCCAGCCTGACGCCCGCCTCGATCTCGAATCGGCCGTGAACGGCAACGACGCGGACGATGCCCCGGGGATCGCCGTCAGCGCGGGGCAGGCGCTCCAGTGGACCCACGTCGTCAAGAACAACGGCAACGTCGCCTTGACCGGCATCACCCTGACGGACGACCAGGGCCTCGCGGTCTCCTGCCCGAAGAACAGCCTCGCGGCCGGTGAATCCATGACCTGCACCGGCAGCGGCACGGCGGCCGCGGGCCAGCACCGGCACGTCGCCTCCGCCTCCGGCAAGACTCCGTGCGGAGCCTCGGTGAGCGACTCCGACCCGACCCATTACTTCTACAACCCGCCGCCGCCGCCACCGCCGGGCGGCCAGGGTTGCACGCCGGGCTACTGGAAGAATCACACCGACTCGTGGCCGGCCGCCGGCTACTCGCCCGGCCAGAAGGTGCAGAGCGTGTTCGCCAAGGCCTCGCTCTACCCGGGCCTCGGCTCCGACACCCTGCTCGGCGCGCTCTCCATGAAAGGCGGCTCCACCCTCGAAGGCGCGGCGGGCAACCTCCTGCGGGCCTCGGTCGCGGCTCTGCTCGACGCCTCCCACCCGGGCGTCAACTACCCGCGGACTCCGGCGAGCGTCCTCTCCGACGTGGACGCGGCCCTCGCGAGCGGCAACCGGGACGCGATCCTCTCGCTCGCCTCGAAGCTCGACGCCGACAACAACCTGGGGTGCCCGCTGAACTGAAGCCCGCGCCCCTCCCCCCCTCGCCCCCGGCGGTCCGGCCGCCGGGGGCTTTTCGCGTGTTCTTGCCTCCGCTCCCCCTCCTCGTTACACTGAATCGAGTTACACTGAATCGAGAATGCCTGAGGAAACCTGTGAGCTGACGGCCCAGCGGCCCGCGTGGGATGACGGCACGCCCGAAGGAGATCGGAGGCGCCGGAGCCGCACGCGGATTCCCGCGCTGACCATCCTGCACCACCCCGACACCAGCCGGGTTGGGGACCGCGCCCTCCTCTCCGCTCTTTCGGACGGCCGGCCCGCCTCTCTCTCCCGCCTGGAGCCGGATCTCGCGCCCCCGGGCCAGACCGAGGGGGGCCCGCTGGGCGACCGCCACCTCAGCCGGTCTCCGCTCCGGCTCTCCCCGGCGGACGACGCGGGCGCCCTGCGCCTCTCCGTGGGCGAGAGCCGGACCCGCGTAGTGGCGGACGGCACGCCGGTCGTGGACTCCCGGGTGTTCTCCCAGCGGGACGTCGAGCGCGGCGTGGTCCTGGAGCTCGCCGACCGGGTGGTCCTCCTCCTCCACACTTTCCCTACGCAGCCCTTCGACGCGCCCGAGCGCTTCGGCCTCGTGGGGGAGAGCGAAGCCATCCTGCGCGTGCGGCACGAGATCCGGCGGGTGTCGGACCTCGACGTGCCCGTCCTCCTGCGGGGCGAGACGGGAACGGGCAAGGAGCTCGTGGCCCGGGCCATGCACCAGGCGGGCAAACGCCGCAACAGCCCGTGCCTGTGCCTGAACATGGGGGCGATCCCCGCAACCCTCGCGACCTCCGAGCTGTTCGGCGCGGTCAAGGGCTCCTTCACCGGCGCGGTGCGCGACCAGGCCGGCTACTTCCAGCGGGCCCACGGCGGCACCCTGTTCCTCGACGAGATCGGCGAGGCCCCCGCCGAGGTGCAGGTCATGCTGCTCCGGGTCCTCGAGACCGGCGAGATCCAGCGGGTGGGCGGCCAGGAGGCCCAGAGGGTGGACATCCGGCTGATCGCGGCGACCGACGCGGACCTCGAAGACGCGATCGAGGAGGGGAAGTTCCGCGCCCCCCTGCTCCACCGCCTCGCGGGCTACGAGATCTTCATCCCGCCTTTGCGGGAGCGCCGCGACGACTTCGGACGCCTCCTCTTCCACTTCCTCCGCGAGGAGCTCCGGGCCGCGGGCGAAGAGCACCGCCTCGATCCGCCCGTGGGCGACGCCCAGCCCTGGATGCCCGCCTCGGTCGTGGCCCGCCTCGCCCGGCACGACTGGCCGGGCAACATCCGGCAGCTCCGAAACGCCGTGCGCCAGATCGTCATCGGCAGCCGCTCCTTCGACTCCGTCCAGATCGGCCCCCAGGTCGAGCGCCTCCTGCGCGAGGCCGCGCCCCCGGCCGCCCCCGGCGAAGTCGCCCTGGAAAGCACCTTCCAGGCTCCGCCGCCCCCGCGCAGGAAGCCGGCCTCGGAGTACAGGATCCCTTCGGAGGTCACCGAAGCCGAGGTCCTCGAAGCGCTCCGCGCGAACCGCTGGGAGGTCAAGCAGGCCGCCGAGCAGCTCGGCATCTCCCGCCCCTCGCTCTACGTCCTGATGGAAAGGTTCGGCTCGATCCGCAAGGCGAGCGACCTCGAGCGGGAAGAGATCCTGGCCACCCACGAAGCCTGCGGCGGCAACCTGGACGCCATGGTCTCCCGCCTGGAGGTCTCGAAACGGGGCCTTCAGCAGCGGATGAAGCAGCTCGGGATCGGGTAAGGCGTCACTCCTCCTCCGCCTCCCCGTAGATCTGCTCCAGCGTCTGCTCCCGCGCCTTCTCGATGCGGGCGTAGCGCCTCTGAAACTGCGTCATGGCGTAGTCCACGAACGTTTCGAGCTGAAGGCCGAAGGGGACCACCTCGTAGGCGCTGAACAGCTCGTGGATGAGCTCGATCGCCGGCTCCAGCATCTCGTCCATCCGGCGCTCCACCGCCGGCCAGACCTCCTCGTGCTCGGCCACCAGCCGCGAGATGAGGAAGACGCCGTAGGCCAGATGGCGCGACTCGTCCCGCTTGAGAAACCCGATCCCCTGGCGCAGGCCGGGCAGCAGGTCGTTTCTCTCCAGCATGTCGAAATAGGCGTGATAGCCGGTCTCGGCGAGCACCCCCTCGACGATCATGTTGTAGGTCACCGAGGCGCGGGCCTGGGCCGCGGGAGACGAGTCGGCCGAGAGCATGCCCAGAGCCCGCGGCAGCTCCTCGCAGAAGATCCGCCGGTAGACGGGCGAGTGGTAGCGGGTGAGATCGCCGGAATCCGGCGCCACCTCGTCCAGGAAGCGGCGGAAGAAGTCCATGTGCTTGGCCTCCTCCCAGAGGAAGGAGGTGAGGTACATCTCCTCCTCCACCCGCCCCTCCCGGGCGATCGTCTGGATCAGCGGCAGGAGGTCGAGCGTGACCGACTCCTCCCCGGCCATGAAGAGCGAGGTCAGGCGCAGCAGGAGGTCTTTCTCATCGGCCGAAAGCCCCGCCCAGTCGCGCACGTCGCGGGAAAAGTCGAGGTCGTCCGGGTTCCAGATGCCCAGCCGCTTGGCCTTGCGCCAGAGGCGCAGCGGGAGCTGCTCGTAGCGAAGCCCGCGGGGCCGGGTGCTGGCGAACGAGGTGGGACGGAGAATCTCGGTCATGCGGTCCTCCCTCTCCTGTGAAGGAGGTCAGCTTAGCACCCCGGTCCGCCCCCGGGAGACCGTCTCGGCGGCAAGACAGATCTCCTCGAACACCCGGGCCGCCCGGCGGAAGGAGAAGCCCTCCTCCACGTGCCGCCGCGCCTCCCGCGAGATCCTCCCGCGGAGCTCCGCGTCCCGCAGCAGGCGGACGAGGGCGGCGGCCAACTCCTCGGCGGTGTCCGCCCGCAGATAGTGCCGGCCCGGCTCCAGGGGGAGACCCTCGACGCCGATCGAGGTCGACACGACCGGGCACCCCATGGCCATGGCCTCGAACGCCTTGAGGCGCGTGCCGCCGCCGACCCGCAGCGGGATGACGTACGCGGAGCAGCCGCGGGCGTGGGGGCGGACGTCGTCCACGAAGCCGGTGAGCTCCCAGGCCACGCCGCGGGCTCGGACCTTCTCCACCAGCGAGGCGGGAGGGTTGCGGCCGATCACCCGGAAACGGGCGTGCGGGACCTCGCGGACCACCCGATCCCACACCTGCTCGAGGAAATAGTCGATGGCATCGATGTTGGCGAGCCAGTCCATGGCGCCGGTGAAGGCGACGACCCCCTCGTCCCCCGGGGGCGTGTAGGCGAAGTACTCGGCGTCCACCCCGGTGGGGATGACCTGGGCCCCGGCCCTCCCGAGCCCGTCGCGGAATCGGGCCGCGTCCCTCTCGGAGACCGCCACGACGGCGTCGAAACGGCCGAGGGCCTCGCGCTCGAAACGCTCCATCTTGCGGAACTGGCTTCGCCAGACGGCCCGCTCGACCGGGTGGGCGGCGAGCGCCGCGTGCCGCTCGAAAATCTCGCTCTCCACGTTGTGGGTGAAGAGCACGGAGGGGCAGGAGTGGGAGGGCGGCGCGAGGACCACCGAGTGGAGGAAGTCGAACACCACCACGTCCGGCTGCCGCGCGAGCTCCGCGGCGACCACCTGCCGGCCCGGCCGGGAGCGGTCCGTGGCCACGGGGAGCGGCAGGGGCGAGACGAGATGGCGGAGGCGCGTCACCCGGAAGGCGCGCCCCCGGCGCGGCTCCGGCCAGCCGGCGAAGCGGTCGCAGACCTCCCCGACCACGGTGGCGTGGCGCGCCGCGTCCTTCGGGACCGGAGAGACGAGCGTGATCTCGTAGGCTCCACCCTTCATCCCCCTGAGGATCTGGGCCGTGCGGATCTTGCCGCCGCCGTCCGCCGGAAAGAGGAACCGGGGGGAGACGAAGAGCAGGCGCCGCCGGCCCGGATCGACCGGCTCGGGCGCGCCGGACGGAAGCAGGGACGAAGGCTCCACGGTCGTCACCCTCCTCCCCGGCCGGATTTCGGCAGCAGCTCCCAACAGGGGATCCCGGCGATCTCGCCGCGGTCGGCCACGGTATAGCGCTCCCGGAAGAAGGAGTCGAGGCGCTCCAGGGTGAGCCCCTGGCGCCGCAGGCCCGGCCACGGGGCGTTCCAGGAGCGGTCGTCCAGGATCCCGAAGAGATAGACCCTCCCTCCCTCGGCGAGCCGCCGGTCGATGGCGCCGGCGACTCCCGAGAAGAAGAGGTCGCGGCCGGGGCTCCGCTCGTAGGCCCGGTCCAGCGGGAGCCGGGGCACTCCCGGCAGGTCGAGGAAGATCACCGACGGGCCGCCCGTGTAGACATACCAGTGCACGACCAGGTCCCGGGAGGTGAGCCGGGTCTGCAGCTCCGCGTTGTAGCGGCGGAGCGGATAGAGCTTCTTCGGGACCGCCCACTCTCCGATCGAGGTCCAGGCGGCGAGACCCAGGAGGAGGAGCGACACGGCCGACCGCATCGCGGACTTCGGGGCGGCGGCGATCAGCACGACGGTGGGGAGAGTCAGGGGGAAGTAGAAATCCGATTCGTTCAGATTCCAGGGGATCGCGAAGGCCAGCGCCCCGAGGATGAACGCCAGGGGCACCGCCGCCACGGAGCGCCCCCGCCCCAGGCGCCGGAGCGCCCCGAGATAGACCCAGGCCAGGAGAGCGGCGGCCGCGAGGAAAACCGCGCCCTCGGCGACCAGCCTCCCCCGGTGGGCCGGGAGGAACGAGGAATCCCCCTCCATCAGCGCCCGGAGCATGGGACCGAAGCTCCCCACCCAGACGAAGTTCTGGACCACGCCGAACGCCCCGCGGGCCAGGCTCTCGAGCTCCCCCGACACCGGAGGCCGCAGGGCCGTCTTGGCGAGGAGGAAGCCGAAAAATCCCCGGACGCTCCAGGGGCCGGCGCCCGCCAGGGCATAGCCGGCCGCCAGCACCGCGAGCCCCGTGGCACCGCACAGGCCGCCCACCGCGAACGCGCGGCCGAGGGCCCGCCGCACCCCGGCTCCGGCGAAGAGCGAGACCGCCGCGACCGCCAGCGCCAGGAAAGGCGCCACGAGGACGCTGTTGATGAGGAACCCCGAGGCGACTCCCAGGAACACGGCGGCGGCGGCCAGCCTGCGGACGCCACCCGTGCCGTCCGCCCGCTCGTCCCGCTCCCAGAGCACCGCGTGATAGAGGGCCGCGGTGAGGAACGGCAGGACCGCGAGCTTCACATGCCCCGAGCTCGCCAGGTTGAGCAGGTTGTAGCTCACGGCCGCGAGGGCGGTCAGCACCGCGCGCCCGACCGGCGCCACACCCAGCCGGAGGAGCAGGAGATAGAAGATCCCCAGAGACAGGGCCGCGCAGAAAGTGTTGAAGCGCTCCTGGCTCGCGCGGGCCGGACCGCCGAAGCCCAGAACCCGATGCCAGAGCACCACGGCCGGCTGCATGAACAGGTGGGCGGCGTCCCACTCGAAGATCCCGGCCTCGATGTGGGGACCGAAGTGGAGCGTGTCGTCGATGGGCAGCTCGGCGTAGAGGCCGGCGTAGAGGAGGGCGGCGAGAGCGGCGGCGGCCAGCGCCTGCAGCCAGGCCGGCCAGCCCACGCCTCGCGCTCCGGTCCGGCCGGGGGCCGCCTCGAGCGCGTCTACCAACAGATCCCCCGGTAGTCGCGGGCGCGGAGGCCGGCGACCTCGCGCCCTCCCTGGAGGTCGATGACCGGCACGTCCGGCTTGAGCGAGACGATGGCCTCCAGGTCCGACCGCCCCACCTTGCCGAGGACGACGGCGTCCGCCCCTTCGAGCGTCGAGCGCACGTCGGGCTGCATCAATCGGTCGATGTGGGGGATCTCCCGCTCGATGAACTCGCGGTTGGCCCCCATCAGCCGGGCGGTGTTGACGTCCGGGTCGAAGATCCGGAGCTCGTAGCCCTTGCCGATGAGCCTCTCCGAAAGCGTCACGAGCGGCGACTCCCGGAGATCGTCCGTGCCGCCCTTGAACGCGAGGCCGAAGAGAGCGATCCGCCCCCGCCCGTTCTGGGCGATCAGGTCGAAGGCGCGGTCGATATGGCGGCCGTTGCTCGGCAGGAGCTGCGCGAGGAGCGGCATCTCGACGTCCAGGATCTTCGCCCGGTGGAGGAAGGCCCGCAGATCCTTGGGCAGGCAGGAGCCCCCGAAGGCGTAGCCCGGCCGGAGGTACGCCGCCGAGATGTTGAGGATCGTGTCCCGGCAGAAGATCTCCATCGCCTTCCGGCCGTCCACCCCCATCTCCTTGAGCGCCGCTCCCACCTCGTTGGCGAAGCAGACCTTCAAGGCGTGGAACATGTTCGAGATGTACTTGACCGCCTCCGCCGTGCGCAGGCCGGTCTCGATGAAATCCGCCTCGATCCCCTCGTAGATCTCGGCGAGCACGGCGGAGCCCGCCTCGCTCCCGGAGCCGGCCACGATGAACGGCGGACGGTGGAAGTCCAGGACCGCGCTCCCCTCGCGCAGGAACTCCGGGTTGTAGCAGACCTCCAGGCCCTCCCCGAGCCGCCGGCCCGACGACGCCTCGAGGAGCGGGATGAACCGGCGCTCCGTCGTCCCCGGCAGCACCGTGCTCCGGTAGACGACCGTGTGGTCCCCGGGCTTGTGCCGCAGGGCCCGGCCGATCTCCCGGGTGACGGCGTCCGCCGCCTCGAGCGCGAGCGAGCCGTCCCGCGCGCTGGGAGTCCCCACCGACACCAGAGAGACGTCCGTCTCCCGCACCGCCTCCTCCGGATCGCTCGTCGCCCGCAAGCGGCCGGCCGCGACCGCCTCCGCAATCAGCTCGTCGATCCCGGTCTCGACGATCGGCGACAGACCCGCTTGCAGAAAGGCGACCTTCTGGACGCTCTTGTCCACCCCCACGATCCGGTGCCCCCGCTTCGCCAGACAGGCGCCCGAAACCGTTCCCACATAGCCCAGGCCAAAGATGGAGATCTCGCGGCTCACGGTGACTGAAGAAATACCTCCCGGAAAGGCATCTGCAGGAAACATGCCTTTATTTTAAGGATAGCTGAAGTCGAAACCGAGCCCTGCTTCTCCAGGGGACGGCGCTCGCGCGGGGGCCCGAGCGGCCCCCGCACCCTGAACGGTTTACATTCGGCTCAGAAGGTTCTTCTCGAAACGGCGGGAGGGGGGCGGCCGGCCTAGGCCAGCCCCGGGGGAAAGCGGGTGTCCACCCGGGTCGCCGAGACGACCATCTCCTTGGCGGCCGTCACATACGGCAGGAGCGACACGAGCCCGCCCTTGGTGAGCTTGAGCTTCCCTCGTATCAGGCCGGGGATGGGCTCGAGATCGCCGTCCAGCACCCGCTTCCAGGTCTTTGCGTCGGCGCTGATCACATAGTGCGCCGCCTCCAGGTCCTCCGGAGTCGCGGTCCGCGCCTCGCGGCAGTCCCCCTCGAAGAGGTCGAGCCACACCGACCGCTCGGGCAGGCCCAGCTCCGGCGCCGCCTTCATCGTGAGCACCATCGGCCACTGCCACTTCCGGGCCGCCTCCCGATAGTCCTCGTTGGCCTGGATCTCCTTCCCACAGGCCGCCGCCCATTCATTCGTGAATATCTCGTAGGACATGACGCGCCTATCCTACCGCCAGTCCCGGCGGCACGCGAGCCCCGCTCACCGGCTCCCGAAGCGCTCCTTCAGGAACCCGGCCGTGGCCCGGAGGATCTCGCGCGACCGCTCGTCGTCGTCCATCGTGTCGAAGCCGTGGCGGCCCGTGGGGTGCGTCACCACCGTGAGCGGCACGTTCTTCGCGAAGGCTTCCTCGACGAACCGGTCGACGGAGCGGTTGATCGCGGGATTGTCGAGTGCCACCCGGGCGATGAACACCGGCGCAACGTTCCCGTCCTGGCGGGCGCGCAGGCTCTCCAGAGGGGAAAACTCTTTCAAGGCCTCGTCCTCGAAGTCCAGGAGGCCGTAGTAGGAGACGAGCCCGCGCACGGACGGCGGCGGGTCGGCCAGGAAGGACGCCAGGAGCGGCCCGCCGCCCGAAAAGACCCAGACCGCGACGCGGTCCGGATCGACGCCCAGCGGCTCCGCGTGCTCGCGGACGTAGCGGATCGCGTCCCGCACGTCGCTCTCGGCCGTGGCGTACCCGTCCATGGCGAAGAGGCGGTGATTGAAGGTGACGCCCACAAACCCCGAGGCCGCCGCGAGCTGGCCGTGGGAGATGAAGATCCCCCAGTCCTTGGGCTCCGTGAGCAGGTTGGCCGGGATCGGCCCGCCGTGGACGAAGAAGACGGCCGGCCGCCTCTCGCCCGCCGTTCCGTCCGGCGGCGCGTAGACATCCATTCTGAGCTCTGCGCCGCCGTCCGTCTTGTACGTCAGATCCTTCTGCACGGCCACCCGGTCCATGCCCGGCACCGCGAGCACAATCCGTTTCGGCAGCATCGGTTTCAACGGCTCGGGGTCCTGGCGCTCCATCGGCTCTCTCCACCTGGGGTCGTCCTCAATCTATCAGAGGGCGAAGAGGCCGGAGGCTGTAGAGCCCGCGGACCGTCCATCGAGAATCGACAGTGCGTTCCCCGCCTCGGCTCGAGCATTGCGCCTCGCCTCCGGGTGGACGCGACTGCGCAATCGGCTCTAGACTCCGGGGACCGGAAGGGGGACTGCCATGAAGAGAGACCGACCGACAACGCTCCTCACGGCCGCCGCGCTCCTGGCCGCGCTCTTCGCCCACGGCTGCGCGCCCGACGCCTCCGGCGAGTGGCGGCTCCCGGACCCCGTCTTCGCCTCCCCCGAGCTTTCGGCCGCCTCCTGCTTTGAGCTGCCCGTCGAAGGCTACGTCCCGCGGGACGGCTGCCTGGAGTTCCTCGACCGCAACCCCGCCTACCAGAACCGGCGCCACGTGGCGGACGACTACTGCGTGGCCCAGGGCACCCGCGTCAACGCCGCCGCAGCCGGCCGCGTCATGTTCGCGGACGAAAACGGCGACTGCCCCAACTGGGGCCACCTGATCGCCATCGAGCACGAGATGGCGGACGGCAAGAAAGTCGTCACCCTCTACGGCCACACCCTCCCGAGTGTCCGCCCCGGCGACCTCGTCGAAAAAGGGCAGCAGATCGGAGTCATCGGCCGCTACCCCTGCTGGCGCGACCACCTCCACTTCGCCGTCTACGAGAGCGCCTACAACGCCCCCGCCGGCGTCTACGCCGACTGGATGCTCGGCTACCTGCGGAGCGAAGACGCCCCGGTCGAGCCGTGGACCGAGCCCGTCACCTTCATAGAGAGCCACGAGGACTGCGATCCTGCCCCCACTCCTACGGCGACCGCCGGAAACCACACCTTCCGCACCAAGGGCCGCCAGCGCATCGTCACCCTCCGCTGGTCCGATCCCGAAGGCCGCGCCCCCACGCTCAAGCGCATCGTCTACGAATACAGAGACCCCACCCGCCAGCGCCGCACCGGCCAGGGGGACTTCAAGCTCGTCCGCGGCAACGCCGGCAAAGGCATCTACCGCTGGACGGCAACCCTCCACGGCACCGCCTTCCGCTTCTACACCGAGTGGGAAGACGCCCGCGGCCACGAAATCCGCTACCCGGCGGACGGCTGGCTGCCATAGCGGCCTGACGGCCCTGCAGGACGCCATTTCAAAGGCTCCGGGGAGCCTGCGCGGCAGAAAAAGCCGGAGCAAGGACTGCAAGGACACCAAGGACGGAAAGGACATCAAAGCTGTTGTCCTTGCAGTCCTTGCAGTCCTTTGGGTCCTTGTTTTCCAGCCTGGCAGGACGCCCACGCTCTCCGCCGCGCAGGCTCCCAGGCGGCGATCCGGACCGCCTAAGCCGCGCGAATGCGGTGCGCAGACCGCCTATGCATTACGTCCCCGTCGTTTCAGGCTGCATAGGCGGTCCTCCGCGAGACCTCCAAAGACGTGTGATTCCGATCCATCAAGGACTTACGCCACCTTGCCGGCTTGTGTCCCATGGATTTCAGAGGTGGCTTCATCTCACCAGCTTAGACGGTGCGATCCGAGCGTATTGACGAGGATCTTGAAAGAGCTTAGAATGACGTAACTCTAACAAACTGAAAGCGCATAAAGATATGGAGGTTCCCTGCGGATTGGATCTCTGAAAGTGGAAGGAGAAGCCTATGGAAGCAGGGGGCGAATACCATCTTACTGTTAGGCATCTCGGAAAGAACGATCATGTCTCCTGCTGCCAACCGAAACGTATTCATCAACTGTCCGTTTGACGAAGCGTACGCTCCGATGCTCAGGGCAGTCGCCTTCGCCATCGTTGACTGCCAATTTTTGCCAAGATGCGCGCTCGAAAATAGCGACGCTAGCGAAATACGGATTCAGAAGATTTACCAAACGATTGCGCAGTGCCAATACGGCGTTCACGACATCTCGCGAACAGGACTCGAGAAGAAGACAAAATTTCCGCGCTTTAATATGCCCCTTGAGCTCGGCATATTTCTCGGGGCCAAGTTCATTGGCGACGAGAATCAACGCAGAAAGTCGTGCCTAGTTTTTGATGAACACCCCAACCGCTACCAAATGTACCTTTCGGATATTTCAGGTCAAGACATCTGTTGGCACTCAAATGACCCCAAAGAGGCAGTTAGTCATATTCGTAACTGGCTTGCGAGCATTGCCGACACTCACATCCCGACCTCGGGATTTATCTGGGACCACTACACCACTTTTGGCGGGGAATTGCGTCACGCTTGCAGCGTACTTAAGCAGCGTCCAGATGAACTGACATACCCCGATCTCCTAAGGCACATACGAAATTTTCGGGAAACTTATTTCGAAAGTCTCGTGGTTGGTACGTTAGATAGTCCTCTCCACAATCCATCAGCGGTCGACATCAAGAAAAGCATCCGGTCCGTTAAGCCAAGCGACGCCAAACGCGACTCCTACGTAATACTTGGCAAAGGATCGAGCGGCTATACCTATATACAGGCCGTCAGAGAAGTCGATGGCAAATGGGTTCTTGAGTATCAAGACGGCCATCTGGATGAGCACTACCAAGCGGATGCCCTTCTCGAAACGGAAGACATTGTGTCGGCGTTCCTG
>DATHUD010000456.1:0-12341 GCA_035462575.1 Thermoanaerobaculia bacterium | reverse complement strand
TTCAGGCGGGGCGCCTCCAGGTGGGCGAGGTCAGCGCTGTTGGCCTCCACGGAAGCGGAGATCTGCTCCCAGGTGGTCACGGTGTCGGGATAACGGGTCTGCTGCTTGGCCATGGTCTTTCTCCTTTTTGAAAATGGCCCTGTTTGGGTTTTCTCGGCGTCCCTGCGCCGAGCGTCGGCCGGCTTCGGCGCGCCCGGGGACCATCCCCGGATTTCACGCCGGCCGGCGCAAACACACACGTCCTCTCTCGAGCTCGTCCGCGAGCCTGTCACCTCCTTTTCGAGTTGCTCTTGTCTATCCTCTTGGTCAGTGGATGACGAAGAGTGTTAGAAGGCATCGATGGTGCTATTATCCATGCACGTATGCCGCTGTCAAGACCTCTTTGGTGTCAAAATGAATCTTCCGCTAGCGTGAGCAAGCCTGGAGAGCGCTGTCGCAACCTCGCGAGGGCGCGCGCAAGCTTTGAAATACGGCGGTCGGGCTTCGGGTCGATGGGAGGAGCTTGCGAGGTCCGGATCGAGCTTCAAGAGCCCCATGCGAAGCTTTGCCGGGAACCGTCAGGCCTGGAACGGCCCGAGCGGGACCTGGATTCAGAGCGGGAAGCTTGAAGCGGAGGGGATCAGGCTTGCGCGAAGCGGCCCAAGCTTCCGCGCGCCTGGCCAGGCTTCGCCACGGGGGTCGAAGCTCAGGGTGGGGTGGCGGAAGCTTGGGTGACGGGCGGGAAGGGTCGGCTCCTGGCCCTTTTAGAGCCTCACTGAGAAGACCATTCCTGAAGAAGCTTAGGACCGTCCACAATGCAAGGATCCGCGCAGGGATACTCGACGGCCTTCTTCGATACTGAGTCGATGAAATGCAACTGAGAGGGGCTGATCCGTTCTACGACAAAAACGTGAATACTTTCCCTGCCGTCCTTGAGCTTCTGGACGATTCCCGCGGGCAGCCGCTCCGTGATCCTCCCCTCGCCGCTATCGAATAGGGTCTGCCATTCAATGCCAGTGAAGCTTTCGGCTTTCTGATAGTACGAGACGTACTGGACCCTGACGACGGGCCATCCTCCGCTGGGCCACTCCTGCAGCTCGAAAGCTTTGATCTGGCTCACAGGGTCAGACCTGTCCAGAATGAACTTCTTGAACTCGCTGATCCGGCCATCCGCATGGGCTTTGAAGAGGACGAAGGGCGTCGGGAATTGCTGACCTCCGGCGGCCCTGAAGCGGCTTGCGTAGAAAATATACTCTTCCTTGCCGCTTCCCACCTCATATCCCGTCGCGCCCTCCCAACCTCCATCGGGCCGTCCGCGATAGGTAAAGCCGGCAAATTCGACCGGGCGATCCTCGCCTCCGGCTCCGTACAGGACAACGTTGGGCACCCACCGTACTTCCGTCCCAGGAAAGAGAACGGCCAGAAGAGATTCAAGAATGGTTGTGCGCTCATTTCCAACGGCTTCACGGAAGGCTTTGGGGGCTTGCGCCCTTACGCCTCCCTCTTCAAGAACCCAGAGGAACAACAGCGACAAGACAAAGCACAGTCTTCGTTGCATGCCATCTCCAGCCTGATCTGCCATCCGACCCTTCTAGGGCTTACTCCAAAGCCTTCCGAATTTCGGTCCACGCCCCGAATACCTTGGGGTACTCACTGCCTCCAAGATAGGAATGCGTCCCGAAGACATCGAACGCCGAAGGAGAATAGGATGAAAGATCAAGATTCGTCAAAGGACTGGCGCCAAGACTTCCAACGGGCTGGCTGACGGAGGGGAACCAGTAGGCCAGCTCTGCCCATTGTCGGAGGATGTTCGAGTGCTTGCAGGTCTCCGGCGTGATGCAGGCATTGTCCCATAGGATCTCCTCGGCCCCACTCGTATTGCGCAGATTGGCCCAAAACTGAATCACTGCATTGTCTCTCGGACCTGTAGCATCTCTCGGATCCGTCGGCAGCAGTCCCGCCAAGCCCTTGAGGATGTTTGGCTTCTGGAAAACCTGAGCCGTCATCCAGAAACCGCGCAAAACCATGTCTCCGCTATTGAAGGAGTTATACATGGTGACCCGGCGCGGGTTGTCCGAGAAAAGCCCAAGCCAGGACCCTCGCTGAGGTTTGCTTGCGAGCGGAGCGCTGTCTGGGATCAGTCCTGGTGGCCGGATTTGCTCCCACCTGAGATCGTACTGAGGCGGTGGCTGTGTCAGGTAGTTCGGTGCATTAACGGTCGTCATCCACTTCTCGAAATTAAAGGATGACAGAATGTTGCTTTGCATATCATCCCACTGATCCTTCCAAACTTCATCTGAGGGGAACCCGTGTTTGAGCGCCGCCAGGCCGAGAAGAAGATTGCTCAAGCTCTGATCCGAGTAACCTACGAAGGCTTCTGACGGAATCGCCGCTTCATTCATTACATACTTCTTGATCGCGCCTCTGCTCAGTGCCTCCTGCGCTTCGATCCTCGTGAAAGCGCTATTGACTACCATGTTCCCCAGGCTGTGGGCCAGGATTCTCATCTCTCTCCCCTGGCTCGCCTGCTCACTGAAGAACTTCGCTACAGGAACTCCTGCCTGAAGGGCTCGAAACTCATTGTCGGGCCAGTTGGCTAAGCTCACATCGCCTGGCCAACTGATCCCAACGGTATGGGTGTCTCCTTGGGGCAGGATCACCGGGTGCTTGGCCCAGTAGAGACGCTTGACGAATCTCGGGAACACCTCTTTCGTCGCAGCCAGGTCGCTATTGTTATAGCCATGCACAAGAACGTTCAGGCTTGTCGCCTCCGGCGGAATGTCCGTCCAGGCGGAGTTACGCATGAGCGTGGAGGTCGGAGTGGAGTCACCGGAGCCGAATCGCGCCGAGTAGACGCTCATCCAATCCTCGAGAGGCCGGATATCCACAGGGACGCTGTCCAGCTCCACGACGGATTGATCATTCTTGACCAAGACGACCTTGAGCTGCCAGGATTTGCTCTTCTCACAACCGCGGCAAGAGAAGATCAGGCTGTGCATCTGGCCGGCTTTAAGGTCAGGCAGCTCGATCTCCCCGGACAAACCGGAACGGCAGAGCTTGTCCACAAAGAACTCGGCCGCCGCCGAGCCGCACGAGGATACGTTCGTGCTCGCAACCTGGGCCAACTGCGCCTTCGCAGTCGGGCTGTCCGTGATGTAGAGCTTCTCCCTCTCCTGGGCCATCCCGTCTCCAGAGTGGCTGGGCACCCCCACATTTCTGGTCAGGAGCCACTCCCTGGGAATCGCAGATTGGTTTGCGAGGATCAGCTTGATCTTGCCACTTCCCGGTTTGGGCCGACCATTCACGTAGAGGCGAAGCGGCGCATAATCCAGAAGGCCATCCGGCTTGTCCAGGTTCAGGGGATCCGCTTCCCAGAACGAGAACTTCTCCCCTTCCGCCCGTGCGGTGTTCTCGGCGGTCGGCTCGATCTTGGTATTGTTGTCGGAGTCCAACACAAGCTGGATCGTCCCCACGGCGACAGTCTGCGGAAAGCTGGGCAGGCTCTCGCCGGTCCGCGCATCCAGGGCGGTGGTCTGCGCGCGCACGGTGTTGCCCACGATCTGCCGGCCGGCAGGAATCGTCACTTGCGCCGAACCTCCCTGCAGGTCGACGGGGATGGTGGTCGTCTGGTTTTGCTGAGCCAACGTGAATCTTCCGCTCGCCGCCGGGGTGCTCGCGGGGATCACGCGAACCGTGCAGGTGATGTCGTCCACGGTCTCGAAGACAGGGGTCGGCGCGGAGGCCGGTGAGGTCTGCCTGGCGAGGATGGGGCCGTCGCACTGGGTGAAGACGCCGGAGACGAGGGTGGCCGTGCGGACGCCGCCGATCGTGCCGTTCAAGGACGCTGTCACGACGATCCCGGAGGCGGTGACCGCCAAGCGGTCGCCGAAGGTGCCGGTGATCTCGCCGGCTTCGGAGGGGTGCGCGGGATCCGCGAGGCTGACCAGCCGGATCTTGCCTCCGCTGGTGATCAGAGCGACGGAATCCTTCAGGGCAACGTCGGCGGCCAGTTCGGGCAGTTTCAAAAAGCCGAGCGGCGCCGGGCGGCGCGGGTCGGTCATGTCGACCACGGCGAGGATCGGAGTCCCTGCGGCCCCCCCGTTCGCCACCGTGCCGGTGCCGACGACGAGCGCGACCGGCAGCGAGCGGCTGTTGCCTTCCGTGTCCGTCCGCTGGATCGAGCCCAGCGCGAGGGAGAACCCGAAGTCCATGCTGAACTGTCCGTCGGCGCTCCGGAGCGGCACGGTGCTCAGGCCCGTCCCGCCGCTCTCCCGCGGCGGATAGAGCACGGCGCTCGAGCCGGACTGCAGAGGGTTGGCGACGACCAACGGCACTCTTCCAGTCGCCACGACGAGCGTCTCGGTCGGCACCGGCGCCGTGGGGTCTTCGGGATCGGGCGGAGCGGTGGCGAAATCGCCGGCCTCCAGGTCATACATCGTGGCGATGCTGCCCTGGCCCGTCGTCAGCGGGATGGTGTTCACGACCGCTTCGGTCCCAAAACCCTGCCCCTCGGTGGTGATCCTCCGGCCGAAGTCGAAGGAGTCCCGGTTCTCATAGACGGTCACCGCCTCCCGCACGTCGATCACCTGGATGCCCTTGGGGAAGGTGCTCGCGTAGATCGAGCCGCCCTTCATGGCGATCCGCAGCAGGGTACCGTCCTGGCCGGCGCTCGTCGTCGCGCTCACCGCCGCCACCCGGTCCGGCACGTCGGGGTTCGACACGTCGTAGATCCAGAGGTTCGATGGCAGAGGATAGGAGCCGACTCCGGTGGCGACCGCGACGAGGGGGGTCCCGGTGACCGGCGACAGCTCCACCCCGGCGATGTCGGCGGCACGCCCGATGAAAAAAGCGGGCGTGCCGACCTCGACAGGGCTCGCCGGATTGGTGATGTCCACGATGTTCAGAGAGCTGTGCGACGTGTGGGCGCTCTTGGCCACATAGGCCCGCTCGCCGAGGAGGCCCGGCCGCGTCGAGGAGAACGGCGCCGTTCCCCCGAGCCCCTCCGGGCCGAAGGTCGTGAAATGGAGCGTGAACGGAGCGAGCTCAAGCGGCGGGTCATCCTGGTCGGCGATGCCGCTCCCCAAGATCAAGGTATAGGTCTCGCCAAACTTGAGGCCCGCGGTCGGCTGGAGGGTCAAGGCGGTAATGACGTCAGCAGCTCCCACAGGGTTCGCCACGCTGCCGTCCGCCCGGACGCCGATGAGCCGGATGTCTGCGGCCTCCCCTGAAGAGTCGGACAGCGTGACGTTCCCCGGCACCTGGGTCACAGGCTCGCTGAAGGTCACCTGCGGGAAGGTGGACGCGGGAACGCCCTCGGCACCCTCTAGCGGGGAGGTTTGGACGACCGCCGGCGCACCCGGTTTGGAGACGCCGTTGTTGCCCCCCGGCGCCACGGCGAGGAAGCTGCGGGTCGAGGTGACCGCCGGCCCGCCGAGCGGCGGAATCGCCGTCGCGACGACGGTATACACGCCGGGAGGGCCGACCGTGTAGGTCCCGACCACGCGGGCGTCGAGCGTCAACGGATCCTGCGGGTTATCCGGTACGTCCGGCGCGGTGACGTTCTGCGGCACTCCGCCGACCGTCGCGCCCTTGACGGTTGCCGAAGACTTGAAGGCGATGATCAGGGAGGTCCCCGACTGCAAGACCCCGGTCGCGGGGACGCGCAGGCCGTCGGCGTCGAGGGTGAACAGGCGGACGTCCACCTGCGGCGCTGGCGGGGTTGGCGTGAGCGACGGGAAGGCGATGTTCACCTTGGCGACGTTCCGGTAGTACCGGTAGGTCTCGAGGTTCGGGAAGAACACGGGGTCCGGTTCCGAGGCGTTGACCTCGAAGGCCGTGGCCTCCACGGTCTCGCCGCCGTAGACCGCCGTGACCTTGCGCGTCCCGCCGCCCAGCTTGCGGTCCCAGATGGCGAAAGAGCCGTCGCCCTGGCTGATGGCGGCCTGGCTCAGGCCGTCATCGGAAAGATAGACCAGGGCGCCGCTCAAGGGGATGTAGGTCGGATCCGTCTGGCCGACGGCCGGCGGCACGATGCGCCGCACCTTGCCGGAGATCAATCCCTGCGAGGCGACGCCGACCAGGAGACGCTCGAAGGACCACTGCAGAAAGAAGTAGCTCTCCTCCAGGGCGGAGGCCAGGGAAGCCGTCGCCGGATTGGTACCCAGCCCCGCCATGCCGGTGATGAAGCCCGGGAACGGCGCGGAGGCGGTGACCACCTTCTCCCCTTCGACGAAGGCCTGATCGATGACTTCGAAGACGACCGTGCCGTCCGCCTTGGAGAGCCGGCGGTAGACGTAGAAGAAGCTGCCTTCCGGCGCGTCGGCCGGCTTGGGGAAGGCGAGGTCGATCTCCTTGTTGAGGCGGCCCAGCTTGTCCGGCGAGCTCACTTTCAGGCCGCTGCCGAAGTGGCCTTCGGGGATCTCGGGCCGCTCGGGGAAGAGGTCCGCGCCGAACGCCTCGATCTTCAGCCGGACACCCTTGTCGAGCGCGCCTTCGGGGATGCGCAGCTCGACGCCGCCCGGGCCGGTGACGGTGCCGCCGTGGGCGCCGACCGCGACCGTGCCGTCCGGCGCGACGAACTGGGTGCGGGTGAAGGTGGCGCTGCTCTGGTCCGGCGAGGTGACGGTGACCAGCAGGACGTCGTCGATCGTCGCCGGCAGCTCACCCGAAACCGAGCCGTCGTTGCCCACGGTGAGCGAGATGACGACGCCGTTCGTCTGGTTGACGATCAGCAGCCGCGTGCCCGGCGGGAAGGAACCGGCCGGCGCGCTCACCGCGACGTTGCCTTCCGCATCGGGGAAGGCGAAGACGAGGGCGTCCGGATCGAAGTTGGGCGGCGTCACCGACCGCGTGGTGAAGGTGACGCCCGGCACCGAGACCAGGCCGCCCACGGCCGTGGCGAGGCCGGAGACCTGGAGCGTGTAGCGGGTCGAGGGCGCAAGCGCCGTGAGCGGGAAGACCGAGACCTGCCGGTTGCCCTGCGCCAGCACGAAGCGGACCGCGACCGGCTGGTTGCCGGAGGTTCCCACCTCGAAGAGCTGGATGTTGGACTCGGTCACCGTCGCGGGGTTCAGCGCCACGGGTGCGTTGATGGTGATTCCCGCGCTCGGATCGACGCCGAGCGCGCCGTCCGCCGGAATGACCGTGGCGGCCGAGACGGTGCCGGAGAGGGCGAGGTCGAGCGCCGCGGTCTGCCCCGCGGTCACGACGACGCTGCCGGTCCCGAGGAGCGCCGTCTGCGGAACGGTCGCCCGGACGTTGGCCGTGCCGGCGAGGGCGGGCAGGGTGTAGCGGCCGTCGGCGCCGGAGAAGGCCACGAACGGCAGCGCGTCGGTCTGCACGAGAGCCCCGACCGGACCGCCGCTCGCGGACACGAGACCCGAGACGAAGCCGAGCGGCTGCGCCGAGCGGTAGAAGACGTATTCGCCGCCCTGCGTGATGCCGGGGAGGCCCGGATAGGGTTGAGAGACGATCCGGCCGCCCACGACCTCGGCGAGGCCCACGGCGACGAGCCGCGGGACGCCTCCGAAGCGCTGGATCTGCGCGAGAAGAAGCGTGTCTCCCGGCTGCGCCGCGCCCGCGTCCGCGGAGAGCTGCGCCGGCAGGCTCAAGGTCCGGCCCGCGAAGTCGAGGACGTACTGGGAGAGCGGCGTCAGGCCGTTGCCCGCGGGGAGGAAGCCGGCGAGCGGCGCGGCGAAGAGGTAGATCGCGGTGTCCTCGGGCAGCGAGCCGGCGGCGATGGCGAGCGTGGCATCGCCCGACTGGACGACCACGGCGCCGCTGCCGCCGGTCTGGCCGCGCGCGCCTTCCCGCCCCGCGAGGATGTCCAGATGGACCTTGCCGGATTGCAGCTCCGCGACCTCGAAGGCGCGAGACGGGGTGACCGGGAAAGTCGCGGCGAGCGCCGCGCCGGCCGGCGCCGGGTGGCGGTAGAGGACGAGGTCCACGGCGCGGGCGGCCTCGGAGATCGGCTCGCCGGAGCTGGGCGTGTACTGCTCGGTGACGATCGCCTGGATGACGGTGCCCGACGGCAGCGGGAGCGCGGACTGCACCGCCAGGGTCGCCATGGACGTGCCGCCCGCGGGCGACAGGCTCGGCGGCGCGAGCGTTCCGGTGCTCGCGGCATCCGGCGGCAGCGGGACCATCTCGGCGCCCGGCAGGGGCTGGCCGGTCTCGGGGATTTCGAGCGGCGGCTCGGCCTCATCCGCGAGGACGAGCGCGTAGCCGCCCGGCGCGGGAAGCTCTACGGACAGCGCGCCGCCGGAGCTCGTCAGGCCGGGCTCGACCAGGGTCCAGGCGTGCGCTCCCGTGTTGTAGGTGACGAGGTGCAACGGCCGGCCCTGCGGTACGCCGGTAAAGCTCGCGGTGAAGGGGCCCGCGGCTCCAGCGTTCAGGTCGAAGGCGGCGACCGGGGACCAGCCGAGCGGCAGGAGACCGGGAAGCCCCTGGCCCGACAGGCCGGTCAGCGCCACGGATCCAGCGGACGGCACGTGGACGGTGACGTTGCCGGCAGAGAGCGTGCCGCCGCCGGAATCGATCGACACCGGGCTCGCCGCGGCGGTCAGGCGCGCGTCCACGGCCACGGTGCCGACGCCGGGCTGCACGGCGACCTCGCGCTCGACCGGCAGCATCCCCGGCTTCGTGACGCGCAGCCGGAGAAGGCTCGTGTCGGCCTGGAGCGAGTAGCGGCCGGCCGCGTCCGAGACGTCCTGCCCGGTGCCGCCCAAGACCTGGACGACGGCGCCCGGCAGCGGCAGGCCGGTCGCGTCGGAGAGGACCTGCCCGACGACCACGCCCTGCGCCGCGACCGTGACGTCGCGGCTCGCCGTGGCCGTGTTGCCGGCCGGGTCGGTGGCCACGGCGGTGACGGTGAGCGTATCGCCGGCCTGGGCCTCTTCCGGCACCGTGAGATCGAACCGGTAGGGCGGCTCGGAGAGCGTCGCGACCGGGGCGCCGTCGACGGTGAAGGCGACGGAGGCGATCGACAGGTTGTCCGCCACCACCACCGACACCGCGCCCGTGCCGCCGGGCACCAGCCGGTCCGGCGCGGCGAGCTCTGTGATGGAAGGCTGCGTCTTGTCGAGGCGGACCGTCGCCGTCGCGGACGCCGTGGAGCCCGCCGCGTCGCGGACAGTGCCCGTGATCGGCTGGTTGTCGCCTTCGGTGCTGACGACCTGCGACGGCGGGCAGAAGGCGATCGGCGCGCCGCCCGGGGTGCAGGTGAAGGTCACCGTCACGTCCGAGTTGTTCCACCCGGCCGCGTTCGGCGCCGGGGTGACCGCGGCGGTGATCGTGGGCGGCGTCTTCGCGAGATTGATCGTGACGCTCGCCGTAGCCGCGTTGCCGGCCACGTCCGTGGCAGTGCCCGTGATGACCTGGCCGGCGCCCTCGGCGGAGACGACGACGGGCGCGGGGCAGTCGGCCACGCCGGAGAGCGCGTCCGAGCAGGTGAAGGTCACCGTCACGTCGGCCGTGTTCCACCCTTCCGCGGAAGGCGGCGGCGTGGCGATCGCGGTGATCGAAGGCGGCGTCTTGTCGAGGCTAACGGCTGCGGTCGCGGTCGCCGAGAGGCCCGCGGCATCGGTGACCGTGCCGGAGACGGACTGGCCCGCCCCCTCTTCGCTCACGGTTTGAGACGGCGGACAGGCCCCGAGCGGCGCGCCTCCCGCGACGCAGGTGAAGGCGACCGTGGCGTCCGCGTTGTGCCAGCCGGCGGCGTTCGGCTCGGGCGAGACGGCGGCGGTGATCGTGGGTGGCGTCTTCGAGAGGCTGACCGTCACCTCCGTCTCGGCCGTGTTGCCGGCGGCGTCCGTGGCGGTGCCGCGGACGACCTGGCCGGCGCCTTCCGTCGAGACGGTCACGGGCGCGGGGCAGTCCGCCACTCCGGACCCGTCGTCCGTGCAGGTGAACGTCACGGTCACGTCGGCCGTGTTCCACCCTTCGGCGTTCGGCTCCGGCGCGAGCGCGGCCGTGATCGTGGGCGGAACTGTGTCGACGATGAAGGTCTGCGGCACCACTTCCGCGACGTTTCCGGCGCGGTCCTCGACCGTCACTTCCAGCGTGTGCGTTCCGTCCTCGAGCGCCTCCTCGGCCGGCAGGGTCGCGGTGGCCTCGTTCGGGCCGCGCACCAGCAGGTCGCTCCGGTCCACGCCGTCGATCCGCAGGACCAGCCGGGCCGGGTCGACCCCGGAGCGGTCGTCGTCGTAAGTGATGAGGATCGCGGGAGTGCGGACGTTCAAGGCGCTCGACTGCGCGGGCTGGACGATCTGGTACGTGGGCGCGACCGTGTCGAGCTCGAACGTCGCGCGCGCCGTCCCCGGGTTTCCGGCGCGGTCGTTGAGCGTCGCGCGCAGGTGATACGTGGCATCGGTCAGGGCGGAGGACGAGGGGATCTGGCCCGTCGCCTTGTCCGCCGCGATCGTGAAGAGCGAAGTGATCTCGGTCTCCGCCTCGTCGCCGCGGGTGAGGAAGACGCGGAGGCTCGCGGGGTCCACACCGGAGCCGGTGCCGTCGCCGAAGCTGAGCTCGATCGCGGGCGCCGGAGTGTTGAGGAACGAGTCGTCCGCCGGGGTGACGAACGCGGCCACGGGCGGCGCGGTGTCGACCACGAACGGACCCGTGGCCGTCGACGGATTCCCTGCGCGGTCGGAGACCGTGACCTGGAGCGTGTGTGGCCCCTCGGAGAGCGCCGGCAGCGTGCCGACCGCCTCGCCCGCGCCCACGGCGAAGAGCCCGGTCACGTCAGTGACGTCCAAAAGGATGCGCAGGGAGGCCGAGTCGATCCCCGATCCGGAGTCCGAGTAGGTCACGGACGCCGCGGGGGCCGCGGAATTCACCGGGCCCGTCGGAGCGGTGACGCTCACGGCGGGCGCCACCGTATCCACGGTGAACGTGCTCGTCGTGGCCCCGGTGTTGCCGGTCAGGTCCCGGATCTCGGCGGTGATCGTCGCCGCGCCTTCCGGAAGGGTCAACGCTCCGGCCAGATCGGCGGTCGCGGCCCCGGTGCCGATCGTGAACAGGGGGGTGACGTCCGTCCCGTTCAGTTGGACCTTCAGCGTGGCGGTGTCGACCCCGTTCTCATCGGAGTACTCCAGACGGAGCGCGGGGGAGGCCGTCCGGACGAATTCGCCGGGCGCGGGCACTGCCACCCGGAGGCTGGGCGCCGTCAAGTCGACCAGGAAGGTGACGGACGCGTTGGCCTGGTTGCCGGCGCGGTCGAAGATGCGCACCGTCAGGGTGTGCGAGCCGTTCGCGACTCCCGAGGCGGTTCCCGTGGCGGTGTCCGCCTCGACGGTGAGGCCGGCCAGGAGGTTGCCGTCCAGCCGAACGCGCAGCGTTGCCGGGGCGAGCGCCTGATCGTCGCTGTAGGTGATCGCGATCGGGACGTCCGGGGAGCCATGCCGCGAGCCGGCGGCCGGGGAGCCGATCACGATCCGCGGCGGCGTCAGGTCGACGTTGAAGGCCACCGAGGCGGAATCGAGGTTCCCCGCGGTGTCGCGGATCTCCGCGCTGATCTGGTTCGCGCCCTGGGGCAACGCGGTCTCCGCGGTGAGCGCGAGAGTCGCGCCCGTGGCGGTCTTCGTGAACAGCGCCGTGCGGTCCACACCGTTGACGAGCACCTTGAGCGTCGCGAGGTCGAGCGCCGCGTTGTCCTGATAGGTGACGCGGATCGTGGGCGTGGCGGTCGCGAGATAGGCGCCCGCCGCGGGCTCGGCGATCTCGATCTCCGGCGGAGTCAGGTCCACGGTGAAGCGGGAGGTTGCCGTGGCCGTATTGCCCGCGAGGTCGCGGACGGTGGCGGTGATCGTGTGGGGTCCCGGCGCGAGCGCGAGATCCGCGGGCACGGTCGCCGAGGCGTCGCCGGAGCGCCGGGTGAAGAGAGCGGTCCGGTCGACGCCGTCCAGGGTCACCTGGAGCGTGGTGATGTCGACCCCTGAGGCCGCGGGCTCCTCCGCGCCGATCGGATCGTTGTAGGTGATGCCGATCGAGGGTGTCGCGGTGTTGACGGCCTTGCCGTCGGCCGGCGCCGCGATGGTGAGGACCGGCGCCGTGTGATCGGCGCTCGCTCCGCCGAGATTGATGATGAGGTACGAGCCCGGCTTGCTGTCGAGGGTGACGCGCAGCGTCGTCTGCGGGGTGAGGGTGACGTTGCGCTCGAGCGTGGCGACGTTCTGGTTGAAGTCCGCCGGGGCCGCCACGGCCTGTGTGCCGTTGATCGTGATCGTGGCCGCGGAGACGCGGTTCGTGCCGCTCGGCTCGCCGTTCCGGATGTGGAGCTTGTAGGGCGAGACGATCCAGGAGGGCACGGTGAACGTGTCGGTGTACTGGTTCGGCGCCCCGGTCGTGCGCACGTATTTCTTGGG
>DATHUD010000455.1:0-2596 GCA_035462575.1 Thermoanaerobaculia bacterium | reverse complement strand
CGGTGGAAATGGTGGGGGCCCTGCTCGCGGGTGGGGGAGTAGCGGCCTCGATGGTAGAGGCGCGAGCGGACGCCGCGCTGGACGCTCTCGACGACGGCCTCGTCTTCCCGCTCCACGCGGTCGAGGCCGGCGCCGGCTCCGGAGTCGAGGCGCGACTCGTCCCAGACGTAAGAGAGGAAAGAGACCCGGGTGCGGTCCGGGGCCAGGGGGCGGACGATGTTGATCGAAATCCCCCAGGGATAGAAGTTCAGCATCGTGTTCGGGAAAAGCCAGAAGTACCAGGCCGCGATGCTCTGGCCGGCGTCCGGGTGGCCCGGCGGGAGGGCGAAGGTGTCCTCGCCACCGCTCGCGACTCCCACCTGGAGGTTGCTCCAGGGGAAGAGCTCGGTCCGGTATTCGCCGTAGTCCAGGGCGTCCGCCAGAGCGGCGTGGACGAACGGGATGTGGAATCCCTCCAGATAGTTGTCGCAGTAGAGGGCCCAGTTGGCCTTCACCAGGTAGTCCCGCGAGCGGGCCGGGTCGAAGACCGCCTCGTGGAGGGGGAGCCAGCCGACGCGGGCGTCCATCTCGGCGAGCAGCTCCGCCAGGGGGAAGGCCGGGTCGAGGGAGACGAAAAGGAATTTCCCCCAGATGCCGAAGGGGACCCGGGCCAGGTGGTCCGTCTCGGAGGGAAACCCCTCCGCCTTGTCGAACTCAGGCATCGAAAGGAAGCGGCCGTCCAGGGCAAAGCGCCGGCCGTGGTAGCGGCAGCGCAGAGCCGGCTCCACTCCGGCGTGCTCGCACACGAGCGTCCCCCGGTGGGTGCAGACGTTCGAGAGGCAGTGGAGCTGGTCCTTTGCGTCCCGCGTGAAGAGGAGCGGCTCGTCGAGCACCCCTTCGAGCAGGGTGAAGGGGAACGTCTGCCCGGGCACCCGGACGGAGTCCGTATCCCCCACGAGCTGCCAACTCCGGGCGAAGATCCGCTCCCGGGAGAGATGAAACCAGCGCGGGTCGCTGTAGACCTCGGCCGGCAGGGTCGCCGCCCGGCGGATGTCTGGGTCGATGGTCCAGTCGAGGGTGGTGGACATGAGTGCGGTTATCTTGCTCCAAGGGAGAGGGAAAGGCTAGGGAGAGAGGCCGTTACAAAAAATTTACCCAACCCTGGGGCGTCTCCTCCGTATCACCCGGTGTACGATGGCATTCGTCAAACACAGGCCCTAAAGGAGCACTGCATGACCAGGTCCCCATCGCGCCTCACCCTCCTCATTCTTCTCTGCCTCGCCTCGTTCTCCCTCGTCTCCGCCGCCCCCGATTCCAAGACGTCCCCGGCCGACTGGCCGCAGTGGCGGGGTCCGGCGCGGGACGGCATCTCGAAGGACGCGGGTCTCCTGGCGCAGTGGCCGCAGGCCGGGCCTCCGCTCGCGTGGAAGGCGGCGGGGCTGGGGAAGGGGTTCTCGAGCCTCGCGGTCACCGGCGGGAAGATCTTCACCCTGGGGGACCGCGAAGGCGGCCAGCATGTGATCGCCCTGTCCGGCACGGACGGCAAGGTGCTGTGGACAGCCAAGGTGGGGCCGGTCTGGGAGGACCAGTTCGCCGGGCCGCGCGGCACGCCCACGGTGGACGGCGACCGGGTCTACGCGATCGGAACGGAGGGGGACCTCGTCGCCCTGGAAGCGGCCACGGGCAAGGAGGTCTGGCGCAAGCACATGGAGCGCGACCTGGGCGGCCGGGTGATGTCCATCTGGAAGTGGAGCGAGTCCCCCCTGGTGGACGGCGACCGCCTGATCGTGACCCCCGGGCTCCCCGATTCGTTGATGGTGGCCCTGGACAAGAAGACGGGCAAGGAGATCTGGCGCACGAAGACGGCGCAGAGCCTCGGCTCCAAGGGGAAGGACGGCGCGGGCTATTCGTCGGTCGTGATCTCTTCCGGCGGCGGCGTCAAGCAGTACGTCCAGCTCACCGGCCGCGGCCTGATCGGCGTGCGGGCTTCGGACGGCAAGCTCCTCTGGAGCTACAACGGGGTGGCGAACGACGTGGCCAACATCTCGACCCCGGTCGTCCGGGGCGATTACGTGTTCTCCTCGACCGGGTACCAGACGGGGAGCGCGCTCCTGAAGCTCGCGAAGGCGGGTGACGGCGTGACGGCCCAGGAGGTCTACTTCCTGCCGGCCAAGTCGTTCCAGAACCACCACGGCGGCTTCGTCCTGATCGGGGACCACATCTACGGCGGGCACGGCCACAACAAGGGTTTCCCCGTCTGCGTCGAGCTGTCGACCGGCAAGGTCGTCTGGGGCGGGGACGGCAGCGACATCCCGGCCCCCGGCACGGGATCGGCCGCGGTGACGGCGGCGGACGGCCATCTCTACTTCCGCTACCAGAACGGCAAGATGGCCCTGATCGAGGCGACCCCCCAGGGCTACAAGCAGAAGGGCCTGTTCGACATCCCGGACGTGAGCGGTCCGAGCTGGTCCCACCCGGTGGTCGTGGGCGGGAAGCTGTATCTGCGGGAGCAGGACAATCTGTATGTGTATGACGTGAAGAAGGGGTAGGGGCCCTAAAGATCAGGCCTTGTCGGCCTGCGACCTCACCCTCCGGCTCCCTCTCCTAAAGGAGAGGG
>DATHUD010000454.1:0-5866 GCA_035462575.1 Thermoanaerobaculia bacterium | reverse complement strand
CCTCTCCTAAAGGAGAGGGGTTCTGGTTTGTCGAGTTTGCTTTTCTCTCCCTCTCCTTTAGGAGAGGGAGCCGGAGGGTGAGGTCGCAGGCTGATACGCCCCCTACCCCGGATACACCACCACCCGCCGGTACGGCTCTTCCCCCTTGCTCTCGGAGGTGAGGCCGGAGCGCTCGACGATCTCGTGCTGGAGGCGGCGGAGGTGGTTGTTCTGGGGGGTGAGCTCCACGGGCCGGCCCTGGTCCAGCGCTTCGTCGATCGCCTCCTCCACCTCCCGGAGCACCTCGTCGTCCAACGCCAGCGGGTCGTCCACCCCGAAGACCGCGCGGACGAAGTTCTCCATCTGGACGATCGTGTTGCTCTTGATGACGTGGAGAGGAAGGCCCTTGGCCACGGCGTCCCGCAGGCGCCGGGGCTGGCGCCTCTCCTGGGCCTTCAGGGTGACGATCATGTCCGCCCCGTCCAGATCCTCCACCAGATAGGCCGGGACGCGATACTTGCGGAAGGCCCGCTCGAGCTTCGACTTGCTCACCGCGTAGGGGAAGATCCGCACCGTCCGGCCCCGGGGCGGGCGCTGGGCGGGCGCCGCGGGCTCGTCCTCGGGCGAGTCCGGAGAGACCGGGGCCGCGAACCAGGGGGCGGCCGGGCGCGGGGGAGGCGAGGTCCGCTCGGGGCCCCGGCGGGCGCGCGCCGGGCGCTCCATGCCGTTGCGCCGCCCGGGGCGCCGGGGCGCGGGCTCCTCCGGCTCGGCCTCCTGGATCTCGACCTGGCCGTCGCCCAGCCGGATCCGGAGCTCCGGCCGCGGCGGGATCTCGCGCAGGAAGCGGTCCACGGTCTGCGCCACGTCGTGGTGGACGGCCAGGCGGTCCTGGTCCTGGATCTCGATCAGCACGCTGAAGGTGGGCGGGGCCTTCCTCTCGAGCACCGTCTTCTGGGTGCCCCGGCGCCGCGCCTCCTCGTCCGACAGGGTGACCGCGTGGATGCCTCCGACGAGGTCCGAGAGGGTGGGGTTCTGGAGGAGGTTTTCGAGGCTGTTGCCGTGGGCCGTCGCGATGAGCTGGACACCCCGCTCGGCGATGGTGCGCGCGGCGAGCGCCTCGGCCGTGGTGCCGATCTCGTCGATGACGATCACCTGCGGCATGTGGTTCTCCACCGCCTCGATCATCACCGCGTGCTGCTCGTCCGGCGAGGGGACCTGCATGCGCCGGGCGCGGCCGATCCCCGGATGGGGGATGTCGCCGTCCCCGGCGATCTCGTTCGAGGTGTCGACCACGATGACCCGCTTGGCCAGCTCGTCGGCGAGCACCCGGGCCGCTTCGCGGAGCAGCGTGGTCTTGCCCACGCCGGGCCGGCCCAGGAGGAGGATCGACTCCCCCGCCTCGATCACGTCGCGCAGAATGTCGAGCGTGCCGAAGACGGCGCGTCCCACCCGGCAGGTCAGGCCCACGACGTCCCCCACGCGGTTGCGGATCGCCGAGATCCGGTGGAGCGTGCGGGCGATGCCGGCCCGGTTGTCCTTGCCGAAGCGGCCGACCCGGTCGACCACGTAGGAGATGTCCTCGCGGGAGACCGGGTGGTCCGAGAGGTACTCCCCGCGGTCCGGAAAACGGATCTCCGGAGGCCGCCCCAGGTCGAGGACCAGCTCGATCACCGTCCCCTTGTCCGGCCGGGCCTCGATGGAGGCCCGCAGGGACGGAGGGAGGACCTCCAACAGCAGCTCCAGATCATCGCTCGCTTGATGCCCCGCCACGCGTCGCCTCCTTGCCCTTCAAGGCTACACCTTCCCGCACCTTTCCCGGAACGGGGCGGAGGCAAGATCAGTGCCGTTGTAACCTTCCGCGCCTTCCCCACGTAGTGCAGGAGGAGCCGGCCGAGATCGTCCGGCAAATTCTGAAAGACACGGAGGGACTCCCCATGCACAAACCGATGGCCAAGACCGCGCTCCTCGCCCTCATGGGCCTCGTCTCCGCCGGAATGGCCGCCCAGGCGGTCACCCTGAAGGACCGCTTCCAGCAGACCTATCCGCTCCAGGCCGGGGGCACGGTCACGCTCGACAACGTCAACGGCGGCGTCACGATCGAAGCCTGGGACAAGAACGAGGTACAGGTCGTGGCCGACAAGGAGGTGAAGGCGAACGACTCCGACACCGCCAGGAAGGCCATGCAGCAGGTCCGGATCGAGGTCGAAAAGAGCGCCGGCAGGCTGGACATCGTCACCAAGCTCCCCAAGCAGGGCAGCGGCCTCGTCGACTGGATGACCGGCAAGAACGTCAACATCAACGTGAAATACCAGGTCAAGGTCCCCAGAAACGCCGTTCTGGACATCGAGACCGTCAACGGCGGCATCCGCCTCGCCGGGACCCACGGCAAGGTCGACGCGGAGACCACCAACGGCGCCCTCACGATCGACGGCGTCCACGGGAACCTCCGCCTGGGGACCACCAACGGCTCCATCTCGGTCGCCCGCTCGGCCGGGGCGGTCGAAGCGGAGACGACCAACGGCAGTATCGAGGTCGAGCTCACCGAGGTGCCGGACGGCAGCGACCTCGCCTTCGAGACGACCAACGGCAGCGTCACCGTCCGCCTGCCCCGGGACATCCGCGTCTCGCTCGACGCCGCCACCTCCAACGGCCGCGTCTCGAGCGACTTCGACGTCGACGGAGCCGACAGCAAGAGCAAGCGCCGCCTCTCGGGCGACATCAACGGCGGCGGCGGCAAGCTGCGCGTCCGCTCGACGAACGGCAGCGTCACGATCGAGGAGATCTAGAGCCCCCACCCGGGCCCTCACCTCCCCGGCCCTCCTCTCCCAGCCCCCTCCCGCCCGCCGGGAGAGGAGGGAGCTTCCAAGGCACCCCTTGCAAGGGCTCCCTCTCCCGGACGGTGGGCGGGAGGCTGGGAGAGGGTTGGGGTGAGGGCCCGGGAGGGGGAACACCGCCTCGCGATCTCCTTCCGCTCCCGGCGGGATCTCGCGGACCGCCTGGACGCCTTCCTCGCCGGGCAGGCGCGGCCGGGGATCGCGGTGGGCCGGGCGGGGGAGGGGAGCCGGCTGGTGTGGGTGTTTTCGGGGATGGGCTCGCAGTGGCCGGGCATGGCGCGGGACCTTCTGCGCCAGGAGCCGCTCTTCCACGCGCACCTTTCGCGGATCGACCGGGCGCTCCGCCCGGAGCTCGGCTGGTCGGTGCTCACGGAGATCGCCGCGGGCACGGGCGAGCGCTGGTCCGAGGCGGACGTGGCATTGCCCCTTCTCTTCGCCATCGAAGCGACGCTGGCGGACCTCTGGCGGTCGTGGGGGATCGAGCCGGACGCCGTTGTGGGGCACAGCTTCGGCGAGGTCGTCGCGGCGTACGTGGCCGGGGCCCTCGATCTCGAAGAGGCGGCGCGGGTGACCGTCCACTACAGCCGGACGCTCGCGAAGATCGACGGCCTGGGGGCGATGGGGGTCGTCGAGCTGCCGCCCGGGGAGGCGCGGGACCGCATGGCGGCGCGCGGCCTCCGCTCGGAGGTCGCCGGATGGCTGAGCCCGGCGTCCGCCACGATCGCCGGAACGCCCGGGGATGTCGAGGCGTTCCTCGCGGAGGTGAAGGCCCAGGGGCGTTTCGCGGCCCGCGTGACCGTCGCCATTGCCGCGGCCCACACCGCCCAGCTCGAGCCGCACCTGCCCGCGATGCGCGAGGCTCTGGCCGGGCTCACTCCCCGGACTCCGGCCGTCCCCCTGATCTCGACGTTGACCGGCGGGCCGTTGGATCGTCCGCTCGACGGGGACTACTGGGTGGACAACCTCCGCAACCCCGTGCTCCTCGCCCAGGCGGTCGAGCACCTGCTGCGGACGGGGCACGATTTGTTCCTTTCCGTAGACGCCCATCCGGTCCTCGCGACTCCCCTGGAGCAGTGCATCGCTGCGGCGGGGGTCCGGGCTCGCGTCCTGCCGTCGCTCCGCAAGCAGGAGGACGGGCGGCCGGTCCTTTTCGATTCGCTGGGCGCGCTCTGGGCCGCGGGCCGGCCGGTCCGCTGGGAGGATGCGGAAGAAAAGCCGGAGCTTCTGCCGCTTTCGGCGCGCACCCCCGAGGCCCTGGCCGACCTCGCGCGGGCCACGGCCGGAGTCCTCCGCGAGTCGGGCGAGGGGACGCTCGGAGACTCCGCCTGGACGGCCGCCGCCCGCCGCTCCCACCATGAGCACCGGCTGGCCATGGTGGCCCGCTCCCGCGCGGAGATGGCGGCGAAGCTCGACGCGTGGGCGGGCGGCGAGCCGGTGGCCGGGGCCGCCGCGGCGCGCGCGGGCCGGGAGAGGCCGCGGGTGGTGTTCGCGTTCTCGGGGCAGGGCCCGCAATGGAAGGGGATGGGCAGGCAGCTCTTCGCCGAGGAGCCGCGGTTCCGGGAGACCGTCGAGCAGTGCGACCGGCTCCTCCGGCCGTGGCTCGGGTTCTCGGTGCTGGAGAGGGTGGAGGCCGAGGAGGACGCGCTCGATCACACCGAGGTCGCCCAGGCGGCTCTGTTCTCCCTTCAGGTGGGCTTGACCGTGCTCTGGAGATCCTGGGGGATCGAGCCGGACGCGGTCGTGGGCCACAGCATCGGCGAGGTGGCGGCGGCCTGGGCGTCCGGTGCGCTCTCGCTCGAAGAGGCCGCGCGGGTCGTGGCCCTGCGAGGCCGGTCCATGGAGCCGGCCCGGGGCCTGGGGAAGATGGCGGCCGTCGAGCTGCCGGAGGACGAGGTCCGCGCCGCGCTCGTACACTTCGGAGACCGCCTCGCCGTCGCGGCCGTGAACGCTCCTTCCTCGACGACGGTCGCCGGAGACCCGCAGGCGTTGGAAGAGCTGATCGGGAGGTTGACGGACGCGGGCGCCACCTGCCGGAGGCTCCGGGTGGAGTACGCCTTCCACACGGCGCAGATGGAGCCTTACGACGCGGAGCTCGAAATCGCGCTCGCGGACCTCCGGCCCCGGGCCGCGGCGGTCCCCCTGGTCTCGACGGTGACGGGCGCCAGGGCGGAGGGAACGGACCTCGGCGCCACGTATTGGCGGAGGAACGTGCGGGAGCCCGTCCGCTTCGCGGACGCGGTCGGCACCTTGGAAGAGGAAGGGTACGGCCTCTTCCTGGAGATCGGTCCCCACCCGGTGCTCGCGGCGTCGATCGCCCAGGTCTTCGACGCCCGGGGCCGGGAGGCGGCGGTGCACGCTTCGCTCCGGCGGGGCCGGGACGAGCGCGAGACGCTCCTCGAAGCGCTGGGAAGCCTCTACGCCCTGGGGTCTCCGATCGATTGGCGGGGGGTTCACCCGGACGGCGGCCGGCTCGTCCGTCTCCCGGCGTACCCCTTCCAGCGGCAGAGGTACTGGTTCGAGGTGGAAAAATCCACCCGGGAACACATAGGAAGTCCGGTTGCGCCGGCCACGCCGGAGACCGATGTCGAGCGTCTCCTCGCGGAGCAGCTCGACGCGTTCAACCGCATGGTCGCCCTGCAGCTCGACGTGCTCGGCCGAAACGATCTGTGATCAGGAGACTTTGACCGCATGGCATCAGACGCACCTTCCCGTCCCGCGCGGATCGCCGCCACCCTTCAGGGCATCATCGGCCGGGTGCTCCGGATCGAGCCCCGGGACGTCGACGTGGAGACGCCCTTCCTGGAGCTGGGCGCCGATTCGCTCGCGCTCGTCGAGGCCCTGCGCGGTCTTCAGGAGTCCTTCGGCGTCAAGCTGACCATCCGCCAGCTCTTCGAGCAGCTCCCGTCGATCGCGGCGCTGGCGGCCTATCTCGATCAGACCTTGCCGGCCGAGGCGGCGGCGGCCCCTGCACCTCCTGTCCCTGTCGTCCCTGTCCGTCCGGGTCCGTCCGTGTCCGTCCCCGTGGCCCCGGCCCCCGTGGCCGCGCCCCCTCC
>DATHUD010000453.1:0-3795 GCA_035462575.1 Thermoanaerobaculia bacterium | reverse complement strand
CGGACCCCGGCGTCGTAGAGGGCGCGGACCAGCTCCCGCCGCAGCGGCTCGCCCGCGACGTTCACGGTCTCGACCCCCTTGGGCCAGCGGCCGGCGCGCAGCAGCTCGGCCACGGCCGAGGGCACCGTGTTGACCAGCCGCACCCCGGCCGAGGCCGGGATCTCCGGCAGGTCCAGAGCGCTCCCGGCGAGGACCACCCGTCCCCCCCGGCAGAGCGGCACGAAGATCTCGAAGACCGAGAGGTCGAACCCGAGCGACGTGGCGGCGAGGACCCCGTCCAGCTCGCGGTCCGTAAAGGCGCCCTGGGCCCACCGCGCGAGGGCCACGGCGCTCCGGTGCTCGATGGCCACGGCCTTGGGCCGGCCCGTGGAGCCCGAGGTGTAGATGAGGTAGGCCAGAGTCTGAGGCGACGGACGCCGCGGCGGGGGAGCGGGCGGTCCGAGGGTCTCGAGGGTCCGATCGAGCCGGACACGCGGCGGACCGGTGGCGGGCAGCCGCTCCCCGGCCGAGCCGTCTTCGAGCAGGAGTGCCGCTCCCGAGTCCTCGAGGAGGTACGCCAGCCGCTCGGCGGGGTAGGCGGGATCGAGAGGCACGTAGGCGCCCCCCGCCTCCAGGACGGCCAGCAGCCCGATCACAGTCGAGGGCGTCCGGCCCGCGCAGAGCCCCACCCGCACCTCCGGCCCGACGCCCAGGCCGCGCAGGTGGTCCGCCAGGAGCCGGGCCCGCTCGCGGAGCTCCCGGTAGGTCAGCCGGTCGTCGCCGTGCACCAGGGCCGTGGCCTCGGGGCTGCGCTCCGCCTGCTCCGCGATCAGCTCGTGCAGGCAGACGCCCGGGGGCTCGACCGCGGGACCGGCGCTCCAGGCCGAGAGCTGGCGTTGCTCGGCCTCGGAGAGGATCTCGACCGTGGCCACGGGCCGGCCGGGATCGGCCGTTGCCCCGCAGAGGAAGTTGGCGAGGTGGCCGAGCAGGCGGCCGGCGGTGGCCGGATCGAAGAGGTCGGCGTCGAGTTCGAGGGAGAGGGCGAGCCCGCCGTCCTCGGCCTCCGCGGCCCTCAGCATGCAGTCGAGCTGAGCCCGGCTCTCCGGCAGGGCGATCGATTCAAGCTCCAGGCCGCCGAAGTCCGTCCGCGCTCCTCCCTCCCCGAGGGCGAAGGGGGCGAGGGCGCGCTCCTCCGGGCTCCGCCCCGGCTGCAGGACGAGCATCGCCCGGACGATCGAGCGGCCCGGGTCGCGGTCGAGGCGCAGCTCCCGGGCGAGCCGCGGGAAGGGGTAGTCCCCATGCTCGAACGCCTCCACGGCGGCCGATCCCGCCCGCGCCGCCAGCTCCGCGAAGGAGGGCTCTCCCGAGAGCTGGAGACGCAATGGCACCAGGTTCACGAAGTAGCCGATCTCTTCCGCCAGGCCCACCAAGCCGGTACCGCGCCCCGAGGCGGGAGCGCCCACGAGCGTCTCGTCCTGGCCGGTCCAGCGGTGGAGGACCGCCTGGAAGGCCGCGAGGAGCGTGGCGTAGAGCGTGACCCCTTGGGACCGCGCCACCGGCCGGAGCGCCTCCGCGCCGCCGGCCAGCCGGAAAGTGCTGGCGATGCCGCGCCAAGTGCGGGCCGCGGGCCGGGGGCGGTCCGCCGGCAGATCGAGGACGGGCAGCTCTCCCGCGAGGCGTTCATGCCACCAGGCCCGGAGCCGCTCGCCCCGTGGAGCGGCCAGCGCCTCCTCCTGGCGACGAATCCACGAAGTCATGCCGGGGCCGGCCGGCGGCAGCGAGGCCGGAGGTCCGCCCCTCTCCTGCTCGTAGAGGCGGGCGAGATCGCGCAGCAGCACGGCGGCCGACGCATAGTCCACGACCAGGTGGTGGACGGCGATCAGGAGGACGGTCTGGTCCCCCGGAAGGGTCCAGGTCCGCACACGCAGCAGCGGCTCCCTCTCCAGGTCGAACGGCCGGTAGGCCTCCTCCTCCAGCCGGAGCGGGAGCTCGCCCTCCTCGAAATCGGGATCGAGCCGGGCGTGCACCCGCCGCACCGGCTCGTCGCCCCGCGCCTCGAACGTGGTGCGGAGCGCCGGATGGCGATCGGTCAGCCCGACGAGCGCGCGCCGCAGGGCGGCTCCGTCGATCCCGCCGCGGACGCGGGCCGCCCCCGCGAGGTGGAGGGCCGCGGCCCCGGGGCTCAGGCGGTCCAGGAACCAGAGCGCCCGCTGACCCTCGGAGAGGGGGTGCTCGCCCGGAGCGTCCGGCTCCGCGGAGCGGGCGGGCGCCGGGGTTCCCGCGGCCTCGGCCGCCAGGTCCCGCAGGCTCATCCCTTCGAGGAGCGCCTGGAGAGAGATCTCCGCCCCGGTCCGCTCCAGGACGGCGCTCCGCAATTCAGCGGCGCCCAGGGAATCGAGGCCCAGGGAGACGAGGGGAGCTTCGGGATCGACCTCCCGGACGTCCCGGCGCAGCACGCGCGCCACCTCCGCGGCCAGATCCGCCCCGGCCTCTCCCGCCGGGGCCATCCCGGTCCGGAACACCACCGCCAGATCGCCCGCGAGGTAGGCCGCCCGGCAGGCCGCGCGGCGGAACTTGCCGCTCGTCGTCTTGAGGATCGTGCCGCTCCTCACCAGCACGACCTCCTCGACCGCCACCTCGTGCTCCTGGGACAGAGCACGGCGGACCGCCTCGGCCGCCCCGGCCGGATCGGAGGCGGGGGAGCGCTCCACCTCGTGGAGGATCACGAGCCGCTCCTCGCCGTCGAAGTCCACGGAAAAGGCCGCGCCGCCGCCCGGCCGCAGCGCCTCATGGCTCGCCTCGGCCGTCCGCTCCAAGTCCTGCGGGTAGTGGTTGCGACCGCGCAGGATGATCAGGTCCTTCCTGCGCCCGGTGACGAACAGCTCGCCGTCCGCCAGGAATCCGAGGTCCCCGGTGCGCAGGTACGGCCCCTCGCCGCCCGCCAGGCGCGCGCCGAAGGTCCGCTCCGTCTCCGCAGGCCGGTCCCAGTAGCCGGCGGCCACGCTCGGCCCCGCGATCCAGATCTCCCCGACCCGGCCCGGCGCCACGGGGACGCAGGACTCGGGGTCCACGATCCTCACGGTCGGCCCGGCCGCGGCCCGGCCGCAGCCCACGACCGGGCGGCTCCCGGGGGACGCCGCCTCCAGGGGCCGCACCACCGGCGGCTCTCCCGGCGCGCCGCCGGTCACGAAGAGCGTGGCCTCGGCCAGCCCGTAACACGGATAGAACGCCTCGCGGCGGAACCCGCACGGGGCAAAGGCCTGGGCGAAGCGCTCGACCGTCTCGGCCCGCACGGGCTCGGCGCCGTTGAACGCGACCGTCCAGCCCGAGAGGTCGAGACCCGCCTTCGCCTCGTCGCTCACCTTGCGGACACAGAGGTCGTAGGCGAAATTCGGCCCTCCGCTCGTGGTCGCCCGGTAGCGGGAGACGGCCTCCAGCCACAGGGCCGGCCTCTGCAGGAAGGAGAGCGGCGCCATCAGGATCGCCTCCGCGCCCGCGTAGAGCGGCTGGAGGACGTTCCCGATCAAGCCCATGTCGTGGTAGAGGGGGAGCCAGCCCACCACCACCGACGACTCCGACAGGCCGAACGCGCCGCGGATCGCCTCCTCGTTGTGGAGGAGGTTGCCGTGGGTGACCACGACCCCCTTGGGCTCCGAGGTGGAGCCGGAGGTGTACTGGAGGAAGGCCGGCGCGTCCGGCGGGGGCGCGGCCTCGCGCCAGGACTCCGCCAGCCCGGGGTCGAGCCTGTCGGTGTCGATCCACCGGACACCGCCGAGCTCCGGCACCTTCTCCGCCAACGCCTTCCCCGTGGAAGCG
>DATHUD010000452.1:0-2149 GCA_035462575.1 Thermoanaerobaculia bacterium | reverse complement strand
CGGGAAGGGTCAACAAGAAAGCGTCACCCAGGAACAGCATCCACTTGGCTTTGCTCGTCACGGGTAAGGCTCCTTTCCTGAAACGGTGGAGGCGTAGCTTAGCATCTCCAAGAGGCGGGCCGGCAGCCGGCGATGTCCTTCAAGGCGTCGGAATCAACTCAGGCAACCCGGCTTCGCCACAGTGCTCTCGTCGTACAGAGCCTGGGAGATTTGCGAGAGGCAACCGGTGGAGTCATTGGTCACGTTGTAGACCATCACGCCGCCGTAGCCGTTGTTCTTGACGAAGCTCGCCGCCGGCCCGCCGTCGCAGGCGTTGGTGGAGACGCCGATCGCCAGCCGGTTCTTTCCCATCCCCGCGTTCACATAGGGCTGCAACCTCTGCTGGTAGGCAGGATCGCCGTACGACATCTGCCAGCCGTAGGTCAGGGTGTCGGCGAGCGTGTTGCCTCCCCAGCTCTGCCCGAAGTACTGGAGATCCTGGAACAACGCCTTCGAGATGATCTTTCCCGGCATCGTCTGCTGCATGAGCGTGGTCACCATCGCGAGCGACGTCGGATTCGTCTGACAGGCGGAGTACTCATCGTCGATGTCGATGCCGTCCAGGCCGTAGGTCTGGACCGCCTGGGCGAGCTGGTCGACGAAGCTCTGGGCCACCGATTGCTGCGTGAAGCAGGACCAGCCGGCGTTCTGATGGTTCCCGAGCACCGTCAGCAGCACCGTAATTCCCAGGTCCTGCAGGGTCTTGACGGCCCCGCTGTCGAGCACCGAGGTGACCTGTGGATTGAAAGAGAGCGCCGCATTCCCGCCGGTGCCCGCGTTGATGTTGGCGGCGAAGATGCAGGCGACGTCGAAGAACTGCCGTCCATCCTGGAGCGTGTAGCAGCCGGCGTTGGCGAAGCTGTTCGAGTTCACCTCGACGTACGCCGTCGTGAAGAAGTCCTTCTGATAGATGTCGGCCTGCGGAGCCGAGCCGGGCCACGGCGTCCCGGAGAAGAAGACCGCATCGCCGGGATTGAACGTCCCCTTGCCTTCGAGCACCATGGTCTCGCGGCAGTAGAAGAAGAAGGTGATGGCCGGGTCCGCCATGGCGATCCGTTGCGCCGCCTGCGGCGTCGTGCCCGGAACCGTCTTGAGGAAGTTGGACCAGCTTGCACCTTTGTACTCGGCGACGTTGGGCGAAACGCTGAATGGCATGATCCACTCCTTTCATCAACGGTTTGCGGTGGGGCGTTGCCTGTCCCCGGGCTCAAGCATCCGCGGGGGAAGCCTGCTCCCGGGCGTCGAGCTCGGCCACCAACCGTTTGGGGGCGACCCTGCGGTAGGCGGCGGTGACCAGGTCGGCGAGCTCGTCCCAGTCGACGGGCACGTCGAGCCCCACTCCGAGCCAGCCGCGGTGGCCCACGTACGGCGGGACGAAGAAGCGGCCGGGGTACGCGGCGACGAGGGCCTCCTGGGCGCCGTCGGGCGCAGCGCACCAGAACGCCAGCCGGTCGTCGTGGTGGTGGTCGGCATACATCACGAACGTCTTCTTGCCGCGCACGAACCAGGTCGGCTCGCCGTGACTGAGGCGTTCGGTGGTGTCCGGCAACGCGAGGCACAGGCGCCGGAGCTCGTTCAGGGGATCTTTCCCGGTCACGGAGCAATTCTGTCATACCGACCAGGTGGCCGCGGGCATGGTGGGATGGTCCCGCAAAGTGCCGGCGGACTCCACGGCGCTACAATCCCCCCCATGGAGCTCCTCGCCACCCACATCGGCGCCGACTTCGACGCCTTCGCGTCCATGCTCGTGGCCCGCAAGCTCCACCCGGAGGCGCAGCTCTTCTTCCCGGGCTCACGGGAGGAATCCCTGCGGCGGATGATCGACGGCCGGCAGATGGAGATCGAGGAGTTGCGCCGGAAGGACGTCGATCCCGCCGAGGTCACCCGGGTCATCCTCTGCGACACCCGGCAGCGGGACCGGATCGGGATCGTGGCCGAGTGGCTGGAGGCGCGGCCGGAGATCGAGGTCTGGGTCTACGACCACCACCCGGTGTCGGAGTCGGACCTCCAGCCGGCGGGGGGGATCGTGGATTCGGGAGCGGGGTCGACGTCCACCCTTCTGATCGAGGAGATCCGGCGGCGGGGACTCTCCCTCTCTCCGGAGGAGGCA
>DATHUD010000451.1:0-4901 GCA_035462575.1 Thermoanaerobaculia bacterium | reverse complement strand
CTGGCTCTTCGGGAGCAACGTGATGCTGGTGCTGTTCAACCTCCTCCCCGCCTTCCCCATGGACGGCGGCCGCATCCTGCGGGCGCTGCTCGCGATCCCCCTGGGGTATACCCGGGCCACCCGCTGGGCCGCCGGCGCCGGGCAACTGCTCGCCGCCGCCGCGGGCGTGTACGGCCTGCTTTCCGGCCAGATCCTGCTCGCGGTCGTGGCGCTCTTCGTCTTCCTGGGGGCCACCGGCGAGCGGGCGGCCGAGGAAGCCCGCGGCCTCCTGTCGACCCTGCGTCTCCGGGATGCATACAACAAGCACGCCCTCACTCTCGAGGCCGGAGACCGGATGACGAAAGTGATCGATTACCTGCTGACCAGCTATCAACCCGACTTCGCGGTCCTCCACGGCGGCCGCCTGCTCGGAGTGGTCACGCGGGACATGGCGCTCCGGGGGCTGGTCGCGGAGACACAGGACGTCTACGTGACCGGCATCATGCAGAGAGAGATGCTCGAGCTCGACGGCGAGCTGACCCTCGCCGAAGCCCAGGAGACTCTGGCCGAGGCCAACGCCTCGGTGGCCGCCGTTTTCGAAGGCGATCGCTTCCTGGGGCTCGTCAACGAGGACGACATCCGGGAGGCGCTGCAGATCGCGGCTTTTCTTCAGCTCGCCGAAAAGCGGTGGGCGTCCCCGCTCGAGCGCAACGCGGCGTGATGGGCGCCCTGGAGGCTTCAGGGGTGAGAGTCGCGCAGGAAGTACGGTAGAGTAGAGAGGCTGGCCCAACCAAGCGCGAGAGGAGCCTCGAATGACCTATGTGATCACGGATAAGTGTCTGGGTGAACGCTACGCGACCTGCGTCTCCGTCTGTCCTGTGGACTGCATCCACCCGGGCGATTACCAGGACGAAGAGTTCATGATCATCGACCCTGACGTCTGCATCGACTGCGGCCTCTGCCAGCCCGAGTGCCCGATCGGAGCGATCGTCGCGTCGGAGGACGAGAGCCCCGAGTGGGCCGTCATCAACGCCGAGCTGGCGCCCACGTTCCGTGAAAACCCCGCCGTGGCCGAGCGACCCCGCAACGATCCGCCCCGCAGGCCGGGAAACGTAATCGTCAATCCGTGAGGCGGCGGCCGGGGGCCGGCGATCCCCTGCGGCCGGCTCACGGCTCGCGAGGCCCCTGGTTGCCCTTTCGCGCCGAGGGGGAAGGCGGACGGGACGGGTCTGCTAGTATCGGCCCGGAGTCCCATCCAAGAAAGGAGCCTCCATGGATGTTCAATTTCCGAACGTGCGCCAGTTCCGCCCCCCGCGCGTTCCAGGGAAGATCGTTCCGCGGCTGATCGTTCTTCTCCTGGCCCTCATCCTCATTTCCACCACCTGGTTCACCATCGATCCCGAGGAATCGGGCCTCGTGCTCCGCTTCGGCCGTTTCGTGCGCCAGGTCCCCTCCGGCCTGCACATGAAGCTTCCGTACCCGATCGAGACGGTCGAGAAGGTCCCCGTCGAGCGGCAGTTGAAGGAGGAGTTCGGGTTCCGCACGGAGGAGGCGGGCATCCGCTCGACCTACTCCGAAGAGGACCTGACCGCCGAGTCTCTGATGCTGACCGGTGACTTGAACGTCGCCGTGGTCGAGTGGACCGCGCAGTTCCGCGTGCGCGATCCCTACAAGTACCTCTTCAAGGTAAGGAACGTCCGCAAGACCTTCCGCGACATGAACGAGACGGTCATGCGCGAGGTGATCGGCGACAGAAGCGTCAACGAGGTGCTGACGGTCGGCCGCCAGGAGATCGCCGCGGAGGTGGAGCAGAGTCTGCAGAAGCTCTGCGATCAATACGAGAACGGGATCAAGGTCGAGCAGATCGTGCTGCAGGACGTGAATCCACCCGATCCCGTCAAGCCCTCGTTCAACGAGGTCAACCAGGCGCAGCAGGAGCGGGAAAAACTGATCAATGAGGCGCGTGCCGGCTACAACCAGATCATTCCGCGCGCCAAGGGGCAGGCGCAGCAGACCCTGGAGCAGGCCCAGGGCTTTGCCACGGACCGCGTCAACCGCGCCCGCGGCGATGCGGAGCTGTTCATCCAGGTGCACGCCGCGTATCAGCGCGCGCCGGAGGTGACGCGGCGCCGCATGTACCTGGAGACGATGGGCAAGGTCTATCCCAAAGTCAAAAGGAAGATCGTGCTCGACGACAGCTTGAAGGGCGTCGTCCCGCTCCTGCCGCTGCAAAACCCGACGGAGGTGAAGCCGTGAAAATGACCCGCCTTGCCATCGTCGCTTTCCTTGCGGTTCTCCTTTTTATCGTTCTCTCCAACTCGCTCTACACCGTCAAAGAGACGGAGCAGGTCGTGATCACGCAGTTCGGCAAGCCGGTCGGAAAACCGGTCGTGACGCCGGGCCTCAAGATGAAAATGCCGTTCGTCCAGAAGGTGTTCGCGTTCGAGAAGCGCTTTCTCGAATGGGACGGCGATCCGAACCAGATCCCGACCAAGGACAAGCGCTTCATCTGGGTCGATTCCTACGCGCGCTGGCGGATCACCGACCCGCTGCTGTTCTTCCAGCGCCTCCACGACGAGCGCGGCGCGCAGTCGCGGCTCGACGACATCTTGGACGGCGAGACGCGCAACACGATCGCCAAGCACGAGTTGATCGACCTCGTCCGATCGACGAACCGGCCGTTCGTCGTCGCCGAAGACGTCGCCGAGCTGAGCCAGCCGGAAGCCGCCGAGCGGGTCGAATTCGGCCGCGAAAAGCTGACGGCCGAGGTGCTCCAGAGCGCCCGCCGCCGCACCGGGGACTTAGGGATCGAGATCCTCGACTTCCGCATCAAGCAGATCAACTACGTCGACGAGGTGCGCCAGGAGGTCTACGCGCGCATGATCTCGGAACGCAAGCGGATCGCGGAGCGCTACCGCTCCGAGGGCGCGGGCGAGGCGGCGCGCATCGCCGGAGAGAAGGACCGCGAGCTCCGGGTCATCGAGTCCGAGGCCTACCGCGCCGCGCAGGAGATCCGCGGCAAGGCCGACGCCCAAGCGGCCGACATCTATGCCGCCGCCTACAACCGCGACCCCGAGTTCTACCGCTTCCTGAAGTCGATGGGCACGCTCGAGGAGAGCCTGGACGAAGAGACGATGCTCCTGCTCTCCACCGACAGCGAGCTACTCCGGTATCTGGGCTCCGCGAAGTAATTTCGTCCGTGGCGTGTGCAGGGGAGGGCCGCGCCGGCCTTCCCCGCCACGCGCCGCGGACGGCGCCCCCCTCCCCCCACCCCTCCCGCCGCCATGGACCGCTGGTGGGCTCGCCTTCCAGGCCCACACGCACCAGAATCTAAGAAGATGCGATGAACCCGGGTCTTTCCGGAAGGGAGACCCTTATTCCAGGAGGAGAGCGATATGAAAGCCAGACTGCCCCGACTGTTCCTCGCCCTGATCCTCGCGACTGGAGCGGTCCTCGCCAGCGCGCCCAAGGCCGGGGCCTGCGTGCCCATTTGCGATTTCACCCGCACCTGTTGCTGCGGCAAGGTCGCGGCCAAAGACTCGTGCACCGGCGCCAAGCTCTGCACCAGCTTCTGCGCCTTCTAAGCTCCAAAGCCGGAGATCCCATCCCGCCGGAACGGTGGGATGGGATCAATCCTTCGCATACGTCCCCTCCTGATGGGAAGTGCCCTTCCGGACGACGCGGATCCGTCCCTCGGCGGCCATGCGCCGCAGGATGGTCGCGATGGTCCGGGGGTCGATCGGCCGCTTCAAGGCGTGGCTGAAGCGCCGGTTCACGGCGCTCGTCACCCGCGCGCTCCCGAACTCCTCGCCCGCCGGAAGGCCCGCGACCACCTTCGCGACCAGGACGTGCGGCCGGGGCGTCTTCCCGGAAGGAAACTCCTCGCGGGGTGATGCCGGCGGCGCGGGCGGGGGAACGGCCGCCGCGGCGCGGGCCGCCATCTCGGCCGCCTCTCCGGCCGAGGCCTTGAAGGCCTCATAGCCCTGGGCCACCTTCGCGTACTCGCCGGCATGCTGGGCCCGCTGCTCGCGGTGGAACACCTCCTGCTCTGTGTGGTAGGCCTCTTTTTCCTGGTGGAGCGCCATCTGCGCCTCCAGGCGGGCCAGGATCTGCGACACTGAAAGCTCCGAGCTCACGTCTCTTCCCCTTTCCGCTCCGGCGCAAACTCTGCGCCGCAAACTCGTTCTTCAACCCGCCGCCGCGAAACGCGGCCGGGCCCTCTTCAATTCGCCGGGATGTTGGAAATCTCGGCCGCAAGTCTACGACGCTTTACGCGACAATGGAGCCCGGAACCCCTCCCTCGGCGCTTCTTTGTCGCGTACTGTTCTACGGCCGGCCGTGGGAAACCATCTACGCGACGCAGAGTTTTGGTATGCGACGCGGAAAATGATACGCGACAAGGAGTTCCGCTACGCGACGTGAAAATCTTGTACGCGACACGGGAAAACAGCTACGCGACGCGGAAAATTCGTATGCGACAGGGTGTTCTGATACGCGCCAAAGTAGACTGGTACGCAGCGTTTCAAGACAATTACACGACAAGCAGGACCTCTACGCGTCACATGGAGACAACTACGCGACAACGAACCCAGGTTCGCGACACCGAGCTCTTCTTCGCGACGCCGAAAGCAATTACGCGACGGCGAGAATGAGTACGCGACAAGGGAATCTTCCGCCAGACGCGGGAAAACTCGTACGCGACGCGGAAAACGACTACGCGACACGGGAGTTTTCCCGCGGGGACCCTCTTCTTCCCCGCGGGACTCCGGAATTCGGCCGGCGCCTGCCAGATTGTTTCGCGAGCCCAGAGACTCCCGTGGAGGACCGCGGTTCTCTCCACCGAGTCCGGAGCTCCCGCGTCAGCCTGTTGACGGCCCTGTAGAAATTCAGAGGCGAACGCACACCTTGCCGAAATGCGCTCC
>DATHUD010000450.1:0-2912 GCA_035462575.1 Thermoanaerobaculia bacterium | reverse complement strand
GGCTCCCTCTCCTAAAGGAGAGGGAGAGAAAAGCAAACCCGACAAACCGGTGCCCCTCTCCTTTAGGAGAGGGGTTGGGGTGAGGTCGCAGGCCACGGCGGCCCAATTTTCATTCCTCTTGCGGTGCCGTCTGGCGGCATGAACAACTCTCCCAGGGAGGGGGGTGGCGTGGTGGGAGAGGAGGGCTGGGGAGGTGAGGGTCTTCGGGCGGGCGCTCCGGCCTCCCCCGTCCTCTGATAAACTCCCCCTCCGTTCAATGTATCGTCATTCCATGACCAGCCGCTGACCCCCGTGCTCCGAGAGATCCACGTCCGCAACCTGGCCGTCCTGGCCGAAGCGTCTGTCGAATTCGGACAGGGGCTGAACGTCCTGTCCGGCGAGACGGGCGCGGGCAAGTCGATCGTCGTCGACTCGCTGTCGCTCCTCGCCGGGGCGCGGTCGAGCGCGGAGATGGTGCGGACCGGGGCGGAGGCGCTCACCGTCTCCGGCGTGTTCGAGCCGGAGGGGGACGGCTGGAGGAAGGTGCTCGACGAGGCGGGCCTCGAAGCCGAGGGCGGGGAGGTGCTCGTCCGCCGGGAGATCGCCCGGAGCGGCCGGCACCGCGTCTTCGTCAACGACCAGCCCACGACGCTGCGCCTGCTCGCGGACTTAGCCCCTTATCTCCTGCGCATCCACGGCCAGAGGGACGAGCTGGGCCTCGTCGAGCCGGACCTCCAGCGCGCCATGCTCGACCGGAGCGGCGGCCCCGAGGCCGAGCCCCTCCTCGCCCGCGTGGCCGAGGCGCACGACGCCTACGGCCGTCTGGCCGAGCGGCTGGAGCACCTGTCGGGGGACGACCGGGCGCGCCGCGAGCGGATCGACTACCTCCGCTTCCAGGCCGGCGAGATCGACGCCGCGAAGCTGCGGGCCGGCGAGGAGACGGACTTGAAGGCCGAGCGCGACGTGCTCCGCAACGCCGAGGCCATCACTCAATCTCTGGGGACGACTCTCTCCCTCCTCTTCGACGAAGAGGGCTCGGCCGTGGAGCGGCTCGCCAAAAGCCAGGCCCAGCTCGCCGAGGTCGAGATGTGGGAGCCGCAGGCCGCGGGCTGGGGGACCGAGCTCGAAGAGCTGCGCATCCGCCTGACCGAGATGACGCGCGGCCTTCAGCACCGGCTGGACGGCCTGGAGGCCGACCCCGCGCGGCTGGACGCCGTGGAAGAGCGCCTGGCGATCCTCGAAAGAATCTGCCGCAAGCATGGCACGGACACGGCCGGCGTCCTCGCGCGGCGGCAGGAGATCGAGGCCGAGCTTTCGGAGCTCGAAGGAGACGCCGAGAACCGCGACGAGCTGCAGGGCCGGGTGGCCGAGGCTCTGGCGAAATACCGGGAGGCGGCGCTCGCGCTTTCGAAGGCCCGGGAGCAGTGGGGCAAGGCCCTGGTCGAACGGATCGAAGCCGAGCTCAAGGACCTGGGGCTCGCCCGCGCCCGCCTCGCGGTCTCGCTCGAACGGCGGCGGCGGGCGGGGAGCCCTCTGTTGGTGGACGGCGTCGAGACCGATTTCGGCCGCGAGGGGATCGACCAGGTCGTCTTCCTCTTCGCTCCGAACCCGGGGGAGGAGCCGCGCCCGCTCGCGAAGATCGCCTCGGGCGGCGAGCTCTCCCGCATCTCGCTCGCCCTCCAGCTCGCCTCCCGCGGGGAGACGGAGAAGGCGCGGCCCACGCTCGTGTTCGACGAGGTGGACACCGGCATCGGCGGAGCCGAGGCCGCGGCCCTGGGCGCCAAGCTCCAGCGCCTCGCCCGGGGAGGGCAGATCCTCGCCGTGACCCATCTCCCGCAGGTCGCGAGCCACGCGGACCTCCATTTCAAGGTCAGCAAGCGGGTGGACGGCGGGCGCACCAGCGTCCGGGTCGAAGGGCTCGAATCCGGCGCCCGCGTGGAAGAGGTGGCCCGCATGCTCGCCGGCAAGGAGATCACCGGCCTCTCCCTCTCCCACGCGCGGGAGCTGATCGCCGGAGCGGCGCGCACGGCGGCGAAGGCCGGGACGGCGCGAAGGAGGTGAGCGGCCCCCGCCCGGGACCTCACCCCCTGGCCCCCTCTCCCATCGCCCCCCCGCCACCCGGGAGAGGGGGAACGATTCAGCGCTGGTATACCCGTGTAGGGTGCGCTGTGCGCACTGGTTGTTTTCCACCACCCGACACGTGCGCACAGCGCACCCTACGGGCAACACCGCTCGCAGGCGTCCCCCTCTCCCGGGTGGCGGGGGGGCGATGGGAGAGGGGACAGGGGTGAGGTTCTGGCGTTTCGGAGACCCGGTCGCCCCCCTTCGCGATCTCCTCCGCCGCGGCGGCGTCCTCGCCATCCCCACGGAATCGAGCTACGGCCTCGGGGTCGACCCCCGGAACCCGGCGGGCGTCGAGGCGGTCTATCGGATCAAGGGGCGGGAGGCGGGAAAGGCTTTGCCGGTGGTCGCCGCGGACCGCGGGCAGATCGCCGGTTTGGGAATCGATCCCGACCTTCCTATACTGGAGGCTCTTCTGGCCTGCTGGCCAGGGCCGCTCACGGCGGTCCTCCCGATCGCGCGCCCGTTGCCGGCGGCGGCGGGGGAGCCCAGCCTGGCGGTCCGGATTCCGGGGCATCCCGGGCTCCTGGAGCTGCTCGCCGCGCTGGGGCACGCTCTGACCGCGACCAGCGCCAACCGGAGCGGGGCCGCGCCGATCCTGGACCCGGCCGAGGCGGCGGAGCTTCTTTCCGGGGAGGACGCGATCGTGGTGGACGGCGGCCTCCTGCCCGGCGGGCCGCCTTCGACGCTGGTGGCAATAGAAGAGCGGGGGCCGGTGGTTCTACGGACTGGGAGTTACCCCCTTGAACGGCTTCGCGAGCTCTTCGCGCGGTCCGGCAGCATTCGGGAGAAGCAGGTATGACGCATTCCAG
>DATHUD010000449.1:0-18054 GCA_035462575.1 Thermoanaerobaculia bacterium | reverse complement strand
TGCCTCTGACCGTCGGCCAGAAGGCGCTCTGGTTCCTGGAGCGCCTCGCCCCGGGAACCTCGGCCTATCACATCGCCGGGGCCGCCCGGTTGCCGGACGGCGTCGATCCCGAGGCCCTGAGGCGGGCGCTCCAGGCCCTGGTGGACCGGCATCCCGCCTTGCGCACGACCTTCGCCGACGGGCCGGAGGGGCCCTGTCAGCGCGTCGCGGCCGCGGCCGGGGTGGCGTTCCGGCGCGTGGACGCCGCGGGCTGGAGCGACGAGGAGCTGCGGAGCCGGGTGTACGAGGAGGCGTTCCGGCCGTTCGACCTTGAGGGCGGGCCCGTGTTCCGCGCGGCTCTCTTCTCGCGGGGCTTGACCGGCGGCCGGGACGACGTTCTGGTGCTCTCGGTGCACCATCTGGTGGCGGATCTCGGGTCGCTGTCGGTGCTGGTCCGGGATCTGGGCACGGCGTACGGCGCGGCGTCGTCCGGCCTCCCCGCGGCGCTCCCTCCCGGGGAGCTCGAGTACGGCGATTACGCGGTCTGGCAGGAGCGGGCCCTGGCTGCGGGTTGGGTGGAGCCGCACTGGGAGCCCTGGCGGGAGATGCTGGCCGGGGTGCCGCCGCTGGACCTGCCGGCCGACCGGAGCCGGCCTGCCGTGCCGACCCACCGCGCGGTCTCGGGGTCGCTGCGGCTGGAGCCGGCCGTGGCCGACGGCCTCCATGCCCTCGCCCGCGGGAGCGGCGGCACGCTGTTCATGGTCCTCCTCGCGGGGTTCCAAGCCCTCCTTGCACGCTACAGCGGCCAGGACGATTTCGTGGTCGGCTCTCCGACGGCCGGCCGGTCGGCGGTGCCAGGCGGCCGGCTCTCCGGCCTGGTGGGATATTTCGTCAATCCTGTGCTGCTCCGGGCCGATCTCCGGGACGACCCAGAGGTGGGGGAGTGGCTCCGGCGCGTCCGCCGGACGGCTCTGGGCGCCTACGAGCACCAGGATTTCCCCTATCCCTGGATTTCCGAGCGCCTACAGGCGGGAGCCGGCGGCGCACCGCTTCTCCGGGCCCTGCTGACCCTGCAGAAGGCGCCGGTCCCGGAGCTCGCGCCTCTGGCCGCCTTCGCCCTCGGAGAGGAGGGCGCCCGTCTCGATCTGGGCGGGCTCCGTCTCGAGTCGGTCGCGCTCACGCCCCCCTCGGCGCAGTTCGAGGTGAGCCTGCTGACTGCCGGGCTTGAGGAAGGGCTCGCCGCCACGCTGCAACTCGACGCCGACCTCTTCGACCCGGCGACCGCCGGGCGGATGCTGGGTCATTTCGCGAGCCTTCTGCGTGGGCTGTCCGCCGGCCCGCGGCCGCGGGTCTCGGATCTATCCCTGCTCAGCGAGCCGGAGCTCCTGCAACTCATGGCCTGGGATGCCGAGACCCGGCGGGATGCTCCGGCGGGCGAGACCCTCCACGGGCTGTTCGAGCGCCAGGCGCGGCTCACGCCGGAGGCGACGGCGCTGGTGGCGGGCGAGGAGCGGCTCACCTACGAGGAGCTCGCGTGGCGCAGCGCCCGTCTGGCGGCGAGCCTGCAGGCCCTGGGAGTGGGTCCGGAGGTGGCGGTGGGCGTCTCCATGCAGCGCACGGCGGGGATGGTGGTGTCGCTCCTGGGAGTGCTGCGCGCGGGCGGCTTCTACGTGCCGCTCGATCCGCGCTATCCGGAGGAGCGCCTGTCGTTCCTGGTGGCGGACAGCGGAGCGCGCTGGGTCCTCGTCGACGAAGCCTCGGCGGAGCGGGTGCCGGAGGGCCCGGAGCGGCTCCGTCCCGGAGATCTCGAGGCGGCTGCGGGGCCCGAGATCTCGGCAGACCGCAAAGCGGCGGCGGAGAATCTGGCCTATCTGATCTACACCTCGGGCTCGACGGGCCGCCCCAAGGGGGTGGCGATCGCGCACAAGAGCGCCGTGCTGCTGGCCGGCTGGGCGCGCGAGACGTTCGGCGACGATCTGCAGGGGCTGGTGGCCCCCACCTCGGTGACCTTCGACCTCTCCGTCTTCGAGCTGTTCGCGCCTCTGTCCTGGGGAGGCACGGTGATCCTGGTGGAGGACGCCTTGGCGGTGCCGGCTCTGCGGCTGCCGGCGGGAGCCGAGGCGCGGCTGCTCAACACCGTGCCGTCCGCGGCGGCGGAGCTGGCGCGCCTGGGCGGGCTCCCGCCGACGGTCCGCACGGTTTCCCTGGCGGGCGAGGCCCTTCCCGCTGCGGTGGCCGAGGCGCTCTACGGGCTGGGCACGGTGGAGCGGGTCTTCAATCTCTACGGGCCGACGGAGGACACGGTCTACTCCACCGGGATGCAGGTGCCCCGGGGGACGGCCCGGCCGTCCATCGGCCGTCCGCTCCCGGGCACCCGGGCCGCCGTGGTGGACCGCCGGCTCCACCGTCTCCCGATCGGGGTGCCGGGGGAGCTCTGCCTTGCCGGAGAGGGGCTCGCCCGGGGGTACCTCGGACGGCCGGACCTTACGGCGGAGCGGTTCGTGCCCGATCCGTTCGGGGGCGAGGCCGGGGGGCGGATGTACCGCACCGGCGACCTGGTGCGGCTCCTCGCGGACGGGAGCCTGGATTTCCTGAGCCGGATCGACCATCAGGTGAAGATCCGGGGTTTCCGCATCGAGCCGGGGGAGATCGAGGCCCGGCTGGCGGAGCAGGAGGCGGTCCGGGAGGCTGCGGTGCTGGTGCAGGAGGATGCCGCCGGAGGCAGGCGCCTGGTGGCCTGCTTCGTGCCGTCGTCCCCCGGAGACGCGGGGCTCGCGGAGAGGCTGCGCTCCGCCCTCGCGGAGAGGCTGCCCGAGCCGATGGTGCCGTCCGCCTGGGTGGAGCTGGCGGCGCTGCCGCGGACCCCCAACGGCAAGCTCGACCGCCGGGAGTTGGCGCGGGCGCTGCCGGAGCCGCAGGCCGGCCCGGCGGGCGCTCCGCCGCGGACCCCGGTCGAGGAGGTGCTGGCCGGCATCTGGGCGGAGGTGCTCGGGCTCGAGGCGGTCGGCCGGACGGATTCGTTCTTCCACCTGGGAGGCCACTCCCTGCTGGCGACCCGGGTGATGTCGCGGGTCCGCCGGAGCCTTGGAGTGGAGCTGCCGCTACGGACGCTCTTCGACGCACCGACGGTGGCGAATCTTGCGGAGCGCGTCGAAGACGCCCTGCGGGGAGGGAGGACGGAGCTGCCGCCGATCGGCCCGGCGGACCGGAGCCGGCCCCTCCCGCTCTCCTTCGCCCAGGAGCGGCTCTGGTTCCTCGACCGGCTCGATCCGGACGGCTCGGCCTACAACGTCCCTGGAGCGGTGCGGCTGCAGGGGGATCTCGACCCCGCGGTCCTGGCGGCGGCCCTGACTCACATCGTCGGCCGGCACGAGACGCTTCGCACCCGTTTTCCGCTCGGCGAAGACGGAGCGATACAGGCGATCGATCCGCGCGCGCCGCTGCAACTGCCGTGGGTAGACCTTTCCGTCCTGCCGCTGGACCGCCGGGAGGGCGAGCTCCGGGAGCGGCTGGCCGCCGAGGCGGAGCGGCCGTTCGACCTCGCCCGCGGCCCGCTGGTGCGCGCCCTGCTGCTGCGCCTGGACGCGGCGGACCACGCCCTGGCCGTGACTCTGCACCACATCGTCTCCGACGGCTGGTCGCTGGGCGTGCTGATCCGCGAGCTCACGGCCCTTTACGAGGCCGGCTCGGCGGGCCGGCCGTCGCCGCTCGCCGGGTTGCCGGTGCAGTACGCGGACTTCGCGGCCTGGCAGCGGAGCTGGCTTTCCGGCGAGGTCTTGGAGCGCCAGCTCTCCTACTGGCGGCAGCGCCTAGCCGGCGCGCCCGCCCTTTCAGACCTCCCCGCGGACCGGCCGCGGCCGGCGGTGCAGCGCTACCGGGGCCGGCACCTGCGCCGCACGCTCCCCGCCGCGGCCGCCCGGCCGCTCGGAGCATTCTGTCGGGACGAGGGGGCGACCCTGTTTCTCGGCCTGCTCGCCTCGTTCTTCTCCCTCGTCCATCGCCATGGCGGGCGCGAAGACCTGGTGGTGGGGACCCCCGTGGCCGGGCGCGGGCGCCCGGAGACGGAGGGCTTGATCGGCCTGTTCCTCAACAGCCTCGCGCTACGCGGCGACCTCACGGGCGATCCCTCCTTCCGGGAGCTGCTCGCGCGGGTCCGCAGGAGCGCGCTGGAGGCCTTCTCCCACCAGGACATCCCCTTCGAGAAGCTGGTCGCGGAGCTGGCGCCGGAGCGCAGCCTGAGCCACGCGCCCCTGTTCCAGCTCCTGCTCGTCTTCCACGGCGCACCCGGGGAGGCCCTCGAGCTGCCGGGGCTGGCCTTGGAGAGGCTGGAGACCGAGACCGGCACCTCGAAGCTCGACGCCACGCTGAGTGTTCAGGAGCTGCCCGGCGGCGGGCTCGAATTCCTCTGGCGCTACAACCGCGACCTGTTCGACGCGACGACGATCGGCCGCCTTTCCGAGCACCTCGGCCGGATGCTCGAGCGGGCCGTGGAAAACCCCGAGCTGCGGATTTCGGAGCTGCCGCTTCTGACCGCGGCCGAAGAGCAGCAGCTCCGGGAGTGGAACGACACGGCGGCGGCGTACCCCTCCGGGATCTGCCTCCACGAGCTGATCGAGGGGTGGGTGGACCGCGAGCCGGCGGCGACGGCGGTGAGCTGCGAGGGGCAGGCGCTGACCTACCGGGAGCTCGACAGCGCGGCCAACCGGCTGGCGCGGCGCCTGAGCTCGCTGGGGGTGGGGCCGGAGGTCCCGGTGGCGGTGCTCGTCGAGCGCTCGCTGGAGATGGTGGTCGCCCTGCTCGCCGTGCTCAAGGCGGGCGGCGCCTACCTGCCGCTCGATCCGGGCTATCCGGCCGATCGCCTGACCTTCCTGCTGGCCGATGCCGGGGCGCCGGTGGTGTTGGCCCAGGAGGGGTTGTTGCCGTACCTGCCGGCAACCGGCGCCCGGACGGTACCGCTCGACGGGGTGGCCGCGGGGCGCGGAGAGCGGATCCCGGGCGGGCCGGACCCCTCGGGGCTCGCCTACGTGATCTACACCTCGGGCTCCACGGGATGGCCCAAGGGGACGATGAACGCCCACTCCGGCATCGTCAACCGCCTGCTCTGGATGCAGGAGCGCTATGGCCTGACCCCGGACGACCGGGTGCTGCAGAAGACCCCGTTCGGCTTCGACGTGTCGGTCTGGGAGCTCTTCTGGCCGCTCCTGACCGGGGCCCGGCTGGTGATGGCGCGGCCCGGCGGGCACCAGGATCCCGCCTATCTGGTGCGGACGGTCCGGCAGGAGGGGATCACGACGCTCCACTTCGTGCCCTCGATGCTGCAGGCGTTCCTGGAGGCGCCGGGGGTGGAGGGGTGCGCGGCCACGTTGCGGCGGGTGGTGTGCAGCGGCGAGGCGCTGCCGCTGGAGCTGGAGCGCCGGTTCTTCGCCCGGCTGCCTTCGGTCGAGCTCCACAACCTCTACGGGCCCACCGAGGCGGCGGTGGACGTCACGCACTGGACCTGCAAGCGGGAGGAGGGGAGAGGCCTGGTGCCGATCGGCCGGCCGGTCGCGAACACGGAGGTCCACGTGGTGGACCGCGCGCAGAAGCCGGTGCCGGTCGGGGTGGCGGGGGAGCTGCTGATCGGCGGCGTGCAGGTGGGCCGGGGTTATCTCGGGCGTCCGGATCTCACGGCGGAGCGGTTCGTGCCGGATCCGCTGTCCGGAGAGCCCGGGGCCCGGCTCTATCGCACGGGCGACCTCGCCCGCCGGCTGCCGGACGGGGCGGTGGACTTCCTGGGCCGGATCGACCACCAGGTCAAGGTGCGGGGGTTGCGCATCGAGCTGGGCGAGATCGAGTCGGCGCTCCAGGAGCACGAGGCGGTCCGGGAGGCCGTGGTGCTGGCGCGGGCCGTGGGCGAGGGGCCGGGTGCGGTCGCCCTGGTGGCCTACGTGACCGTGCGGCCGGGGGTGCCGGCGCCGCCGCTCGTCGCTCTCCGTCAGTGGGCAGGCCGCCGGCTGCCGGAATACATGCTCCCCACGGTGCTCATCGTTCTCGACGCGATGCCGCTTTCGCCGAGCGGCAAGGCGGATCGCAAGGCCCTGCCGGCGCCGGCAGCTCCGGCGGCCGGCGAGCGGGTGCCGCCGCGCACCCCCCTGGAGCGCGAGCTGGCAGCGCTGTGGAGCGAGGTGCTCCACCTGCCGGCCGGGAGCCTCGGCGTGCACGACAGCTTCTTCGCCCTGGGCGGGAGCTCCATCTCGGGCGCGATCGTGATCAACCGGCTCCAGGAGAGGCTGGGGGAGATCGTCCACGTGGTGGCGATCTTCGACGCGCCGACCGTGGCCGGTCTGGCTGCGTTGCTGGCCCGCGAGTATCCGCGGGCGGTGGCGCGGCTCTGGGGCGAGGCGTCGCTGGGCGAGGGGGCCGGCGCCGCCGCCGGCCGGAAGGTCGACGCCGCGAGCCTGGCCGAGGTGCGGCGCGCGATCCGCGGACTGGGGCCGCTGCCGGCAGCCCTCGCGGCGGAGCCGAAGAACCCGCCCGCGGTCTTCGTGCTGTCGCCGCCGCGGTCGGGCTCGACGCTGCTGCGGGTGATGCTGGGCGGGCATCCGCGGCTGTTCGCGCCGCCGGAGCTGGAGCTGCTCGGCTTCGACACCTTGAGCGAGCGCCGGCGGGCCTTTCCCGGGCGCGACGCCTTCCGTCTGGAGGGGCTCGTGCGGGCGGTGATGGAGGCCCTGGGGCTCCCGGCGCAGGAGGCCGCGGCGGAGGTGGAGAGGCTGGAGGCGGAGGGGGCCTCGACCCGGCTCATGTACCGGCGGCTCCAGGAGTGGATCGGCGGCCGCACACTGGTCGACAAGACTCCGACCTATGCCTGGGATCCGCAGGCGCTGCTGCGGGCCGAGGCGGGGTTCGAGGCGCCGCGCTACATCCACCTGCTGCGTCATCCCCTGGGGATGGTGCGGTCCTTCGAGGAGGCGCGGATCGATCAGATTTTCTTCCACGCCGATCATCCGTTCGGCCGCCGGGAGCTGGCCGAGCTGCTGTGGAACGTCGCCTACGAGAACACCCTGGCGTTCCTTTCCGGAATCCCGCGGGAGCGACAGCACGCGGTCCGCTTCGAGGACCTGGTGCGCGATCCGGAAGGGGAGCTGCGGCGGCTGTGCGCCTTCCTGGAGCTCGACTACCGCCCGGAGATGGCCGAGCCGTACCAGGGGACGCGGGCCCGGATGACCGACGGCCTCTACGCCGAGTCGCGGATGCTCGGGGATGTGAAGTTCCACCGGCACGGCCGGGTGGACGCCGCGGTGGCCGACCGCTGGCGCGAGGACCGCTCGGAGGAGTCGTTGGGGGAGCCGACCCGCGAGCTGGCCTGGCGGCTCGGCTACGAGGTGGGCGCGCCCCGGCGCTGGGAGAGGATCGCCCCGGGCGCCGGGGGACCCGGCCAGCCCCTGCCGCTCTCCTTCTCTCAGGAGCGTCTCTGGTTCCTCCACCAGCTGGAGCCGGAGAGCACGGCCTACAGCGGGCCGGGCCGCGTGACCCTCTCCGGTCCTGTCGACGCCGCTGCCCTGGAGGCGAGCCTCGGCGAGATCGTGCGGCGGCACGCGGTGCTGCGCACCACCTTTTCTGCGGTGGACGGACAGCCGGTCCAGTGGGTGAGCCCGGCCGGCCGCTTCGGGCTGCCGCAGGTGGACCTGGGCGCGCTCCCCGATCCCGAGGCGGAGGCCCGCCGGCTGGCCGCCGAGGACGCGGCGCGGCCCTTCGACCTCGCCCGTGGGCCGCTCTTCCGGGTCGCCCTGCTGCGGCTGGGCGCCGAGTGTCACCATCTCCTCTACAACCTGCACCATATCGTCGGCGACGGCTGGTCGACAGGTGTGATCATTCGCGAAATCGGCGCTTTCTATACGGCCTTTTTCGAGAGGAGGGCTGCGGCTCTGCCGGAGCCTCCGATCCAGTACGCGGACTACGCGGTCTGGCAGCGGTCGTGGCTTTCGGGGCCCGTTCTGGCGCGCCGGCTGAGCTACTGGAAACAGCGGCTCTCCGGCGACCTGCCGGTCCTGCGCCTGCCGGTGGAGGCGCCGCCTCCAGGGATGCGTCCGGGCGGGGCCCGGCGCGTGCTGCCGCTCGCGGCAGAGCTGCGCCCGGCGCTCGAAGAGCTCTCCCGGCGCGAGGGGGTGACCCTGTTCATGGCCCTGCTGGCCGGGTTCAAGGTCTTCCTGCACCGCACCACGGGCTCGACCGACCTGACGGTCGGCACCGCGGTCGCGGGCCGCGACCGTCCCGAGGCCTTAGGGCTGGTCGGCTTTTTCGTCAACATGCTCGTGATGCGGACCGACCTGTCGGGCGGGCCGCGGTTCCGCGACGTGCTGGCGCGGGTGCGGGAGGCCGCGGTCGGGGCTTTCGCCCACCAGGATCTGCCCTTCGAGAAGCTGGTCGAGGAGCTGGGCGAGCGGGACCGCCTGCCGTTCCAGGTCGCCTTCGGCCTGCAGAACGCCCCGGCGGAGCGGCTCGAGCTGCCCGGCCTCACCCTGGGCTTCGCGGAGACCTCGGAGCTGACGCCGCGGTTCGACCTGACCGTCTGGGTGCTGCAGGACGCCTCGGGCGGCCTGCAGGTCTCCTGGACGTACCGAACAGACCGGTTCACGGAGAAGTCCGTATACAGGATGCACAGTCATTACGAGAGGCTGCTGCAGAGCGCCGTAAGGCAGCCCGAAGAGAGGATTCATCGTCTCGAGATGCTGACGGAGGCCGAGCGCGCCGAGCGCGAGACCGGGGAGAAGGAGACCGAGAAGCGTCAGGTCGAAATGCTCCTCGGAACACGTCGGCGGGGAGTCGCTTTGCCGCGGGCGGAGACGCCCACGGACCGGAAAGGGGTCGAAGGATGAGCACAGAAGGTTCCAGCTTCAGCAGCTTCCGCTCGCGGCCGCGCCAGGCCGTGCGCCTGTCCCAGGAGAGCCTGGTCAGAGAGTCGTTCCTCGAGGACGGCGGCACCCTGCCGCTGGTCGTCGAGCCGTCCACCGAAAACCTGAACCTGGTGAGCTGGGCGGCCAACAACCGCGACTGGGTGCGGGAGCGGCTCCACCGCCACGGCGGGATCCTGTTCCGCAACTTCGACCCGAAGTCGGTCGAGGTCTTCGAGCAGTTCGCCGAGGCCGTGGCGGGCGAGCCTCTGCGCTACACCGAGCGCTCGTCGCCGCGCAGCCAGGTGAGCGGCCGGATCTACACGTCGACCGACTACCCGCCCCAGTACCCGATCTTCCTGCACAACGAGCAGTCCTACAACCTGCGCTTTCCGGCCGTGATCAGCTTCTTCTGCGTCATTGCGGCGGCCGCGGGCGGGGAGACCCCGATCGCGGACAACCGGAAGATCTTCGAGCGCATCGATCCGGAGGTCCGCCAGCGCTTCATCGACCGCGGCTACCGCTACGTCCGCAACTTCGGCGACGGCTTCGGCCTGACCTGGCAGGAGGCCTTCCAGACCGACGACGCGGCGGCCGTCGAGCGCTACTGCCGCGACAACCGGATCGAGCTCGAATGGAAGGACGCGGGCCGCCGCTTGCGCACCTCGCAGACCCGGCGTGTCGTCGCCCGCCATCCGCGGACCGGCGACCTCTGCTGGTTCAACCATCTCACCTTCTTCCATGTCTCGACGCTGGTGCCAGGCGTACGCGACGCCCTGCTGGCGGAGTTCAGCGAGGAGGATCTGCCGAACAACACCTTCTACGGCGACGGAGCGCGGATCGAGCCCGAGGTGATGGAGCACCTGCGGGACGCCTACCACCGGGAGACCGTCGTCTTCCCGTGGCGGCAGGGCGACGTCCTGCTGCTGGACAACATCTCGGTCGCCCACGGCCGGCAGCCCTTCGAAGGGGCGCGCAAGACCGTGGTCGCCATGGCGGACCCGGTCGACTGGGACCAGGTCGCGAACGGTTGAAGGCCATGCAGGCGACGATCGAGGGTTTTCGCGTCTCTGCGCAGCAGCACCACCTGTGGAGGCTGTGGCGGGAAGGGGTCGAGGGCCGGGTCTTCGGGGCGGCGCTCTTCCTGGGGGAGATGGACGAGGGAGCCTTGCGGGAGGCGCTCCGAGAGCTTCTGGAGCGCAATGAGATCCTGCGGACCACGCTCCAGACTCTTCCCGGGGTGGAGGTCCCTCTCCAGGTGATCGGCGAGCCCGCCGGGCCGGACCTCCGGGAGGCGTGGGCCGGGGAGGGTGAGGATGCGGCGGGTGCGGTCGCCCGCGAGCTCGCCGCCGAGCGCCTCCGTCCGTTCGATCCCGTGGCGGGGCCGCTGGCGCGCTTCGTCCTGCTGCACCTGGACGGCGGCCACCGGGCCCTCCTGATCTCGCTGTCGGCCCTGGTGGCCGATCCGCTGACGCTCGACAACGTCCTCGACCAGATCGCCCGGTCCTATGCGCGCCGGGTGGACGGCGGCGAGCCGGACGGCGATCCCGTGCAGTACGCCGACTTCTCGGAGTGGCAGGGCTCGCTCGCCGAGGAGGCCGAGGCCGGGCGCGCCTGGTGGACGGCCGGCGCCGGAGCGGAAGGCTCCACCGATCCTCTGGCTCCCTATCAGAACGGCGGCCGGCAGAGCGCCGGCTTCCACCCCGAGACCCTCGTGCGCCCAGTGCCCGCGGAGCTGGCCGCGGCGGCCGGCGGGTTGGCCGCGGCGGCCGGGGAGTCCCTCGCCACGGTTTTCCTCGCCTCCTGGTGTGCTCTGATCCGCCGCCTCGGCGGACGCTCCGACGTCACGGCCGGAGCGCTGGTGGACGGCCGTCCCCTGGAGCCGCTCCGCGGAGCTTTGGGGCCCTTTGCCCGCTACGTCCCGGTGCGCTCCGTCCTCGAGGAGCGCTTCGGGCTCCATGGCGCGGTCCACGAGGTGGGCAAGGCCTGGCGGGAGGCGGCGGCCCACCAGCAGTCGTTCGATCCCGAGACCTTCGGGGGCTCCATCCCGGTCCTCTTCGATTTCCGGGAGATTCCGGCGGACCGGGTGGCTGCGGGGGTGCGCTTGCGCCGGCTGCGCGAGGGGGCGGTCCTCGACCGCTTCCGGGTGCGGCTGTCGGTGGTGGCCCGCGAAGGGGCCCTCGCCTTCGAGCTCCATTACGATCCCGCTTTCTTCACCGGCGCCGATGCCGGGCTCCTGCTGGAGCGCTTCTCGACCCTGCTGCGCGGGGCCCTGGAGCACCCGGACCTCCCTCTGGGCGACCTCGAGGTCTTGAGCCCGGCCGAGCGGGAGAGGGTGCTCGTGGAGTGGAACCACACCGCCCGCGAGGTGCCCTGGGAGGGGCCGTTCCACCGCCTGGTGGAGCGTGAGGCCGAGCGCTCTCCGGAGGCCGCGGCGGTGGTGGACGGCTCTTCTGAGCTCTCCTTTTGCGAGCTCGATCGGCGGGCGAGCCGGCTCGCGGGCTACCTGCGGCGGCTGGGCGTAGAGCGCGGCTCGCGGGTGGCGCTCTGCTTCGACCGCTCGGCGGAGCTGGTGGTGGCGGCCCTGGCCGCCTTGAAGGGGGGCGCGGCCTTCGTCCCCCTGGATCCCACCCAACCCCGGGAGCGCCTGCGGTTCGTGCTCGAGGAAGTGGAGGCGCGGGCCGTGGTCACCCTGCAGCGCTACCTGCCGGCGGTTCCTCCCGGGAGCGCCCCGGTGGTGGTCCTCGACCGCGGCGAGGACGCGGCGGCGATCGCCCGCGAGGACGGCGGTCGGCGCGGGGTCGACGTCGATCCCGACGACCTCGCCTACGTCATCTTCACCTCCGGCTCCACCGGCCGGCCCAAAGGCGTGCTGGTGCGCCACGGCTCGCTGGTGAACCTCCTTCACGCCTTGGGAGAGGCGGTCTACGAAGGAGCGGAGGGGCCGCTGCGGGTGAGCCTCAATGCGCCGCTGTCGTTCGACGCCTCGATCAAGCAGCTCGTCCAACTCGCCCGGGGGCACGCCCTCTGCGTGGTGCCCGAGGAGATCCGGGCCGACGGCCGGGCCCTCCTCGCCTTCCTGCGCGAACGGGAGGTGGACGTCCTCGACTGCACCCCCACCCAGCTCCGGCTGCTGCTCGACGCCGGCCTCGCGGGCCCGGGCGCGCCACGCCGTGTGCTGGTGGGCGGGGAGGCGATCGATCCGGCGCTGTGGGAGGCGCTCGCCGCCGACCCCGAGCGGCGGTTCTACAACGTCTACGGCCCCACGGAGTGCACGGTCGACACCACGGCCTGCCGGATCGCGCCGGGAGCCCCCGCTCTCGGACGGCCGCTCGCGAACGTGCGGGTCTACGGGCTCGACGCACGGCTGCGGCCGGTGCCCGAGGGGGCTTCGGGGGAGCTGCTCATCGGCGGCGCCGGGCTGGCCCGGGGGTATGCCCGGAGGCCCGACCTCACCGCCGAGCGGTTCGTGCCCGACCCCTTCTCGGGCGAGCGGGGAGCGCGGCTCTACCGCACCGGCGACCGCGTCCGCTATCTGCCCGGCGGCATCCTCGAGTTTCTCGGCCGGGTGGACCAGCAGATCAAGCTCCGCGGCTACCGCATCGAGCCGGGGGAGATCGAGGCGGTCCTCTCGGAGCACCCGGCGGTGGACGCCGCCGTGGTGGTGGCGCGGGAGGACCAGCCCGGAAACCGCCGGCTGGTGGCCTACGTGGTGCCGCAGAGGCGCCAGGCCGCGCTCGGTGGCCGCCGCCGCCACCGCCTGCCCAACGGCATGGCCGTGGCCGAGGAGAACCGCAACGAGACCGACTACCTCTTCCGCGAGATCTTCGAGAAGGCCTGCTACGCCAAGGGGGGCGTGCGGTTCCCGGAGGCGCCCGTGGTCCTGGACGTCGGCGCCAACATCGGCATGTTCTCCCTCTTCGTGGCCCGCCACCGGCCGGCGGCGACGATCCTCGCCTTCGAGCCGCTGCCGGCCCTCTTCGAGACGCTCCAGGCCAACACCGGGCTCTATGCGCCGGGCGCCCGGCTCTTCCCGTTCGGCCTCGCGGACCGCGAGCGGCGGGAGGAGTTCGTCTTCTACCCGCGCTACACCATGATGTCCGGCCGCAGCGAGAGCGCCGATCCGGAAGGGGAGATCCAGGTCGTCAAGCGCTTCCTGGAAAACGCCCGCGCCCAGGGTGTCGAGGGCGACGCCGCGGCCCTGCTCGAGCACGCCGACGAGCTCCTGGAGGGGAGGTTCCAGGGGGAGCTCCAGGAGGTGCCCCTGCGCCGCCTTTCGGATGTCCTGCGCGAGCAGGGGATCGAGCGCGTGGACCTGCTCAAGGTGGACGTCCAGCGGGCGGAGATGGATGTGCTGCGGGGGATCGACGCGGCCGACTGGCCCAGGATCCGGCAGGTCGTCATGGAGGTCCACGACGCCCCGGGGACCGCGAGCGAAGGGCGGCTGGCCGCCATCACCTCTCTCCTCGAATCGATGGGCTTTGCGGTGACCGCCGAGCAGGACGAGCTCCTGGTGGGCACGGACCGCCACAACCTCTACGCGGTGCGCGCCGGGGTCCCGGGCGAGGAGATCGGCGAGGCCGAGGCGGCGGCGCCCCTGGAGCGGGCCGCGGCGGAGGTCGACCTCGGCGAGCTCCGGGAGCTGGCCCGGGCCCGCCTCCCCGAGGCGATGCTCCCCAGCGCCTACGTGCTGCTCGAGGAGCTGCCGCTCACCCGCAACGGCAAGGTGGACCGGGCGGCCCTGCCGCCCCCCGGCGAGGCGGCGGACGCCCCGGCGCTGGCCGAGCTCAGCACCCCGTTCGAGGCGATGATGGCGCCCCTGTGGGCGGAGGTCCTGGGAACCGAGCGGGTGGGCGCGGACTCGGACTTCTTCGAGCTCGGCGGCCACTCGCTGCTCGCCACACAGCTCATGTCGCGCGTGCGGGAGGTTTTCGAGGTGGAGCTGCCGCTTCGCGCGCTTTTCGAGTCCCCCACCGTCGCCGGCCTGGCGCGGCGTGCCGAAGAGGCGATGCGCGCCTCGGACGGCCTGCTCGCTCCGCCGGTCACGCCGGTGCCCCGGGGCGGGGAGCTCCCCCTGTCCTTCGCCCAGCAGCGCCTCTGGTTCATCGACCAGCTCCAGCCGGGGGAGACGTTCTACACCTCCCACCGGGCCCTCCGGGTGGAGGGGCCTCTGGACGCGGCCGTGCTGGAGCGGACCCTGGCCGAGGTGGTGCGCCGGCACGAGGTGCTGCGCACCGGCTTCCCGGCGGTGGACGGCCGGCCGGTCCAGCGGATCCTGCCCTCCGTGCCGATCGCTCTCCCGCGAGTCGACCTCTCCGGCCTGCCCGCGCCCGCGGCGGAGGAGGAGGTGGGCCGGCTCGCGGCCGCGGATGCGCTGCGGCGGTTCGACCTGGCCTCGGCCCCGCTGCTGCGGGTGACGCTCGTGGACCTCGGGCCGGAGCGGTGTGCCCTCCTGTTCAGCATGCACCACATCGTGTGCGATGCGTGGTCCATGGGGATCCTCGTCCGCGAGGTCGGAGCGCTCTACCAGGCGTTCCTGGAGCGGCGCCCCTCCCCGTTGCCGGAGCTGCCGGTGCAGTATGCGGATTTCGGCCACTGGCAGCGCCACTGGCTGCAGGGGGAGGTGCTGGCGGCCCACCTGAGCTACTGGCGGCAGCGCCTCGGCAGCCCGCTTCCCCGGCTGGAGCTGCCGGTCGACCGCCGGCGCTCCGGGCCCCCCACCTACCGCGGCCGCCGGAGCACCTTCCGGCTTCCGGAGGACCTCTCCGCTTCCGTCGCCGCGCTCGCCCGCGCCCAGGGTGCGACCCTGTTCATCACCCTGCTCGCCGGCTTCAAGGCCCTGCTGGCCCGCGTCAGCGGGCAGGAGGACCTGATCGTGGGCACGGCGATCGCCGGCCGCAACCGGGTAGAGACGGAGGGGCTCATCGGCTTTTTCATCAACATGCTGCCGCTACGCACCGGCCTCTCCGGCAACCCCTCCTTCCTGGAGATCCTCGCCCGGGTGCGCGAGGCCGCGCTGGGCGCCTACACCCATCAGGACCTGCCGTTCGACAAGCTGGTCGAGGAGGTCCAGCCCGAGCGCGGTGCCGATCCGGCGCCCCTCTTCCGGGTGGCCTTCGGCGTCCAGAACGCCCCCCCGTACGAGCTCTCCCTGCCCGGCGTGACGCTCACGACGATCCCGGTCGAGTCCGACGCAGCCCGCTTCGACTTGACCGTCTGGATGTGGGAGGAGGAGGGGAGGCTGGCCTCCAACTGGACCTACAGCACCGACCTGTTCGAGGCCGCGACCATCTCAGGCCTCCATGCGAGCTTCGCCGTGCTGCTGGCGAGCGCTGCGGCGGCGCCGCAGACGCGTCTCAAGGATCTGGATCTGGTCTCCGCGGCCGCCCGCGACGAGGAGGAGCGGCGCCGCCGGGAGCGCGAAGCCGCCAACCTCGCGCGGCTGAAGCGGACCGGACGCACGAGCGTGAGGAGAGAAGGATGACGGCCCCGGTTCTCGAAGGCTTCCGCCTTTCGCCTCAGCAGGAGAGGCTCTCGCTCCTGCTGCGCGAGGGGGTGCCCTGCCATGTACAGGCCGCTTTCCTCCTCACCGGAGAGCTCGACACCGGCCTCCTGCGCCGCGCCGTGGCCGCCGTGGCGGAGCGCCACGAGATCCTGCGCACGGTCTTCCCCCGCCTGGAGGGGATGGAGGTCCCCATCCAGGCCATCCGCGAGGAGCTCGCTCCCGGATACGAGGAGATCGACCTCCGCGGCCTGGACGAGGCCGTGGAGGCTCACGCGGTCGAGGAGATCCTGGCCCGCGAGCGCGGCGCCGCCTTCGATCCCGAAGAGGGGCCGGCAGTGCGCTTCGTCCTGATCCTTCTGGCGCCGGACCGCGCCGTGCTGGCCGTCACGTCCCTGCCCTTGTGGGGCGATCTGCGCTCGCTGCGCAATCTCGTGGAAGAGCTGGCCCGCGCCTGCGTCGGCAGCGGCGAGCCGGACGACGCTCCGGTGCAGTACGTCGACACCTCGGAATGGCAGCACGACCTGCTGTCCTCGGAGGAGGGACGGGAGGGGCGGGACTACTGGCGCCGCCTCCTCGCGGGCGGCGTCCCGGCCTTGCCGGCGTTTCTCGCAGCGGCCCCGGGTGGCGGCCGGACCCTGGAACCGGGCTCGCTCGTGCGGCCGCTCGCCGCGCCGCTCGCCGCGGCCCTCGAACGGCTGGCCGCCGGGCACGGCGTGCTGCCGGAGCACGTGCTCCTGGCCGGCTGGCTCGCCCTCCTGAGGCGCTATTCGGAAGGGCCGGACCTCCTGGTGGGGCGCCTCGATCCCGGGCGCAAGTACGCCGATCTGGCGGGCGCCCTGGGCCCCTTTGCCAAGCTTCTGCCGGTGCGCCTCGAAGTCGGCCTGGAGGAGCCGTTCGCGCGGCTGCTGCGGCAGGTGGCCGAACAGGTGCGGGAGGGCGAGACCTGGGAGGAGTACTTCTCCTGGCGCGACGTCCCGTCCGAGGTGCCGTCCTGGCCGCTCGGGTTCTCCTATGAGGAGCCGGCTTCCGAGATCGGTGCTGGTGGAGCGGTGCGCTTCTCCCGCTACGCCGAGAGCGTCCGCCTCGACCGCCTCCCGCTCGAGCTGGCGGCGGTGCGGACCGAAGGCTCTCTGGTCCTCACACTCGGCTACGACTCCGCGCGCTGGCAAGGCGAGAGCGTCGAGCGTCTGGCCGAGGGGCTGGAGGTCCTTCTGGCGAGCGCCGCGGCCGCTCCCGGCCTCCCGGTGGGAGAGCTCGACCTCCTGGGGCCCGGCGCGCGCCGGCGCCTGCTTGGGGAGTGGCAGGGCCCGGTTGCCGGGTTGCCGGCGGAGCTCTCTTTCCACCGTCTCTTCGAGGCCCAGGCGCGGCGGACGCCGGACGCTCTCGCCGTCTCCTTCGGCGGCGAGGAGCTGAGCTTCGCCGCGCTCGATGCCCGGGCGCAGCGGCTGGCGCGCTGCCTGAAGCGGCGTGGCGTCGGGGCAGGGAGCCTGGTCGTGCTCGCCCTGGAGCGCTCGGTCGACTTGGTTGTCGCGTTGCTGGGCGTCCTCAAGGCGGGCGGGGCTTTCGTCCCCTTGGACCCGCTGCAGCCGCAGGAGCGGCTGGCCCTCCTGCTCGACGAGGTGCGCGGCGCCGGGGCGCCGCAGATCCTGGCCCACCGGCGCCTCGTCCCCCTGCTGCCCGCGGGGGGGCTCCCGGTCCTCGTCCTGGACGATCCGGAAGTGGCCGCCGCCGTGGCGGCCGAGAGCGCGGCCGGGCCGAGCGCCGAGGTCGATCCCGAGGCGCTGGCCTATGTCATCTTCACCTCCGGATCGACCGGTCGCCCCAAGGGCACCCTGCTCCGGCACCGCGGGGCGGTCAACCTGGTGACCGCCCTCGCCCACTCGGTCTACGCCGGCCTTCCCGCGGGTTTGCGGGTGAGCGTGAACGCACCGCTCGCCTTCGACGCCTCGATCAAGCAGGTGGTCCAGCTCCTCCTCGGCCGCTCGCTCCATCCGGTGCCGGACGAGGTCCGCGCCGATCCCGAAGCGTTTCTGGCCTTCCTCGAGCGGCAGCGTGTCGAGGTGCTCGACTGCACCCCCTCGCAGCTCCGGCTGCTCCTCGGAGCGGGACTCCTGGAGCGTCCCGGGCTCGCGCTCCGCCTCGCGCTCATCGGCGGCGAGGCGATCGACGCCGGGCTCTGGGAGCGTCTGGCCGGCGCTCCGGTCGCCTTCTGGAACGTCTACGGACCGACGGAGTGCACGGTGGACACCACGGCCTGCCGCGTGGCCGGGCCGGCCCCCACGATCGGCGCTCCCCTCGCCAACGTCCGGGTCTACGTCCTCGACGAGCGGCTGCAGCCGGTGCCCCCGGGGAGGCCCGGGGAGCTGGTGATCGGCGGAGAGGGCGTCGGCCGCGGCTATCTGGGACGCCCGGAGCTCTCCGCCGGCAAGTTCATCCCCGATCCCTGGGGTGCTCCCGGGGCCCGCGCCTACCGCACCGGAGACGCGGTGCGGCACCGCCCCGAAGGGACCCTCGAGTTCCTCGGCCGCATCGACCTCCAGGTGAAGGTCCGGGGCTACCGCATCGAGCGTCAGGAGATCGAGGCGGTGCTCTCGGAGCACCCGGGGGTCGCCGAGGCGGTCGTGGCGGCGCGCGAGGAGGCCCCCGGGGACGTGCGCCTGGCGGCCTACGTCGTGCCACACCGCCGCTACGCCCCGGAGA
>DATHUD010000448.1:0-16592 GCA_035462575.1 Thermoanaerobaculia bacterium | reverse complement strand
GAGACCGCCGTCTCGGTCGAGGACGCCCGCCGGGCCCTCGAGCGCGGCAGCTACGACCTCGTCCTCTGCGACATCCTGATGCCCGACGGCAGCGGGCTCGACCTTCTGAAGGACATCAAGTCCAACGGCAGCCACAACACGGCCGTGGTCATGATGACGGCGTACACCTCGACCAAGTCGGCGATCGAGGCCATGAAGCTGGGGGCGGCCGACTACGTCTCCAAGCCCTTCGACGTCGAGGAGCTGAAGATCGTCGCGCAGAAGGCCCTGGAGAGCTCGCAGCTCGCCAGCGAGAACGTCTACCTGCGCCGGGAGCTGGAGCAGAAGTACACGTTCAACAACATCATCGGCAAGAGCTCGCGGATGCAGGCGATCTTCTCGCTGATCGAGCGGATCGCCCGCACCACCTCGACGGTCCTGGTCCACGGCGAGAGCGGCACGGGCAAGGAGCTGATCGCCCGCGCCATCCACTTCGCGAGCTCCCGGGCCTCGCGGCGGTTCCTTTCGATCAACTGCGGAGCGCTGCCTGAAAACCTGCTCGAAAGCGAGCTCTTCGGCCACGAGCGCGGCGCCTTCACCGGCGCCGTGCGCGACAAGAAGGGGCTCTTCCAGGAGGCCGACCGGGGCACGATCTTCCTGGACGAGATCGGCGAGATGACCCCCTCGATGCAGGTGAAGCTCCTGCGCGCCATTCAGGAAAAGATCGTGCGCAAGGTGGGCGGCAATGAGGAAGAGCCGGTCGACGTGCGGATCATCGCCGCGACCAATCAGGACCTCGAAGCCCGCATCCAGAGCGGGGATTTCCGGGAGGACCTCTACTACCGGATCAACGTCCTGCCCATCCACCTGCCGCCGCTCAGGCAGCGGCGGGAGGACATCCCGCTGCTCGTCGAGTTCTTCCTCCAGAAGTACTGCCGCGAGATGGACCTGCCGGCCCGGCAGATCTCGATCGAGGCGATCCAGATGCTCGAGAGCTACGACTGGCCGGGCAACGTCCGCGAGCTCGAAAACGTGATCGAGAGGGCGCTCGCCCTCTCCCACTCCGAGACCATCACCACCCGGGACCTCCCCGTCCACCTCCTGACCAACCGGAGAACGCACCCCGACCTGATCCAGCTCCCGGACGAGGGGCTCGACCTCGAAGCCTACCTGGAAGACATCCGCGCCCAGCTCATGGTGCAGGCCCTGGAGCGCACGAGCGGCGTCCAAACCCAGGCCGCGGAGCTTCTGGGGATGAGCTTCCGCTCGTTCCGGTACTACGCGAAGAAGGCGGGGATCAAGGGCGGGGAGTAGGGGGCTCTAACCGAGAGCCGCGCGCCGTAGAGGCGAGGCCCCCCTCTCCTCGATGCCGAGAAGCTCCAGGACATGGTGCCCGGCAGCCTCCACCTCCTCAAAGACCTCGTCCGGTCCTGAGAAAAGGCCGGAGAGCGGGTCGCTATTGTCTGTCAGCGACACGCCGAACCCCTGGGCAGGTCTCCACTCTATGACAACAACCCGCTGGCCGCCTCGCTTGATATCCAGCCACCACGGCGCGCGGGGATCTACGGGAGGATCCAGCTCAAGCTCCAGGTCGGGATCCTGAGCTTGGAGGATTTCGATCAGCGACTGAATGCCGTTCATTCCCAGACTCCTTTGCCGTCAGTTCCCGGAGCCTTGAACTCCGTCTGCCCCTTTGTGATCCCTACAATCTCGATGGCGCCGTTGTCCCGGATGAAGGTGTTGTGGTCTCTGGAGCGGAAGCGAGTCACGTCTTCGTGTCCGGGAATCGGGTGACGGCTGTCGAGCTGTGGCGGATACAACCGTCCATCCTCGCGCCACTTCTCCGGATTGTACGGAATCGCAGTCAGCTCGTCCTCTACCTCGTTGATCGTGTCCGACAGGGCTCGGAGAGCCTCCTCTCCGGACGAGACCGGGAAACGGTATGCGAGCCGGCGAAAGATCTCCCTGAGCCTCTGGCTGCGTCGTGGTATCTCGCGAATGGCGCCCGACTCCTCTGGTCGACAGGACGGCCGGTGCGCTCCTCCAAGGAGAGGCTTCAGGGAGAGAATTGCGGAAAGTCTTCATTCATTCCCTCGATCCGCGACACCGGAACGCCGTCCGTAACGTCAGGAAGAGTCTAACTCGCCCCGAGCACCTTGACCAGCACCCCGTACCCCGACGTCCCCACGAAGAGCTTGCCGTCCATGACCAGGGCGGACGAGATGTCGCGGGCGGGGACGGGGACGTCGATCTTCTCGAACTTGCGGGTCTCTTTGTCGAAGAGGCGCACGGTTTCGCCGCTCACCATGAGGGCGGACCAGCGGGCGTCGCCGGTCGGGAGGACGCGGGAGGGCTCTTTCGTGACCTCCTGCCACTCGCCCTCCACCCCGGTGCGGATCCAGGTGCCGGCGGGGCCCCAGAGGAGGAGCTGGTCGGCCAGCGGGAGGAGGCGGCCTCCCGGCGCGGGGACGGGGATGGTGTCGTTGGTCTTCGCGGTCAGGCGGTAGGCCCCGGCGAGATCGGTCACCCAGAGGGCGTCGTCGTAGAAGGCGGCAGAGCGCGGGGCGCCGTGCTTGAACTCGCGCTTGACGAAGGTCTTGCCGCGGAAGTCGTAGAGCGCCGAGGGCGTGCGCGCGACCAAGGTGGGGCCGGCCAGGAGCTGCTCGACCCGGCCCACTCCCAGATCCCGCACCCAGTGCCAGCCGGCGCCGCGGCGCTCGAAGATCCCGCCCTCGGTGGCCGCGAAGATCCGCCCGGAGTGGACGGCGACGTCGAGCACGGTGGGGAGGAACGACAGGTCGCCGAAGGTCTGGCCGCCGTCTCTCGAGAGGTGGAGGCCCGAGAACGGTCCCGCGTGGGAGAGGCCCACCAGCAGCTCGCCGTTGACCTTGGCGAGCGTCGAGACGCGGGTGTTCGTCATGCCGCCGGCCGAGGGGCGCATCGTGGTGCCGCCGTCCTCGGAGAGCCAGACGCCCGCGCCCTCGGTTGCGAGGAGCACCCGCTCCGGGCGCTTCGGGTGGAACGCGATCTCGTTGATGGAGATCCCGGGATCTCCCGCCCGCTTCCACTTCTTGCCGCCGTCGTCCGAGACGTGGAGGCCGGCGACGGTGCCGGCCAGGAGGCGTCCGTCGGGCAGGGCGGCGAAGCTCGGGGTGCGGCGCTCTTCGAAGCCGTCCTTGAAGCGGACCCACTTTCCGCCGAGGTCCTGGGTCTGGTAGACCCAGCCGCAGGTGGTGGCCCAGATCTCGCCCGGTTTCCCCGGGATCGGGGTCAGGGTGAAGACCTCCGAGTCGAGCACCATCCCCTCGAAGATCCCGGTCCAGGTCTTGCCCCGGTCGTCGCTCCGGTAGGCGCGGCGCCAGGTGCCGGCGATCACCGTGTCCGGCTGGTCGGCGTCGACGAGAAGGCTCGTGACCTTCTGGACGTCGGCCAGGTCGCCGGTGAGCTGGCGCCAGGTGTCGCCGCCATCGCCGGTGCCGTAGACGCCGGAGATGGTGCCGGCGTAGAGGTGCCCCTCGCGGCCCGGCACGAGCGCCAGGGTGTAGACCGGCTCGTTCGGCAACCCCGCCTTGACCCGGGAGATCCAGGTCTTGCCCAGGTCGTCCGACGAGGCCACGTGGCCGCCCCCCCAGACGCCGCGCAGCGCGGCCCAGAGCCGGCCCGATTGGTTGGGATCGAACCGGAGGTCGCTCACGACCCAGCCCGGGAAAGGGAGGTGCAGGCCGGCGTCGGTCCAGGTCCGGCCGCCGTTTTTCGAGACGTAGAGATGTCCTCCCGAGGTCCCGGCCAGGACCAGGTCGGGGTCGTCCGGATGGATGGCGAGGGACCGCACGTCCCCGCCCCAGAGCGGCAGGATCTGCCATTCAGCAGCGGCCGCGGGGACCGCCAGGAGCACCAGGAGCCAGAAGCAGAACAAGAACCGGTTACGCATCAAAAACCTTTTCATAACGGATCGTCATCATCTCGGCCACGATCGCGATCGCGATCTCGCCCGGGCTGTCGCCGCCGATCGGCAGTCCGATCGGAGCATGAAGCTTCACTTTCGAAAGGTCGAGCCCCAGGGCTCGAACCTCGTCTTTCACGCGCGCGATCTTCCTCCGGCTGCCCATGAGCCCCAGGTAGCGGAGGCGCTCCGGGGCCTGGCGGAGCACCGCGGCGAGCGCCGCCGTGTCCGTCTCCCAGCAGCGGGTGACGATCGCCACGTAGAGGTCCCGGTGCCGAACCGGCTCCAGGAGCTCCTCCCCGTAGTCCCGCGTCACCCGGGTCACGCGGGAGCCGGCCGGGAACAGCTCGGGGCGCCGGAACTCCTCGCGGTCGTCCGCCACGAAGGCTTCGAATCCCGCCAGGGCGCCGGCCCGGGCGAGCGCCTGCCCCACGGGGCCGCCGCCGCAGATCGCCATCACGGGCGCGGCCACCATCACCTCGAGGAAGACCTCGGCCATGCCGCCGCAGACCATCCCCGTGGCCTCGCCCCGGACGGCCTCTTCGGTCAGGTAGTAGCGCTTGATCTCCGAGTCGCCGCCGCCCGCGAGCTTGTCCAGGGCGTCGGCCATCACCAGGCCCTCGAAGGCGCCGCCGCCCAGGTTGCCGTGGAACGTGCCGTCCGGCCGCGCCAGGAGCTTCCACCCGACCTTGCCGGGGGTCGACCCTTCGGCGCGCACGATCTGGCACAGCACGACACGGCCGTGGACCTGCAAGGAGCGTTCCGCTTCCGCGAGAACTTCCGGCGGAGCGGCCATCGTGATCATGTCTGGGAGGATACCCTACTCCTGGGCGGCGGGACCCACCAGATCGCCGCCGCGGCGAGCGCCAGGGCCGCGATCCCGCAGCCGAGGACGAAGACGCCCGGCCGGTACAGGATCTCGATCCGCCGCTCGCCCGGCGGGAGCCAGCCGGCCACGAGGGGGCCGTTCGCGAGCATGGCCGGCTGCCGCTCCCCGTCCACGAGCAGACGCCAGTGGCCGTCCTGATAGATGCTGGAGGCGAGGAGCCGCCGCTCGGTCAGGTGCGCCGCGGCGCTCACCCTCGCCGGGTCCGGGAAGGAGAGCTCGAGGCTCGAGGCCCGCGGCTGGCGCGCCCGCCACTTGCGCCGCCGCGCGTCGCTCTCCGCGACCAGAGCGTGGCGGGAGAAGTCGGGGTTCTCTTCCACCCATTTCATCCAGGAGCCACCCCGGAAGAGGGTGGTCCGGACCGGCAGGAAGAGCCGCGGCAGCGGCCGGGGGCGCTCCCAGATCCAGGCGTCGGGATGGCGGAACGCAAGGCGGAAGGGGAGCTTCACACCGGGGCGCGTCATCACGTAGCGGACTCCCAGGAAGTCGTAGAGCGGGTGGCCGGGGCGGGCGAAGAGGAGGCGCGGCTTCTGGCGGACGGGCCAGGAGAGCCGGGCGTAGTCGGCCGGAAGCGACGGGTTGTCGATCCGCAGGTCATTCAAGCCGTAGACCAGGGGATGGTTGGGATGGAAGACCGACCGGCCCAGGCCGACGAAGCGGTCATGCCCCAGGTGCTTTTGAAGGAACGCGATCGGCGCAGTGACAGGATACGCGAGGCGCCGGGGAGCCGGGGGGAGCGCCGGGGCGTGGACGGCGAAGAGCTCGGCGGAGACAAGCCCGCAGAACACCCAGGGGAGAGCCCGAGCCGCCTTTCCCTGGAACCTCAGGGCGAGGAGCGCCGCGGCCCCGGCGAGCGTGCCCAGGTGGATCGCGAGGAGGCGGCTCCGGGGAGCGGCCAGGATCTCCGGCTCGGTCGGGTGGGGGTGGGCGAGATATCCCCAGGTCACCAGCCCGGCGAGGATCAGCGCGGCGGCGAGGACCGTAGAGCGGGAGCCCTGGCCGCGAACCCGGCGCTCGAGCTCGCAGGCGGCGAGCCAGGCGGTACAGAGAGAGATGATCAGGAGCAGGCGATGGTTCTGGTGGATGGCCGTGGGGCCGATCAGGGGAAGCTGCCCCAGGAGCCGGGTGACGGCGGGAGGCTGGGCAAGGAGGAGGAGGGACCCCAGGAGCGCCAGGCCGATCAGCCTCTCCTGGGGGAACCGGTCCCGCCTCCCGAGGGAGAGCAGGGCGACCGCGGCGGCCAGCAGGGCCGCCGAGCCGGCGAAGCCGCTCGCGTCCTCGATGACGTTGCCGCGCCCCCAGTAGACGCCGTGGTCGCCGTACGCCCGAGGAGCCACGACGGTCACCAGCCTCTGGACCACGTGCTTCTGCCAGATCGCGGTCTCCTCGGGGTCCCGGATCTCTTTCCACTGCTCGTCCCAGGAGAGCGGCGCGAGCTGGAACGCGACCACGGCCGCCCGTTCGGTTTTCGGGAGGTAGTCCTTTACCGGGAGGAGGACCGGGGCCGCCGCGCCGCCCGCGAGCGCCATGGCGAGGCCGGCGCGCACGAGGAGCCGCCCGCCGCCTTCCCGCCCTCGGGAGCGGACGCGGGAGAGGAGGAAGAGCCCCGCCAGGGCGAGCGAATAGACGATCGTCTCGGGATGGCCGCCCAAGAGCAGGGAGGCGGTCGCGAGGAAGAGGAGGACGAGGTCCCTGGCGCGTCCGGACTCGTCCACGCGGACGAGCGCATAGAGGACGGCCGGCAGCAGGGCCGGGCCGTTGGCCATGGGCCAGCCGAGCCAGAGCAGGAGGAACCCCCCCATTGCGAAAGCGAGACTGCCGGCGAGCGCCGCGGGCTCGCCCAGGCCCTGGCGGCGCAGGAGGAGGAAGAGGAAGACGAGGGCCACGAGCACCCGGAGCGCGGCCGTGACTCCCGCCGCCTCCCAGGTGGAAAAGGGGTAGGCAGCCACCACGAGCGGCTGGAACGCCTGGGTCTGCGGATCGCCCATCAACGGCATGCCGATTCCGGCCCAGCGGTTCCAGAGGGGCCAGCGCCCTTCTCCCAAGGCCCGGCGGACCTCGAGCCCCCAGGGCGCGATCTGGTTCACCAGGTCCCCCTGAAGGCCCAGGCTCGGTGGATCGGCGGGCGCCAGCCGGGTGAAGGGGAGGTAGACCCGCAGGTTGTCGAGCGGGAGGAGGATGCCGCCGCCGAAGAGCACCTTGCCCAAGAGAGCGGCGAGCACCAGGACGAAGACGGCCAGCACCCGCGGCGGCACCGGGTCGTACCAGCGCTTCAAGGCGACGCCAAGCCCCGCGCCCAGGAGGAGCACCCAGAGGCCGGGGAGGAGGTCGGAGGCGGTCCAGCCGTCCATCAGGTTTCCGTGGTGAGGCCGAGCAGGCGTTTGACTCGGAACCAGGCGTTGCGCAGCTTCCAGAAGCGGCTCGCCTCCATGGCCGCGATGCGGGCCTCCAAAGCCGCGATCGCGGCCGCCGCCCGGGCCTCGACATCGGCGGTCCGCTCGTGGGCGAGGGCGAGCTCGGCGCCGAGGAGGCCGATCTTCCGCCGGGCGGCGGCGAGGAGGGCCGCGTCCACGCTGCTCGCCTGGACCAGGTGGCTTACGCCCCGGTCGTCCACCACGCGGAGGGCGAGCACGGACGAGCTCCGGGAGGCGCCGGGAGGCAGGGCGAACGAGCAGTCCCAGCCCGAGCGGACGAAGCGCTCCTCTCCGAGCGCCGCAGCCACGTCCTCGCGGGGGCCGGTGATGGCGGCCGCGCCCGCGGGCTCGCCGTCCAGGAGCACCTCGACCGTCTCGGCGGAGCCGGCTCGGAGGACGGCCCAGCCGTCCAGGTAGAGGCGCCGGCCGTTCTCTTCGAGCCGGCAGCTCTCGACATAGAGCAGGGGGTCGCCCCGGAAGGCGAGGCCGGAGAAGTCCGCGTCCGCCCCGGGAACGGCCACGTAGAGGTCCTGGAAGTTGTTGAGCCCCCGGTCCACGCGGTGGAGCGAGGCCGCGGCCGGGCCCGCCGCCCGGTCGAGGGCGCGCCGCACGAAAGCGGGGCTCACCCAGGTCGAGCCGTAGTCGCTGGTCGCGAGCGATCCGCTTTCGCTCTGCTCCGCAAAGAGGATGCCGCTCTCGGGCATCGTGGCGCCCGGCGGGAGGAGCCCGGGGGAGTGGGCGCTGAAGACCAGGACACCGCCCGGGGCGAGGAGGCTCCAGAGCACCCGGAGCCAAGCCACGAAGCGCTCCTCGGGAAGATGGGTGAAGAGCGAGGTGACCAGGATGGCGTCGAAGCGCCCGGCGCAGGCGAAATCCTCGGGCCGGATCGTGGAGACGATCCCGTGCACCCCGAACCGCTCCTCCTGGAAGCGCACGCCCCCCTCGTACACGTCCGCCACCCACACGCGCTCGGGCGGGATCTCGCGGACGAGGAAACGCGTCACCCGGCCGTAGCCGCTCGCGAAGTCGAGGAGCTTCTCCGCCCGGCCGGGGTCGCCGAAGCGCCAGCGGAGGATCTGGAGCAAGCCGTCCGCGATGCTCCCTCCGGAGCGGAAGTATTGGAAGAGGGCGCGCTCCCGGTCCCCTTCGAAGGCGTCGACGAGGAAGCCCAGCATCTCGTCGCGGGCGTCGATGGCGAGGTCCGGCAGCCCCGCGGGGCGCGGGCCGGGCAGGGCGGAGAGGACGAGCGGGCTCGCCTCGTCGGGGCGGAAGGCTAGGGTCATGGCGTGAATTTATACGCTGAAGCGGTGTTTTTCGCCTGGGTCTCGAGCCGGCGCATATAATCACGCCGCTTCGAGGCCGAGAAGATGCTGCGGAAAACCATCCTGGGATTCGCCCTCGCCGGGGCGGCGCTGGCCTTCCTCGCGGAGATGGGCCGGGCGGTGGGGGAGTATGACCGGAGGGAGAGCCGGATCGGAGGCCGGCCCGAGGAGTGGCGGGCCGGCATGCCCCAGGTCGCCCGCCTGGAGCGCTGCCTCGCCGGAGTGCGCGAGACGGTGCCCGCCGGCAGCGTCGTGGCCTTCGAGTCTCCCGCGCCCGACGGGGCCCGGTTCTTCGCCTGGCGCTGGGCTGCCTACCTCCTCCCGGAATACGACGTCGCCCCCCTTCTGGACTCCCGGACCGCGGATTCCGCCCAGTACCTCGTCACCTACGCCGTTCAGGTGAAGGACCCGCGGATCGAGCTGATCCGCCGCCTGCCCGGGTGCCGGCTCTACCGGGTGCGCCGCCCTTGAAGGTGGCCGGGCCGCTCGCCGGGCTCGTGGTCTTCCACGTCCTCCTCACGCTCCTCGATTTTCTGGGGATTCCCTGGCACCCTGTCCTGCTCGGGGCCCTCCTCCTGGGGCTCTCCGGGCTCGCCTGGCGCTTCCTGCCCCGCCTGCCGCGGGGGCCGCGGCTGCTGCCCTCCGATCTCGGCTGGGGTTGGGGCTGGGGCGACGGGATCGCCCTGTTCGTCCTGGCCGCCTTCACCCTGCTCGCCCTGACCTCCTGGATCGCGATCCCCGACTTCTTCTATCACTGGGGCGTCAAGGGAGCGCGGTTCGCGGCGGTCCGGGGGACCGATTACGCCTTCCTCGCCCGGCCGTGGAACTGGGCGATCCACCCCGACTACCCGAACCTCCTGCCGGAGCTCTATGCCGCGACCGCGCTGCTTTTCGGAAAATTCTCCGAGCCCGGGATGATGCTCTGGTCGGGAGTCTTCTTCGCCCTGCTCCTGGCCGGGGCCCGGTCCGTGCTCCGGCAGGCCGGGGTTGAACGCCTCTCCCTGCAGGCGGGCATGGCGCTCCTCGCCCTCGTCCTGGGTGCGTTCGGGATCGGCCACCGGATGGCGGGGGCGGCCGACTGGATGATTGCGCTCGCGGTGATGGCGGCCGTGCCGCCCCTCCTCCGGCCGCCGGACCCGGCGGGGGATCTGGCCGTGGCCTTCGCCGCCGCCTTTGCCGCGGCGTCGAAGATCGAGGGGGTGCCGCTCGCGGGGATCCTCGTCCTCGTCCAACTCGTCCGGCACGTTGCGGCGGAGCGGCGGGTCCCCTGGCGCGCGGCCCTGCGGCTCGGGATTCCGGTGGCCGCCGTGGTCCTCCCCTGGCTCTTCCAGGCGTTCCGCCACGGGCTTCTTCAGTCGACCAACTCGGGGGTGTTCGAAGCGTCCCGCGCCGCGCTCATCGGGCCTGCGCTCCGGGAGACGGTCACCCTGGCCACCTGGCACGGGTTCGGCTGGGCCGTCCTCCTGCCGCTCCCGCTCCTCTTCTCCCGAAAGGTGCGTCCGGTCGCGGCGGTCACCGCCCTCCTGCTCCTCTTCGACCTGTACGTCTACTTCACGGCTCCGGTGGACACCCGCTTCTACGTTCTGTCGAGCTTCCCCCGGCTGATGTTCCAGGTGATCCCGGCGATCCTGGTGGCCGCGATCGTGGCGACGGAGCCCTCCGGAAAGTCTCCCGGCAAAAGCGAACGGCCGGCGGGGTGAGCCGCCGGCCGTCGGGTGCCCCGTCGCGGGGACGGAGGATCAGCCCTTGAATCTCTTGGGCACGAGGACCGTCACCGTGTTGGTGTACTTCGAGAATTTTCCGTTGCCCGCGGCGCGGACCCGGAACAGGTAGGTCACGCCCCGGGTGAGGTCGCCGATCACGGCCGAGGTGGAGTCCGCCGGCGCGGTCGAGACCTGCTGGAACTTCCTGGCCCCCTTGCGCTTGAATTCGATCCGGTACTCCTCCTCGTTCCTGGCCTTGTCGCGCCAGGCGAGGGTGACCTCGGTGGCCGACGTCACCCTGCCGGTGAGGCGGACCGGAGCGGCCGGGGCGGCGCCGCCCGTCGCGCCGGCCGGGCTGTAGATCGAGGCGATCGCGGCCCGGTCGTCGTCCGTGACCCGCGCGCCGCGGCCGTCGTCATGGGCGCGGGCGAACATCAGGGCGTCCCGCTCCCGCGAGTGGCTGAGGCCCAGAGTGTGCCCGAGCTCGTGGGCGAACACCTCCTCGGCCACGCGGGGGTTGTTCCGGAACAGGCAGTCGGTGCCGTCATTGGTGATGATGTCGCCCTCCGCCGCCTCGTGGTACGGCCTCCCCCTGTAATTGCGGGTCTCCAGGAAGAAGTAGGGGCCGCCGATTGCGATCACCCCGCCCGTCCCGCAGTCGAAGGTCCCCTCGACGGCGTTTTCCGGGTCCTCCCGGAACGGATCGTCGAACAGGATCGTGTTGGCCTCGTCCGAGCCCGAGAATCCGGCCGCGGCGTCGGTCGTGCCCCCGTAGACGAGATTGATGTTGGTCACCGGATCGGACACCCAGGCGTTCAGGGCCACCTTGAAGGCGTCGATGGTGGCGTCCAGGGAGAGCCCGGGCTGGCTGCCGTTGTGGACCCGCCACACCACGCTCTGGCTCTGGTCGAAGCGGAACCAGCGGATGTTGTTGCCCCGGCTCGAAGTCATCAGACTGAAGGGCTCGATCGCGGAGCCGAGCGTCCCCCCGCCCTGGGTGCCGACGACGTAGTCTCTCTCTCTCCGGATACCCGCCGCGCGGTCGGCCACCCAGTCCGAGAAGCGGTCGAAATCGCGGATCACGTCGGCTCCGCCCTCGGAGACGCCTTTCGCGGTCACCTCGCTGGCCTCCGAGAGGTCGCGGAGAGCGACCCGGCCGGTGGCGGTCCGGCGCTCGCGGAAGGCGCCGAGCATCAGGTGGACGAGACGGTAGGTCCCGTCCTGGGTCGGAGCGAGGAAGAGCACGGCCTCCTCCCCCTCGGCGAACTCGGGGGCGCCCCAGATCTTGAGACCGAGCCCGTTTGCGCCCATACCGCCCGGAACGCGCACGACCACGGTGCTCCCCGGGAGGTCTCCCTTGAGCACCCGTTCGACCTCGACCAGGTAGTCGGTCGAGGGGCGTCCGGAAACGGGAGCCGACTCGACCCCCACGATCCGGCCCTCTACGGAGACCGGCGCCTGGTCGGCCAGCGCCTGGTCCGAGATCATCTGGTAGGTGGTGGCCCCGCCCGGAATGGCGAGGAGGGCGAGAGCGGAGGCGAGAAGGAGGGAGCGGGTGGGAAACTTCATCTGGATCTCCTGCGGTCGGTGACGAGAGGGATGAACGGCCTCAAGAGCACTCGGACAACCTGAATTAGCTCTGCTTCCTGGGTTGGGCACAAGCCCGCCTGTAAAGATAACAGACGAGGCCGGGGGGTTATTTCCCTGCCGGCGCGTTTTTTCACCGACGATTTCCCCCGGCTACTCGGAGCCGCCGGAGGAGGGTTTGGATTCGGCCGGCTTCGCGGATTCGGCGGGTTTGTCGGCCTTGTCAGCCTTTTCGCCCTTGTCGGCCTTGTCGGCCTTTTCGCCGCCGCCGTCCCCCTTGCTCTCGGGCTTCGACGAGCTCCCTCCGCCGCCCTTCTTGTAGTCGGTGACGTACCAGCCGCTCCCCTTGAACTGTACGGCCGGGGCCGAGAAGAGCTTCTTCACCTCGCCGCCGCATTTGGGGCAGGCGGCGAGCGGCGCGTCTTCGAAGCGCTGGAGGAGCTCCGTCCTCTTCCCGCACTTCAGGCATTCGTATTCATAAAGCGGCATCGCAGAGTACTCCAATCAGGGGATGAACTTGTCTCCCTGGGTCTTGAACCGGATCTTGATGGCGCCGGTCCCCCCCTCCACCCGAGGCTCCGGAGAGGGAGCCGGCGCGCCCGCCGGCACCGGCCGGACGAGTTGGAGGATCTGGAAAGCGTACAGCACCTTGCCGTTCTCCGCGGCGCTCCGGGGACCCTGGGTGCAGATGTCGTACAAGGTCCGCCGGCCGTCGACCAGGGAGAGGAGCTTGTACTCGTCCGCGTCGAGCGCGAGCTCGATCAACTGCTCTGTCCTGTAACAAGGTTCGAAGACGGTCTCTTTCCGCCCGAGCCGGGCCACGAGGGTCTTGGCGTCCGGAGCGCGCCGGATCCCCTGGAGGATGGCCTGCCGCATCGGAAGCTGGAGGCGCACCGAGTCGGGCTCCCGGAAGTCGCCGATCGAGAAGATCACGCTGCCGTCCTGCCAGTAGAAGAGGCTCCAGACGATCGCCTCGGTCTGCTTGCGGATGGCCCGGTAGACCTCGGCGGGGGAGAGGATGCACTTCTCGATGAGCAGCACGCCGTAACGCTTGTTCGACCTCTCCCGCTCCCGCATGGTCTCCACGTACGCCTCGGGCGACAGCGCGCCGCTCCTCTGCAGCCAGGTCCCCAGGCTGTCGTCCCGGTCCGTGGACGTGGCGTGCACCACGTTGCCTTCTTTGATGAAGACCTGCTTGATCACGCCCTCCCGGCTCGCCTCGATCACGCCCGGCACCTGGAACCGGTCGATCGTGTAGAGGATCTCCGGCAGGGCGGTCTGCGACAGGTCGCCGCGATACTGGAAAGTGTTCTCCACGGTTGCCACGACAGGCCTCCCCGACAAAGCTCCATGCGTTGTGCTGATAAATCAAGGCAAGTATACCAATTTCGCGAATTTCCCGCTGGGGAGCGACTTCGTGGAGTCCCCTCGAGAAATTCGAGCACAGGGTGGAACATTTGGAGCGTTCGAGCGTATAGAACAGTAACTCGCGGTCGAAACTTCGACCTCCCGAGGGTTGGGGGCGGCCCCCCGGGCCGCCCACCCTTTTTTTCCTCCTCAGCTCCTGATAGACAGCACGGGATGGCGCACCCTCCGCTCCTCCCCGACGAGGCCTGGCAACGCATCGCGGCCCATCTGGCGCCTCTCCCCGAAGAGGCCGCCGGCCGGCGGGCGGCGGCCGGGCGCGTGCTGGCCCGCCCCCTCGTTGCTACGGTCGACGTGCCGGCCGCGGACGTCTCGGCCATGGACGGCTATGCCCTCTCCGGCCCCGTGCCCCCGGGGGAGCCCCGCCCCGTGGTGGCCGCGATCGTGGCGGGCGACCCGCCGGGCTTCGAGCTCGCGCCGGGGGCCGTGGCCCGCATCATGACCGGCGCGCCCGTGCCCCGCGGGGCCGACCGGGTCGTCCCGGTCGAGGCGAGCGACGGCGGCCGGGAGCGGGTGGTCTTCACCGCCGAGGCGCGGCCGGGCGACCACGTGAGGCGCCGGGGCGAGGTCCTCCGCGTGGGCGACCCTCTCCTGCCGGCGGGCGCCCTCCTCACCCCCGGGGCCCTGGCGCTCGCCGCGACCCACGGCTACGGCGAGGTGCCGGTGCACCGGGCCCCCACGGTCGCCGTCCTCGCCACGGGAGACGAGGTCGTGCCGCCCGAGGCCACGCCCGCGCCGGGCCAGCTCCGCGACTCCCACACCGACTTCCTTCTCGCCGCCGGCGCCTCCCTGGGGCTCCGCTTCGATCCTCTGGGGATCGCCCCCGACCGGGTGGACGCCCTGACCGCCCTCGTCGAGCGAGGGCTCCGCGCCGACGTCCTCCTCCTCTGCGGCGGGGTCTCCATGGGGGAATTCGACCTGGTCGAGGGGGTGCTCGCCTCGCTCGGCTGCCGGGCGGTGTTCGACGCGGTCGCGGTCCAGCCGGGCAAGCCCCTGGTCTTCGCGGTGCACGACCGCGGGCTCGTCTTCGGCCTCCCGGGCAACCCGGCCTCGGTGATGGTCTCCTTCTGGCTCTTCGTGCGCCCGGCCCTCCGCCGGCTCCTCGGGCGCGAAGCCTCCTGGTGGGGGAGCGCCCTCGCGGGCATTCTCGACGCCCCCCTCCCCGGCAGCGGCCCGCGGGACCGCTTCCTCCCTGCGGAGATCGCCTTCCGGGATGGGGGGGTCCGGGTTACCCCGCACCCTCCGAAGGGCTCCCACGACCTCGCCGCCTACGCCCGGGGAACGGGGCTCGTGCGGGTGCGGGCCGGGGCGGCGCCGGCGGTGGCCGGGGAGGCATGCGAGGTGTTGCCGCTCGTCTGAGGAAGAACACAGACAGAACACGGACGGACAAGGACGGACACGGACGGACAGGCGCGGTGTTCGTCCGTGTCCGTCCTTGTTTCGTCCGTGCAGGTCCCCTCACCCGCAGCAGGCCGCCGCCTTCTCCACCGCCTTCGCCAGAGGATCAAACGAGCACACCCCCGTCTCCGGCAACTCCAGCCTGACCTCCCGCGCCCCCGCCCAATCCCCGGTTAACGCGCAAACCACCGAGCGCACCTGCTCGTAGCCGGTGAGGAGCAGGAAGGTCGGCGCCCGGCCGTAGCTCTTCATGCCCACGATGTAGAGGTCCTCCTCCGGATGCTTGAGCTCCTCGGCCCCGTGCGGCCGCACCGTTCCGCAACTGTGGAGGTTGGGATCGATCAGGGGGGCGAGCGCCGTGGGGCTCTCGACCGCCGGGTCGAGACCGAGCCGGAGCTCCCCGAGGATCGAGAGGTCCGGGCGGAAGCCCGTGGTCGCCACGACCTCGTCCACCGGCGCCAGGGTCTCCCGGTCGCCCACGGCCACGACGCCCTCGGGAGTCTCCCGGAGCTCCAGGAGTCGGAAGCCCGTCACCACCTTGACACCGCCTTCCTCCACGAGCCGGCGCACCCGCGTGCCCAGGGCCCCCCGGGCCGAGAGCGCGTCGTTCTCCCCGCCGCCGAAGATCTTGCCGATGTCCGGGCGGCGCACGGCCCAGGTGATCTCCGTGCCGGGAGCCTGGGAGGCGAGCTCGATCAGATCGAGGATGGCGTTGAACGCCGAGTGGCCGCTCCCCACGACCAGCGTCCGGCGGCCGGCGTAGCGCTCCCGGTGGGTGCCCGTGGCGTCCGGAATGCCGTAGAGGATCCGGTCCGCGAGCGCCCGCTCTCCCGCGGCGGGCACGCCGCTCGCGCCCAGCGGGTTGGGCCGCCGCCACGTCCCCGAGGCGTCGATCACCGCCCGGGCGAGGAGGGCCTCCTCCCGGCCGTCCGCCGTGCGGAACTGGACGAGGAACGGCGCCTTCTCCCGGCCCCCGGTCTTCATCTTGTCGTACCCCAGCCGGCTGACCGACTCGACCCGCGCCCCGAGTCGGATGCGCGGCGCCATCTCGGGCGTCGCCGCGAGCGGCTCAAGATAGCGCTCCACCACGTCCCGCCCGGTCGGGTACTCATCCTCATCCGGAGCCTCCCACCCCGTGGCCTCGAGGAGCGCCACGGACGCCTTGTCCAGCGCATACTTCCAAGGCGAGAAGAGGCGCACATGCCCCCACTCCAGCATGCTCGCCCCCACCGCCCGCCCGGCTTCGAGCACCACGGGCTCCTCTCCCTTCGCGATCAGATGGGCCGCCGCGGCGAGCCCCACCGGCCCGCCGCCGATCACGGCCACGGGCAGCTTCTCGATTCCCCCTTGCTTGCTCATGTCAGTCTCTCCTTTGTCTACCGTGCCGGAAAAGTCGAATTGTTCGGGTAAAAAAAAGCGCCGGCTACTCCGCGGCCGTCGCGCCGATCTGCACGACCTGGTTTTTCGTGCAGCACTCGGCGTAGAGGAAGTCCAGCAGCTCGCGCAGGCCCTGGTCGTTCGCCAGATAGCGCAGGAACCGCCCCTCCCGCCGCTGCTCCACGAGTCCCTCCTGGCGCAGGGCGTCCAGGTGGTGGGAGAGCGTGGAGGCCGGGATGCCCAGCTCCTGCTGGATGTCCCCCGCCACCATCCCGTCCGGATGAGAGGCGAGGAGGCGACGCACGATCTCCAGCCGCACCTCGTGACCCAGGGCGGCAAAGCGGGTGGCGTAGCGGCGGGCTTCGGGCGTCATGATTCGACTTTACTGGAATAGTCGTTAGGTGTCAAGGGCAGGATTGGCGGAAGCGCATGGGAATCGAACCCACCCCCGACGCCGCAACCGGCGCCGGACAACGGTTTTGAAGACCGCAGGAGGCACCAGCCCCCGAGCGCTTCCGGGGGCATTCTAGCCGATACGGGTCCGGGCGGCGGTGATAG
>DATHUD010000447.1:0-3033 GCA_035462575.1 Thermoanaerobaculia bacterium | reverse complement strand
CGAATTCGTCACGATCTATCCCGGCTGGTACGCCCGCCGGGCCGTCCACATCCACTTCAAGGTCCGCCATCCAGCGGGCGGGAAGCGGAGCCACGAGCTCACGTCGCAGCTCTACTTCGACGATGCGATCACCGACCGGATGCACGCGTTGCCCCCGTACAACGCGAAGGGCGCTCGCGACACGCGCAACGACCTGGACGGCATCTTTCGCGCCAGGGACAGCGGGTCCGAGCTCCTGCTCCGCCTGAGCCGGAACGGACCGGGCTACGTGGGTGACATCAATGTCGGGCTGCGGATGAGTTGAGCGCCCGCCGAAATCGAGAGCCTCGATCGCCGGCCGGGGCTCTAGCCAGCAGGCAGCAGGCGAAGATGTTCGCGATCGAGATCATCGGCCCAGGTCTCGGCAAGCTCGTCGTCCAGGCGCTCCGCGGGGATCATCCCCGAATCGAGGAAGAGCCCGGCCCAGGGAATCTCCCGAGGCTTCTCTTCCGATCCGACGAGGCCCTGGATGAGAAAAAGCCGGACGATTTCCGAGAAACTCGTCTGCCGCCGCCGGGCCTCTCGGTCCACCATTTCGGCAAGGTCGTCGGGCAGGGTGATCGTTGCACGCTTCATACTGTCCTACTAGCAGACGCTCACCGCCGACCGTCGAGATCACGCTCTTCGAGCAGCGCCCGCAAACGAGCGACCTCGGCCTCCGCGGCTTCGGCCCGCTGGCGTTCCGCTTCGGCCTGCTCTTCCGCCGTCGGCACCATGCTGCCGTCGGGACGGAAAAGCCGGATCCAGGTACTCCGTTTGTTTTCCACGACGCCTTGCCAAAGACCGAGGAAAATCCCGAGCTGCCCGCTCCAGAACCGCCCCCTTTCATCCGGCGGAATCGGCCGGTAGGACCGGTTCACCAGGCGCAGGCCTTCGAGGGTCCGGGTCTCCGGGTTGTACAGGATGTACTCGGCCGTGCGGAAAACCTGCGCATAAAGCTTCCTCTTCTCGCCGCGGTCGATGTGCTCCGTGGAGGGGGACAGAAGCTCGACGATAAGGTCCGGCAGCCGGCCATCCTCCTCCCAGGCGATCCAGACCCGGCGCTCGCGGTCCGGATCGACGCCACCCACCCAGAAGACGTCCGGTCCACGAACAGCCCGCTTTTCCAGGCCCTTCGTCACCTCTTCGGCCACGTCCCGTGCCTGCTCGACGGAGTAATAGACGAACTGGTTGGTGCCAACGTAGAAATCGGCGCGACCCTGCTCCGCCATGGCTTGGCGAATCAGCTTCCGCAAGAGGGTGTGCTCCAAGACGTGCCACTCGGTCTCCAAGGGCTCTCCGTCGTCGTAGACGAGCTCGAAGGGTAGAGACGCGAGCGCCGAGACGGCTGGCTGACCCATGGCATGCTCCCTTGCTGAGTCGTGCGTTACGGGAACTTTATCCCGTATCGCCGATAAAGAGAAGGGGGAGATGAGCTCTCAATCCTCCTCGTGGATGACAGGATAACATGGGGGGCCGGGCAGGAAGGCTCACCGCCCCCCGTCCAGATCCAGCTCCACGATCGCTCCCGCAATCTCCCTCAAGAGGTCGTCCTCCTCTTCCCCGATCCCCAGATCCACCATGTCCGCCGTCGTCTCGCGGACGAGGTCGGAGAGGAGGTCGTCCTCGGGGTAGGCGGTGAGCGGGGGGACGGCTTCGAAGGGGCGGACCCGGGTTTCGATCGTCTCCCGGAGGAAGCCGGCGTAGGCGCGGGCGGAGCCTTCGAGGGTGTGGTGCTCGGCCATGTGGCGGCGGGCGTTTTCCCCCATCTGGCGGCGGAGGGGCTCGTCGGTCGCGAGGAGACGGAGGTAGGCGAGGAGAAGGTCTTCCTCGGTGTCGGAGACGTCCACCTTGGCGCAGCAGTCGTCGGGGATCTCGGCGAAGGCTCCGGTGTTGTTGACGAGGAGCGGCTTGCCGAGCCCCAGGAGGCGGATGACGGTTCCGGAGGTCTCGCCGGAGGTGGGGTGGCGGAGGTTCACGGCGACGTCGGTCGCCTGCATGTGGAGGAGGAAGCGGTCGAGATCGAGACGGCCGGTGACGGTGACGCCGGCTTGCAGCTCGGGGGTGAAGACGCGGGCGAAGTCGTAGTGCGGGGAGACCTCTCCGGCGAGGAGGAGGCGGGCGGACGGGTGCTCGCGGCGCAGGCGGGCGAAGGCGCGCAGCAGCACGTCGGCCCGCTTGGAGGCCGTCAGAAATCCGAAGGTGGCCACGACAAAGGCGTCCGGCGGGATTCCGAGGGCGGCCCGGGCCTCTTCCGCGGTGGTGGCGGGGAGGGCGTCCAGGCTCAGGTGGTGCGGGATGGTCGCGAGGCGCGCGAGCGGGCGGGAAGCCAGGACCCGGTCCCGAGTGAAACGGTTGTGGACGATCAAGCCGAGGCTCGCGTCGACCGTGCGCTCGAAAAGCGGGTAGCTCCAGGGGTCGAGCGGGACACCGGTGGCAAGGCAGCGCCGGGCCATGGCCTCGCCGGTCCGTCCGTAGGCGTAGCGCATCTCGCGGACGTACCCCTCGGGATCGCCGGAAAAAAGGGTCAGATCCCGCACGAGATGGTGGAGCACGGCCTCGTGAAGCACCACGACGCCCGGGTGCGCAAGGAGCGCGCGGTAGAGGGCGGCGTGGTAGTCCCGGTTGTTGCCGAGCTGGTAGAGGACGGTGTCCACCTGCCCTCGCGCCAGGAGGCCGGGGAGGTCGCGCGGGGCGTGGACCGGGAAGCGGGCGGCGAGATCCGCCTCGGGGCGGACGCCGTCGTCCACGATCAGCTCGACGTCGCAGTGGTTGGCGAGGTGCGGCAGGAGCTCGGCGCTGTAGTCGGCGATGCCGGAGCGCTGGGGCGGGAGGGGGCTCCAGTAGGCGATTCTCAACCCCTGTCTCCCAATGTAGAGACGCCCCGTGGGGCGGCGCCGGGGCGGTGGCGGCCGTCCCTGTTCGCCACTGCGCCCCGCGGGCACGGACCGGCCGAGCCGAACGGGCCAAGCCGCCACGGGGCCGCCCCACCGGGCGGCGCACCCAGGGGGGACA
>DATHUD010000446.1:0-2419 GCA_035462575.1 Thermoanaerobaculia bacterium | reverse complement strand
CCCTCTCCCGGAAGGTTGGGAGGGGGCTGGGAGAGGGTTGGGGTGAGGGCCCCCTACTCCATCCGCCCCACCAGGCTCGCCACCACGATCAGCAGCTCCTCGGGGTCCACGGGCTTCGCCACGTACATGTTGAAGCCGGCGAGGAAGGCCCTTCTCCGGTCCTCCGCGCGGGCGTAGGCGGAGAGGGCCACGGCGGGGATGCGCCCTCCGGCGCCGGCGGGCAGCATTCTCACTTGGCGGATCAGGTCGTAGCCGTCTTCGTCCGGCATGGCGATGTCCGAGATCAGGACCTCGGGCCGGAGCCGCGGGAAGATCCCCAGGGCGTCCCGGACCGAGGGGACGGTCTCCACCTGGGCGCCGCAGTCCCGGAGCAGGGTGAGGAGCAGCTCGCGGGCGTCGGGCTCGTCGTCCACCACGAGGATCCGGAGGCCGTGGAGCTGCGGAGGGCACTGCAGCCCCCCGTTCTCCCCGGAGGAGCGGCCCCCGTCCCTCGCCCGGCGCTCGGAGAGCTCCGCCCTTAGGGGGAGCTGCACCACGAACGTCGAGCCCTCCCCGGGCCCCGGGCTCTCGGCCATCGCCGTACCGCCGTGCAGCTCCACCAGCCGCTTGACGATGGCGAGCCCCAGCCCTAAGCCGCCGTGCGACCGGGTGATGCTGCCGTCCGCCTGGCGGAAGGGCTCGAACACGTGGGGGAGGAACTCCGGCTCGATCCCGCGGCCCGTGTCGCTCACCGCGACCACGGCGCGCTGGCCCCGCCGCTCGAGGGAGACCCGGACGCTCCCCCCCTCCGGAGTGAACTTCACCCCGTTCGCCAAGAGGTTCCAGACGACCTGCTGCAACCGGTCCGGATCGCCCTGGATCATCACCGCCTCCGGGGTGAGCGAGCGCTCGAGGCGGATCGCCTTGGCCTCCGCCGCGGGCCGGACCGCGTCCAGCGCCGCGTCGAGGACCGGGGCGAGCTGGATCGGCCGGACCTCCAGGCTCATCTTGCCGGAGATGATGGAAGAGACGTCGAGCAGGTCCTCGATGAGCCGCGACTGCGAATGGGCGTTCCTCTCGATCGTCTCCAGGGCGCGCGCGGTGCGTTCGGCGTCCAGGGTGCCGCTCCGGAGCAGGCGGGCCCAGCCCACGATGGCGTTCAGGGGCGTGCGCAGCTCGTGGGAGAGGGTCGCCAGGAACTCGTCCTTCATCACCCCCGCGGCCTCGGCGGCGGCCCGGGCCTCGCGCTCCGCGGCGAGGAGACGGACCCGGTCCTCGTGCTCCAAGGCCCGGGAGCGCTCCTCCGAATCGCGGATCTCCTCGATCTCGATCTCGGGAAACTCCTTCTCCAGAGCCCGCCGGGCGAGCGCGCGGTCCTCCGGGTTGTCGTCGATCACCAGGACGCGCAAAGCGATGTCGTACCTCCCACCCCGCTCCTAGCAAAAGTCTCGCCGGGTGGGTCCGGGGGCTGGGGGAATCCCTCCGAGGTCCGATTTGTTATTCTAGGTCTACCGATAAGGCCAAAACGGTCGGGAGGTCAGATGCCCTGGACACGACATCGCTCTGCTTCGTCTGAAAACAAACCGGTCGTCCGGAAGATCCTGGGCTTTGCGTGGGTGGCGGGGATGGCGCTCGTGGGGTACACCGGGCTGGTGGTCGCGACCGGGTCGCCCGCCGAGTCCCAGATGCAGGACACGAGCCTCCAGACCGTCCTCCCCGAGGACGACGCCCCCGGCCTCCCCGGGACGATGGGATCGCGCCCCCTGCGCGACCGGAACGGCCGGGTGATGGGCGCCGCGGCGCGGGGCTGGGCCTCCTGGTACGGCCCCGAGCTCCACGGCGAGCCCACCGCGAGCGGCGAGCCCTTCGACATGCACGCCCTGACCGCCGCCCACCGCACCCTCCCCCTGGGCAGCTACGCCGAGGTCCGCAACCTGACCAACGGCAAGACCGTCATGGTCCGCATCAACGACCGCGGCCCCTTCCCCGCCGAGCGCGTCATCGACCTCTCCCGCGCCGCCGCCGGCAAGATCGACATGCTGAAAAGCGGCTCGGCGCTGGTCGAGGTGGTTCCTCTGTAGGGGCGGCCCTATGTGGCCGCCCTGCTTGCTTCGGCCTTTCCCCGCCCAGGGCGGCCACACAGGGCCGCCCCTACAGATTCCTGCCCTCAGTATCCGGCGTTCTCCAACACCGGTTGCCCCTTCAGCGCCTCCGCCCGATCGCGGGACTCGGCGGCTTCCCGGAGGACCCGCTCCTCGTTCCACTGCGCGGCGGGCTCGGCCCAGCCCTCGAGGTTCCTGAGGATGAGGCCGCAGAGGGCCTGGATGTGATCCGGCCGGTCGTTCAGCGCCAGGATGTAGCGGTAGCGCTCGCCGCCGTTGTGGAGGAAGATCTCGCGGTTCTGTTCGTCGATCTCCTCGAGCGTCTCCAGGCAGTCGGC
>DATHUD010000445.1:0-5960 GCA_035462575.1 Thermoanaerobaculia bacterium | reverse complement strand
CGGCAGGACGAAGGGCGCCGGCGGCTGGATCACCTGGACCGGCGAGCCTTCCTGGAGGGCGAAGACGGTGCGCAGGGCCTCATGGCGGCGCACGATCTCTTCCAGGCAGCGCGCGAGCACCGCGGGCTCGAGCGGACCTTCGGCGCGCAGCACCACCGCCAGGTTGTAGAGCGGGCTTCCCGGCTCGAGCTGGTCGATGAACCAGAGCCGCTGCTGGGCGAACGACAGGGGGAGGGTTCCCTCCCGCGGAGCCGGGATCAGAGGCGGGATGAGCTCTTTCGCACCGGCCCGCAGAGCTTCCTCGACCCGGAGGGCGAGGTCCGCCAGCCGGGGGGCCGCGAAGAGGTCGCGCAGCGGCATCTCGACGCCGAAGGCGGCGCGCAGGCGCGACATCACCCGGGTCGCCAGCAGCGAATGCCCCCCCAGGTCGAAGAAGTGGCCGTCCGCCCCGACCTGTTCGAGGCCGAGCACCTCGGCCCAGATGCCGGCCAGGACCTCTTCGACCGGCGTGCGCGGCGCCAGGTGAGCCTCCGGAGCGCTCTGCCGTTCCGGAGCGGGCAGGGCTTTCCGGTCGACCTTGCCGTTCGCGGTGAGGGGGAGCTCCGCGAGCGTCACGAAGGCGGCCGGCACCATGTAGTCCGGCAGCCGCTCGGAGAGCGGCCGTCGCAGATCCTCCACCGCGACGTCGCCGGCCACATAGGCGACCAGCCTCTGGCCGCTCGCCACCACGACCGCTTCGCGGACCCCGGGCAGCGCCGCCAGCACCGCCTCGATCTCTCCCAGCTCGATGCGGAAGCCGCGGATCTTGACCTGATGGTCTGCCCGGCCCAGGAACTCGATCATTCCATCGGGCAGCCGGCGGGCGAGGTCGCCCGTCCGGTAGAGCCGCTCTCCCCGCGCTCCGAACGGGTCGGGCACGAGCTTCCCGGCCGTCAAGCCGGGCCGGTGGAGATACCCGCGGCACACTCCAGCACCCCCGAGATAGAGCTCACCGGCCACGCCGATCGGGACCGGAGACATCTGCGGGTCGAGGATCAGGATCCGGGTGTTGGCGATCGGCCGGCCGATGGGCACCGGACCGGCCGGAATCGACGCCGGGACCTCGTAGATGGAGCACCCCACCACCGTCTCCGTGGGCCCGTACTCGTTGATCAGGCGCAGGCCCGGAGCGTGGAGACGCCAGAAGGCGAGCTGCTCAGCCGAAAGCGCCTCGCCGCCGATCACCAGGGCCTTGGCACTCTGCGCGGCCCGCTCGGGCGGCAGCAGCCGCTCCAGGACCTCCAACTGCGCGGGCGTGAGCTTGACCAGCCCGAAGCCCCCTTGGGCGAGCGCCGCGGCCAGCCCCTCGACCCCCTCCTCCTCGGGCACCAGGTCGACACGCCGGCCGGCGAGGAGCGGCAGGAAGAGGCTGGTCACCGTCAGGTCGAAGCTGACGGGCGAGTGGACCGGAGCGCCGCTCCCTTCGCCCGCCGGGTAGGCGTCCGCGGCCCAGAGCAGGTAGTTCGCGAGCCCGCGGTGGGTGACCGCGACTCCCTTGGGGGTGCCGGTCGAGCCCGAGGTGTAGAGCACATAGGCCAGGTTGTCGGCCGCCGGCTGCACGGCCGGAGCCTCAGGGGCCGCGCCCTCCGGGAGGTCGTCGAGGCAGACGACGCCGGTGGCGTTCTCCGGGAGGTCCGGCAGCCGCCGCGTCCGGGTGAGCACGAGGGACGGGCGGGCGTCGTCGAGCAGGAACGACAGCCGCGGGCGCGGGAGGGAGAGGTCGAGCGGCAGGTAGGCGCCGCCGGCCTTGAGCACCGCGAGCAGGGCCACCACCAGATCGATCGAGCGCTCCAGGAAGAGCGCCACGATCACGTCGGGCCCGGCGCCCAGAGCCAGGAGGTGCGCGGCCAGGCGCTCGGAGCGGGCGTCCAGCCCGGCATAGGTCAGCGCCTCGTCTCCGCAGGCCAGGGCGACCGCCTGCGGCGTCCGCCGGACCTGGGCTGCGAAGAGCTCGTCCACTCGGGCTTGGAGCACCGACACCTCGGTGTCGTTCCACTCGGCGATCGCCTGGTGGCGTTCCGCCGGGGAGAGCAGCGGCAGCTCCCGGGCCGGCCGCTCCGGCGTTGCCAGGGCCGCGGCCAGCAGCCTTTCGAAATGGACGGCCAGCCGGTCGATCGTGGCGGCGTCGAACAGGTCGGTGGCGTGCTCCAGCACGCCGCGGAGACCGTCCTCCGTCTCTTCGAGGGTCAGCGTGAGGTCGAACTTCGCCATCGTCCCCGTGTCCCCGGCGGGCCGCAGGCGCAGAGGCTCGATCTCCAAGCTTTCGACGGGAGCGTTCTGGAGGACGAGCATCACCTGGAACAGGGGGGCGTGGGCGAGGCTCCGCTCCGGGGCCAGCTCCTCGACGAGCTTTTCGAAGGGCACGTCCTGATGCAGATAGGCGGCGAGGGCCGTTTCGCGCACCCGGCCGAGCAGCTCGCCGAACGTGGGGGTGCCCGAAAGGTCTCCCCGCAGGACCAGGGTGTTGACGAAGAATCCGATCAGCCCCTCCGTCTCCACCGGGTTGCGTCCGGCGATGGGTGAGCCCACGGCGAGGTCGTCCTGACCGCTGAAGCGTCCGAGGAGGGCCTCGAAGCCCGCCAGGAGCACCATGAAGAGCGTCGATCCGGAGCGCCTCCCCAGGGCCCCCAAGTGCCGGGAGAGCTCGGCCGGCAGCCGCACCGGCCGGGTGGCGCCCCGGTAGCTCTGGGCCGCGGGCCGCGGCCGGTCGGTGGGGAACGTGAGGAGCGGCGGCAGGTCCGCGAGCTCCTGCCGCCACCAGTCGATCTCCCCCTCCAGAGCCTCGCCGTGCAGCCAGGAACGCTGCCAGACCGCGAAGTCCGCGTATTGCACCGGCAGCTCCGGCAGAGGCGAGGGCTCGCCTTGGGCAAAAGCGGTATAGAGCGCGGCCACCTCGCGCACCAGGAGACCCAAGGACCAGCCGTCGCTCGCGGCGTGGTGCAGGGTGAGGGCGACGGCGTGATCCTCCGCCGCCAGCCGCAGCAGCAGGCCGCGCAGCATCGGATCGCGAGCGAGATCGAACGGACGGCCGGCCTCTTCGCGGATGAGGGCGCGGGCTCGCGCCTCGCGCTCGGGCTCCGGCAGCCCCGACAGGTCGACCCGCCGCAGGACGAAGGGGGCCGGCGGCTGGATCCCCTGGACCGGCGAGTCTCCTTCCACGAAGAAGACGGTGCGCAGGGCCTCGTGGCGGCGCACGATCTCTCCCAGCGAGCGCGCGAGCACCGCGGCGTCGAGCGGACCTTCGACGCGCAGAACCACCGGCAGGTTGTAGAGCGGCGTGCCGGGCTGGAGCTGGTCGATAAGCCAGAGCCGCTGCTGGGCGAACGACAAGGGGAGGGCCCCGCCACGCGGTATTGGGACGAGGGGGGGCCGGAGAGCGGGAACGGTCAGATCCGCGCCGACCCGGCGCGCCGCTTCGACCCGGGCGGCGAGCTCCGCGACCGTCGGGGCCTCGAAGAGATCGCGTACCGGCAGCTCGACGCCGAAGGCCTGGCGCAGGCGCGAGGCCACCCGCGCCGCGAGCAGCGAGTGCCCGCCGAGCGCGAAGAAGTGGCCCTCCGCCCCCACCCGCTCGACGCCTAAAAGCTCGGCCCAGATTCCGGCCACCACCTCTTCGACCGGCGTGCGCGGCGCCACGTAAGCCTCCGCGGCGCTCTCCCGTTCCGGCGCCGGCAGGGCCCTGCGGTCCACCTTGCCGTTGGGGGTGAGGGGCAAGGCTTCGAGGGTCACGAAGGCGGCCGGCACCATGGCGGCCGGCAGCCGCTCGCTCAACGACCGGCGCAGCTCGCCGGCCGCGGCGTCTCCCACGACGTAGGCGGCCAGTTGCCCGTCGCGGGCCACGACCACGGCCTCGCGGACTCCGGGCAACGCCGTGAGCGCCACCTCGATCTCGCCCAGCTCGATGCGCTGGCCCCGGATCTTGACCTGGTGGTCCGCCCGGCCGAGGAACTCGATCTCGCCGTCGCGGCGGAAGCGGCAGAGGTCGCCCGTGCGGTAGAGCCGCTCCCCCGAGCCCCACGGGTCGGGCAGGAACCGTTCCGCGGTGCGGCCCGGGTCCCCCAGGTAGCCGCGGGCCAGGGCGGGTCCGCCCACCCACAGCTCCCCCGCCACCCCGGGCGGCACCGGCTGCCGGGACCGGTCCAGCAGATGGACCCGCAGGCCGTCGATGGGGCGGCCCAGGGTGGAAGCCGCACCCGCCTCCCCGCGTCTCCTCGGGGGCACCGTGCCGGCGCTGGTCACGACCGACGCCTCCGCCGGGCCGTAGAGGTCGATCAGGGTGAAGCCACACCCCGGTTCCGGGCGGAGGCGCAGGCGGTCGCCCCCCACCAGCAGCCGGCGCAAGGTCGGAACCCGCGGTCCGCCGGAGGCCAGGAGCGCCTCGGCGAGCGGGGTGGGGAGGAAGGAGACGGTGACCCCGCGCTCGGCCATCCAGGCCGCGAGGCGCGGCGGATCGAGCCGCAGCTCCGCTGCCGGCAGATGGAGGGTCGCTCCGGAGGCCAGGCAGGCCCAGATCTCCCAGACGGAGGCGTCGAAACCGAGGCTCGCCACCTGCGTGCGGTGGTCCCCCGGGCCCGTGCCCAGCGCGCGGAGGTCCCAGCGCACCAGGTTGACCAGCCCGCGGTGCGGGACCTGCACCCCCTTGGGCCGGCCCGTGGAGCCGGAGGTGTAGAGCACGTAGGCGAGCTGGTCCGGCTCCACCGCCATGGGCGGCAGAGGCTTGCAGCGCGCGATCTCCTCGCGGTCGCGGTCCAGCGATCCTTCTGTCAGCACCACCGGGGCCGCGGCCTCTTCGAGCATGAAGGCGAGGCGATCGGCGGGATGGGCGGGATCGAGGGACACGTAGGCCGCGCCGGCTTTCAAGACGCCCAACTGCGCCACCAGCAGATCCGCCGAGCGCTCCATCCGCACGGCCACGAGGGTTTCGGGTCCCACGCCCTGGCTCCGCAGGAAGGCGGCCAGCCGGCCGGAACGCTCGCAAAGCTCGCCCCAGGTCAGCGTGCGGCCCTCCGCGTCCACCACCGCCGGAGCGTCCGGCTGCTCGCGGCCCCAGCGCTCCACGAGGAACGTCACGGGACCGTCCCACTCTTCCTCCCCGGTGTCGTTCCACTCGGTGAGCACCTGGTGGCGCTCGCCCGCGGAGAGGAGAGGCAGCTCCGCGACCGAGAGGTCCGGAGCCGCGACGGCCGCCGCGAGCAGCCGCTCCAGGCCCGCGATCAGGCGGTCCACGGTCGTGGCGTCGAAGAGGTCGGTGGCGTATTCCATCGTCCCACCGAGCCCGCCTTCGTGCTCCGTGAGGTTCAGCGTGAGATCGAACTTGGCCGCAGTGGTCTCCGGGTTCATCGCCCGCATCCGCAGGTTCCGGATCTCCAGGCTCGCATCCGGAGTGTTCTGCAGAGCGAACATCACCTGCACCAGGGGGGCGTGGGCGAGGCTCCTCTCCGAGGCCAGCTCCTCGACCAGCTTTTCGAACGGCACGTCCTGGTGGGCCTGGGCGGCCAGCTCGGTTTCGCGCACCCGGCCGAGCAGCTCGTGGAAGGTGGGATCTGCCGAGAGGTTTCCACGCAGCACCAGGTTGTTGACGAAGAACCCGATGAGCCCCTCGAGCTCCACCCGGTTGCGCCCGGCCACGGGTGAGCCCACGGCGAGGTCCTCCTGGCCGCTAGAGCGTCCGAGAAGCGCCTGGAAGCCGGCCAGGAGCCCCATGAAGAGCGTCGATCCTTCACGCCTCCCCAGGGCCTCCATCCGCCCGGTCAGCTCGGCCGAAAGCCGCACCGGCCGGGTGGCGCCCCGGAAGCTCTGCACCGCAGGCCGCGGCCGGTCGGTGGGCAGCTCCAGAAGAGGAGGCAGGCCCGCGAGCTCCTGCCGCCACCAGTCGATCTCCCGCGTGAGGGCCTCGCCGTGCAGCCAGGAGCGCTGCCAGA
>DATHUD010000444.1:0-4337 GCA_035462575.1 Thermoanaerobaculia bacterium | reverse complement strand
CCTGCCGGTGGACTTCCCCGGGAACGACGATCTCGTAGGCGACGAGGCTACGGTCTCCTTCGAGCTGGGCGCCGAAGAGACGGCGGACCTGCTCCAGACTTTGCCGGCGGTCTACCACAGCCGCATCGACGAGGCGCTGCTCAGCGCCCTGACCCGGGCTCTCTCGGGCTGGACCGGCTCGCCCCGCGTGCGGGTGGACCTCGAAGGGCACGGCCGCGAGCCGGTGTTTGGCGAGGTCGACGACCTCGACGTCTCGCGCACCGTGGGCTGGTTCACCTCCGTCTAGCCGGTCGTGCTGGAGGCGGGCGACGCCGGCCCCGGCGACGCCCTGGTGAGCGCCAAGGAGCGGTTGCGCGCCGTGCCCGGGCGTGGGATCGGCTACGGCCTGCTGCAGGCGGCCGGGCTCCTCGAATCGGCTCCGGCGGCCGAGATCAGCTTCAACTACCTGGGCCAGGCCGGCACGGCCGCCGGGGAGCTGTCTCTCTTCCGGGTCTCCACGACCGGGACCGGCCCCGCGCAGAGCCCGCGCGCCCATCGCACCCACCGGTTGGAGATCGGCGGCCTCGTGGCCGAGGGCCGGCTCCGGATCACTCTGACCTACGGCTCGCGGACGCACCGCCGGGAGACCGTGGAGCGTCTGGCCGAAGCCTACGTCGGCGCTCTCCTGGAGCTGATCCGGCACGCCCGGGAGAGCGAGGAGGTCTTCACGCCGTCCGACTTCCCCAGGGCCGGGCTCGACGCGCATGCCTTCGAGCAACTGGCCTCGCTGCTGCCGGATTTGAAGAGCGTCGAAGACCTCTACCCCTTGACGCCGCTCCAGAGCGGCATGCTGTTCCACAACCTGATGGCGCCCGAGTCCGGGGTCTATTTGAACCAGGTCGCCTGCACCCTGCCGGCGGACCTCGATTCCCGGCGGTTCCGGCAGGCCTGGGAGAGGCTCGTCGAGCGTCACTCGGTGCTGCGCACGGCGTTTCTCTGGGAAGGCCTCGACGAGCCCCGGCAGGCCGTCTTCAGGAAAGCCGCTCTCCCCTGGCAGGAGCTGGACTGGCGCGGCCTCCCGGAGGCGGAGCGGAGGCGCCGTTTCGAAGAGCTGCGGCAGAGCGACCGGCACGCTCCTCTGCCCTTGGACCGCGCGCCGCTGATGCGCTTCTCCCTGGTCCGCTTCGACGGCGGGCTCGGGTTCCTCTGGACGTCCCACCACCTGCTTCTGGACGGCTGGTCGCTTCCTCTCCTCGTCCGGGAGCTGGGGGCCGTCTACGCGGCTCTCACGGAGGGCCGGGAGCCCATGGCGCCGATACTGCCACCGGCGAGGCCGTTCAGCGACTACGTCGTCTGGCTGCAGAAGCAGGACGAGTCCGAGGCGGAGCCGTTCTGGCGCGGGGAGCTCGCCGGGTTTGACGCCCCCAACGCCCTGGGCATCGTCCACCCGGCGGAAGGAGCTTCGGGCTACGCCGAGCACGGAATCCGGCTCTCCCGCGAGGTCACGGCGGAGCTTCAGGCCCTGGCGGCGCGGCACAAGCTGACGCTCCAGACCGTCACCCTGGGCGCTTGGGCCGTGCTCGTCTCCCGCTACAGCGGCGACGGGGACGTGGTCTTCGGCGGTGTCGTCTCCGGCCGTCCGGCGGCTCTCCCCGGCGTCGAGACCATGGTCGGCATGTTCGTCAACACCCTGCCGGTGCGGGCGCGGGTGGACGGCGCCGAGCCTCTGGCGGGCTGGCTGCAACGCCTCCAGGAGCGCCAGCTCGCCCGGCAGGAGCACGAGCACACCCCGCTCGCCCGCATCCAGCGCTGGAGCGAGATCCCGGCCGGCTCGCCGCTCTTCGAGACGCTCTACGTGTTCGAGAACTACCCCGACGCCGGAGAGGGCGGTGCCGGCGGCCTGCGGATCGGCGATCTCGAGACTTTCGAGAGCACCAACTACCCCGTCACCCTGACCCTCACGGCGGGCGACCAGGTCTCTCTGCACCTCGCGACCGACCGCGCCCGCGTGGACGGCGATGCGGCGCCGCGCCTGCTCCGGCACCTGGCCACGCTGCTCGAAGGCATGGCCGGGGCGGATCTGCCGCTCGCGGCGCTGCCTCTCCTCACCCCGGCGGAGCGGCACCAGCTCCTGGAGTGGGGAGGGATCCGGCAGGAGTTTGTCGACTCCTCGACGCTCCACGGCCGTTTCGCGGCGCAGGCCCGGCGGACTCCCGACGCTCCGGCTCTGACCTGCGGCGATGTGACGCTCACCTATGGCGAGCTCGACCGGCGATCCAATCAACTGGCCGGGTGGCTGCGCCGGCAGGGCGCTGGCCCGGAGAGCCGCGTGGGGCTTTGTCTCGGCCGTTCCGTGGATCTGGTGGTGGGCATCCTGGGCGTCCTCAAAGCCGGAGCCGCCTATGTGCCGCTCGATCCGGATGCGCCGCGGGAGCGGAGGGACTTCGTCGTGGAGGACGCGGGAATCCGGATCCTGGTCGAGGCCGGGGATCTCGCAAGGCTGGAGAGCGTCCCGGACGGCGGCGTCGAGCCTTTGGGCGACGCGTCGAGCCTGGCCTACGTGATCTACACGTCGGGCTCGACGGGCACGCCCAAGGGCACTCTGATCCCCCACGGCAACGTCACCCGGCTCTTCGACGCCACCGAGGGATGGTTCGAATTCGGCGAGCGGGACGTGTGGACGCTCTTCCACTCCTACGCCTTCGACTTTTCGGTGTGGGAGATCTGGGGCGCTCTGCTCTACGGCGGCCGGCTGGTGGTCGTGCCGTGGGAGGTGAGCCGCTCGCCCGAGCAGTTCCTGGACCTTCTCGTCCGCGAGCGGGTCACGGTGCTCAACCAGACCCCCTCGGCCTTCGCCCAGCTCGCCGAAGTGGACCGGGAGCGCGGCGGCGTGGCTACGGATCTGAGGCTGGTGATCTTCGGCGGCGAGGCGCTCGACCCCGCGAGCCTCGCGCCGTGGTTCGACCGCCATGGCGACACCCGGCCGCGGCTGGTCAACATGTACGGCATCACCGAGACGACGGTCCACGTCACTTGGCGGCCGTTGTCTCTGGCGGACGCCCGGGGCGGGCACCGCAGCGTCATCGGCGTGCCCATCCCGGACCTGTCTCTGGCCGTGGTGGACCGGGACCTCCAGCCCGTGCCCATCGGCGTGACGGGTGAGCTGGTCGTGGGGGGAGCCGGGCTCGCCCGCGGCTACCTGGGCCGGCCGGAGCTGACCGCGGAGCGCTTCGTTCCGGACCCGCAAGGCGTCCGGCCGGGCGGGCGGCTCTACCGCTCGGGCGACCTGGGCCGCTTCCTGCCCGGCGGCGAGGTGGAGTACCTGGGCCGCCTGGACCACCAGGTGAAGGTCCGCGGCTTCCGCATCGAGCTGGGAGAGATCGAGGCGGCGCTCTCCGCGCTGCCCGGAGTCCGCCAGGCGGTGGTGCTGGCGCGCGAGGGCCGGCTGGTCGCCTACGTGGTTGGAGAGGCCGAGGCCGCGGAGCTGCGCCCGTCGCTCTCCGAGCGGCTGCCGGACTACATGGTGCCTGCCGCCTTCGTGGCGCTCGAAGCGTTGCCCTTGACGGTCAACGGCAAGGTGGACCGCAAGGCATTATTGGCTATGGGGGCGGCTCCGGAGCTCGAAGGCGCGGCGTCCGGCTCCGTGGCGCCGCGGACCCGCGAGGAGGAGATCCTGGCGGCGGTCTGGGCCCAGGTCCTGCGCGTGCCGCGGGTCGGGGTCACCGACAACTTCTTCGAGCTGGGCGGCGATTCGATCCTCTCGGTCCAGATCGTGGCCCGGGCGCGCCAGGCCGGCCTGCATTTCACCGTGCGGGAGATCTTCGAGCACCAGACCGTGGCCGGGCTCGCCCTCCACGCCAAGGCCACGGAGAGTGTCGCCCTGGCCGGGCAGGGGCCGGTGACGGGCGAGGTGCCGCTCACGCCGATCCAGGGCTGGTTCTTCGAGCAGGCTTTTGCCGACCCCCACCACTGGAACCAGGCCCTCCTCTTGACGCCGCGGGAGCCTCTCGCCCCCGCCGCCCTGGAGCGCGCCCTGGCCGCCGTCGTGGAGCATCACGACGCCCTGCGCATGCGGTTCGACGGCCGGCGGCAGGAGAACGCGGGGTCCGAGCCGGGGACGCCGTTCCACCAGGTCGACCTTTCGGGCCTGCCGGCGTCCCGCGTGGACGAGGCCTATGAGGCAGCGGCCGCGGATTTCCAGGCGGGCTTCGACCTCCAGGCCGGGCCGCTGACCCGCCTCGGCTGGTTCCTGCCGTCCCGGCTGCTCTGGGTCGCCCACCACCTGGTGGTGGACGGCGTCTCCTGGCGCGTGCTGCTCGAAGACTTCGAGGCGGCGTACCGGAAGGCCGCCCTGCCGC
>DATHUD010000443.1:0-6731 GCA_035462575.1 Thermoanaerobaculia bacterium | reverse complement strand
ATCAACGGCATTCCGGCCAGGCGCTTCGGCGATCCGGCCGAGTTCGGCGCCGCCTGCGCGTTCCTGTGCTCGGCGCAGGCGAGCTACATCACCGGGCAGAATCTGCTGATCGACGGCGGCGCGTTTCCGGGCGCGTTCTAGACGCCCGCCGCACGGGCGCGCATCAAATGCGCACGCCATAAAAAAGGCCGGCGTCACCGCCGGCCTTTCCCGTCTACGAAGTCGTGGAGCCTTCCCCTACAGCTTCCCCTTCGGCGAAACCTCCCGATCGACCGTTGGCCTCATCTCGCGGCGCTGGGCGAGCAGGGTGGCGGCCTGGTCGAACAGGCCCAGGGCCTGCTGGAGCTGCGTGTCGCCCTCGGAGAGGGTGCGGTGGCGGGCCTCCTGGCCGGCGACCGTGGTCAGGAGCTCGGCGCGGATCTGGAGCATCGAGCCGTCGCGGGCCTCCTGCTGGGCCAGACCCTCGGCGACCTGCTCGGCCGTGGCGAACTTCTCCTTGACGAGCCACTCCCGGAGCTCCTCGATGATCTTGGCCTGGTCCGGCTTCCAGTTGGCCGTGATCTTGTTGCGCTTCGCATAGTCGAGCGCGAAGTTCAGGTAGGCGTTCCGGGAGAGCAGGAACTGCTCGAACTGGGAGAGCTCCTGCTCCTTGATGAGCACGTCCGGGGTGATGCCGCCGCCGCCGTAGACCTTGCGGCCGAGATCGGTGTGGAAGATCTCGTCCTCGTTGACCGGCTTGCCGGTCAGCTCGGGCGAGCCCGCGTCGGCGTGGGTGTAGTAGTCGAAGTAGGAGGTGTAGTCCCGCTGGATCAACCGGCCCGAGGGGGTGTAGTACTTGGCCGTGGTGAGGGCCAGGCCCGCCCCGTAGGAGAGGTTGTAGACGGTCTGCACCAGGCCCTTGCCCCAGCTCGGGGTGCCCACGATCATGCCGCGGTCGTGGTCCTGGAGGGCGCCGGCGAGGATCTCGGAGGCCGAGGCCGTCCCCTCGTTGACCAGCACCACCACGGGCACGTCGAGCGCCGGGTACTTGCCGCTCGCCTTGTAGGACTGGAAGGAGTCGCGCGTCCGCCCCTTGGTCTGGACGATGACGCTCTCCTTGGGGAGGAACTGGTCGGCCACCTCGATGGCCTGGTCGAGCAGGCCGCCGCCGTTGTTCCGGACGTCGACGACGAGCTGCTTCATCCCGTCCTTCCTGAGCTTGTCGATCGCGTCGGCCACCTCGCGGCCGGTGCCGCGGGAGAACTCGGTGATCAGGATGTAGCCGGTCGTGGGGTTCAGCATGTAGGACTGGCGGACCGTGGTCTGCGGGATCTCGGCCCGGGTCACCGACATGGCGAGCGGCTCGTCCAACCCGCGGCGCACGATCGTGATCTTGACCTGCGTCCCCTTGGGGCCCTTGAGCTTGCCCACGGCCTCGTCCAGGGTCAGGGTGTCGGTCGACTCGCCCTCGATCGTGCTGATCACGTCCCCCGCCTGGATGCCCATGCGGGAGGCCGGCGTGCCTTCGAGCGGGGAGATGACCGTGAGCTGGCCGTTCCTGACGCCCACCAGGATGCCCAGACCGTAGAAGCTGGTCTGCTGCTTCTCCCGCATCCCCTCGTACGCCTCCGGAGAGAGGAAGGCGGTGTGGGGATCGAGCGTGCGGAGCATGCCGTTGACCGAGGAGTAGACCAGGTCCTTGTAGCTCACCTCGGCCCCGTAGCGCTCGTGCGCCACGTTGATCAGCTCGGTATAGAGGCGGAGCGAATCCCTCGCCTCGTCGGTGACGGCGAGGAGCCGGTCGCCCAGCAGACCGCCGAGCGCCAGCGCCAGAATGAACAGTGCGATTGCCGCGTTACGCCACGAACGTCTCATACTCATAAGTGTAGCACCCCGCCTGTTGGCACGACTTTTCCATGCTTGACTTTAATGGTTCTCCGGTCTGATGATCGGAAGCCTGGAGGTGTGATGATCGGCTCCCTTGGCATGCCCGAGCTCGCGTTTATCTTCATCCTGGCGCTCCTGGTCTTCGGACCCCGGAAGCTGCCGGAGATCGGCCGCACCCTCGGGCGCGGCATGGCCGAGTTCCGCAAGGCCACCAACGAGCTCAAGCGGACGCTCAACACCGAGCTCGCCCTCGAAGAGAACCCGGTGCCCCCCGCCGTCCGCTCCCAGATCCGCCCGGCCGAGCCGCCGCGGGAGGTCGTGGCGCGGGAGAAGGCGGCCCCGGTGGCGGAAGTGGTCGAACCCATCGACCCGCAGCCCGTGGAGCCGCAGTAGCCGTTCCGGCTCTCCGGCCGATCTCCCATGGATCCCGCACGCCCGAGACTCGCCCCGGCCCCGGAGCCCACGTCCGAAGAGCTGGCGCGGATGTCGCTCTTCGACCACCTGGACGAGCTCCGAAAGCGCATCATGTACTCGCTGGTCGGTCTCGTGGTCACCTTCGTCCCCTGCTGGCTCTACGTCGAGGAGATCTTCGACTTCCTGGAGCGGCCCATCCTGAAGCTCCTGCCGGAAGGCCAGAAGCTCGCGTTCCTGGGAGTCACGGACCCCTTCATTCTCTATTTCAAAGTGGCGGCGCTGGCCGCGGTATTCCTGGGTTCGCCGTTTCTGCTCTATCAGGTCTGGAATTTCGTGGCGCCCGGCCTCTACCGGAAGGAAAAGCTGTACGCCCTGCCCTTCGTCTTCTTCGCGACGATGTTCTTCCTCGCGGGCGGCGCGTTCGCCTACTACATCGCGTTTCCGTTCGCGGTGGAGTTCCTGCTCGGCATGGGGCAGCACTTCCAGGCCGTCATCACCATCGAGCGCTATTTCGGCTTCCTGCTCACGGTGATCCTGGGGCTCGGCCTCATGTTCGAGCTGCCGATCCTCATCCTGCTCCTCGCGATCATCGGGGTGGTCACGCCGCAGTTCCTGGTGAAGTACTTCCGGCACGCGGTGGTGATCATCTTCATCATCGCGGCCATCATCACCCCCACGCCCGACGTGGTGAACCTCTGCCTCTTCGCCGTGCCGGCGATCCTCCTCTACCTCCTCGGAACGGCCGCGGCCTTCGTGGTGTACCGGATGCGGAAGAAGAAAGAGGCGGAGGCCGAGGCCGAGATCTAGCCGTACCCCAGCGCTTCGAGCTTCTTCTTCTCCTCGTCCGTCTGCTCCCGGGATTTGGGATCCACCCCGCGCTTGCGGTCCGCCATCCAGCGGGTGAGGAGGTCGGCGAGCTCCTTCTCGGCCGGGAGGCCGCGGCCGGCGAGGTTCTCGGTCTCCTGGGGGTCTTTCCGGAGATCGTAGAGGTAGGCGCCGTCCGGGAGAAGCCGGCTGTTCCCCTGGCTCAGCATGTAGCGGAAGTCGCGGGTGCGGACGGTGACGCCCAGGCGGTCCGAGTGCTCGGAGAACACGGCGCGGCGGCCGAGCCTCCCGTCGCGGGTCAGCTCGCGCAGATCGGTGCCGTCCTGCGGGGGGACGGGCAGGCCGGCGGCGGCGACCAGGGTGGGGAAGAGGTCGGTCGTCTGGACGAGGCCGCGGAGAATCCGCCCTTTCCGGGGCTCGCCGGGCCAGCGGACGAGGAGCGGCACGTGGGTCGTCGTCTCCCAGAGCCCCAGGTGGCGGTAGTTGATGCCGTGCTCGCCCAGGTTCTCGCCGTGGTCGGCCACGAGGGCGATCACGGTGTCCTCGAGGAGCCCCCGGCTTTTCAGGAAAGCGAGCAGGCGGCCGAGCTGGCGGTCGAGGTAGGCCACCTCGCCGTCGTAGAGGTCCTTGTTGCCCGCGAGCACCGGCTCCACGAAGTCGCGGGCGCCGGTCGGGCGGAAGGGGAGCCACTCGGTGACCGGGGAGAGCCCCGAGTCGGCGACCGGCCGGAGCCCCAGGGCGAACGGCTCGGGCGGCGTGTGCGGCGTGTGGGGATCGAACAGGTGGAGCCAGAGGAAGAACGGCCGGGAGCCGTCCCGCGCCGCGAGCCAGTCCATGGCCCCGTCCACCGGCAACTCGGCCGCGAAGTGCTCCTCCGCGAGCTCGACCCGGTCGAACCCCTGGCCGAGCCCCGAATTGTGGTCCCCCAGGTGGTGGGCCGCGATGAACGCCAGGGTCTCGTACCCCGCTCCGGAGAGGATCTCGGCGAGCGTCGTGTGGCTCGGCGGGAGCGGGGTCTTCAGATCGTAGACGCCATGGTTCTTGCCGTAGAGCCCGGTCAGGATGGACGCGAAGCTCGGGTTGGTGACGTTGAACGTGCTGTAGGCGTCAAGCCAGACGTCGCTCTCCGTCGCCAGCCGGTCGAGCGACGGGGAGAGGCTGGGCTTCCGCCCCCACGGTCCCAGGGCGTCGGCCCGCAGGGTGTCGAAGCCGACGAGGATGACGTTGGGCCGCGGGCTCTCTTTCGCCGGTTTCGCCTCCGCGAGGGCTTTCCGGCCGTAGACCGCCGGGCTCCCCCAGAGCACGGAGGGGGCCGGCTGGCCGGGCATGCGCTCGGCGGGGCCGTCCACCTGGAGCAGCAGGTCGATCTTCTTGCCGGTATACGCGGAGAGGTCGAGCTCCACCGTGGCGGGAGCGATCGGCGCGACCGGCCGGGCCGCGGCGTCGTAGATCTCGCGGATCGGCCCGGACTCCTCCCGCACGCCTACGCGGTAGGTGCACGGGCATCCCATCTCGCTCCCCAGGGGGACGAAGGAGAAGTAGGCCTCCGCGCCCGGCTCCACGGACCACGCCACCCGCGAAGCCGCCCGCTGCCGGATCGCCCGCACCTGCCCCGCCGTCCGCTTCGGATTGTTCACGAGCTGCCGCGGCGGCACGCGGGAGAGGTCCCGCACCTCCTCGCGGCCCAGGTAGGAGACGAGGGGGACGGTGACGGGCGCGCCCGGCGCCATCTGGGGTTTCGCCTCGATCACGGGCTTCTGCGCCCAGAGGTCCACCTGCTCCCAGGGAACCTCGCGGGGAGACCGCTGGCAACCGAGGAGGAGAAGGGCGCCAAAAGAGAGGATCAGGCAGACTCTGCGCACGGCGCGGGGAGTCTAGCACCGGGCTGGGGGATCAGGTCTCGAAGACGCGGTCGTAGACGTCTGCGAGCGCCAGCGTGCAGCCGATCGCCGGGAGATCGAGCGTCCGCCCGATGTCTTCGATTTCCTCCACGAGCCAACGGCCGTCCGCCTGCCGGTCCCAGCGTTCGACGTGAATCCGGTTCTGCGCGATCAGGAGGATCGTGGACAGGGAAGGGGTGGTTCGGTAGTGGGAGAGCTTGGGGCCACAGTCGTAGCTCTCGGTCGATTTGGAGAGAACCTCGACGAGGAGCATTGGGTTCAAGAGGGTGTCCAGCTCCGTATCGTCGAGTTGGGGCGCTCCACAGACCACGACCACGTCGGGGTAGGTGAAGAGATCGTCGCCGGTCCGGACTCGCATGTCGCCGTGGTACGCCTCGCACCGGCGCCCCCTGACCTGAGAGTGAAGCGACGAAAACACGTTTCCGGAGATCAGGTTGTGATTCCGGCTGGCCCCGGTCATGGCGAACATCTCGCCATCCAGGTACTCGTGCTTCATCTCAGACGCACGTTCGAGCGCGAGATATTCCGCAATGGTGAGACGCTGATTCGGCTCCGTCGCCATAAGACAAGTTTACCACGGCTTACCCCGCCGGCTGCCGGCGCCACCTCCGGTGCATCCAGACCCACTGCTCGGGGTGCTTCCGGACCTGCTCCTCGATCCGCTCGGTCATCAACGCGGTCGCTTCCTGGGGATCGTCGGGGAGGTCGAGCGGGGGGTGGAAGGTGGCGAGGTGGCGGCCGCCGGGCAGGCGCTCGATGAAGGTGGGGATGACCGCGGCTTTCTGGCGGAGGGCGATCTTGGCCGCGCCCACCGGGGTGAAGGCGGGGCGGCCGAAGAAGGGGACCCAGACGCCGTCGACCTTGGTGTCCTGATCGATCAGCATGCCGAGGGCGCCGCCGCGGCGCAGCGTCGTCAGGAGCTGGCGGGCGGCCCCCTCCGTGCCGCGGGCGATGGTGGGGGTTCCGAAACGCTCGCGCAGGCCCGCGAGCATGCGCTGGAGGCCGGGCTCTTCGAGCGTGCGGGCCACGACCGCCATGCCGAGCCCCCGGCAGTTGATGGTCGCGGCCAGAAGCTCCCAGTTGCCGCAGTGCCCGGTGAGGATGAGGATCGGGCGGTCCGCCGCGCGCACCTTCTCGACCTCCTCCCAGCCGCGGACGGAGACGACGGAGGCGACCTCCTCGCAGTCGCCGTGGAAGAGGTGGAGGCACTCGCCCAGGTTCACCCCTAAGTGGCGGAAGCAGGCGCGGCCCAGGCGGCGGCGCTCCGGCTCCGGTAGATCGGGGAGGGCGAGGGCCAGGTGATCGAGGGTGCGCTTGCGGTCCCGCCGGGAGAGGGTCCAGGCGAGCGAGCCGATGGCGGCGCCGGTGCGCTGGGCGGCCCGCCAGGGGAGGCGGCCGAGCGTGGCGGTCAGGATCCCGAGGCCGGCCTTCAGGAGGGCCGGCTCGACGCGGGTCTTGAAGCGGCTTCGGCGGCGCGGCATCCGGCGGAGGTCAGTCCCCGAGGAGCGGGGCGATCAGGCGGTCCCAGTCTCCCCGGGCGCGGAGGAGAAGCTCGCAGAGCTCCCGCACCACGCCGTGGCCCCCTCGCCGGGAGAGCACGCAGTGGACCCGCTCGCGCACCTCGGCAGCCGCGTCCGCCGGGGCGAACGCGAGGCCGGCGCGGCGCAGGACCGGGAGGTCCAGGAGGTCGTCCCCCATGTAGGCCACCCGCTCCGGCGTGGTCTC
>DATHUD010000442.1:0-7526 GCA_035462575.1 Thermoanaerobaculia bacterium | reverse complement strand
GTGCGGGTGATCGCATCGGCCATCATCCAGGCCTGCTGCGCGAGGAAGGCGACCGTCAGCCCCACCTGGGCGACGGCGAGGACGAGGTCGGTGGCGAAGCCGCCCAGGTGGCTGCGCTTGGAAATGCCGCGGCGGCGCGGGATCATCCCGGAGGCGAGACGGAGCAGCGCGGGCAGGGCCATCGTCGCCAGCACGAATCCCGTCCACACGGCGGGCGAGGCCCCGGGCAGCGTCCAACCGGCCAGCAGGGCGAGGAAGGTGGCCGGAGCCAGCAGGGTCCGCCGCAGGTTGTCGAGCATCTTGAAGCGGCCGATCGGGGGGATGGGGACGCGCAGGCGGCCGCCGTCCCGGGTGCGGCCCCGGCCGAAGATCCACGGCAGCAGTTGCCAGTCGCCTCGCGCCCAGCGGTGCTGGCGGGCGGCGGCGGCCTCGAAGTGGGCGGGGAACTCCTCGAACAGCTCGATGTCCGTCACCAGGCCGGCGCGCGCGAAGATCCCCTCGAACAGGTCGTGGCTGAGCATCGCGCTCTCCGGCACCTTGCCGGCGAGCGCCGCCGTGAAGGCGTCGACGTCGTAGATCCCCTTGCCGGTGAAAGACCCCTCGCCGAACAGGTCCTGGTAGACGTCCGAGACCGCCGCGGCGTACGGGTCGAGCCCGGCCGGCCCGGAAAAGATGCGCTGGAAGAGCGATCCGTCGCGGTCGGCCGGCAGGATCGGGGTGATCCGCGGCTGCAGCACGCCGTACCCCGCGACGACCCGGCCGAGGCGCGCGTCGAAGCGCGGCTGGTTCAACGGGTGCGCCAGGGTGCCGATCAGCTTCCGGGCGGCCTCCCGGGGCAGGCGCGTGTCGGCGTCGAGGGTGAGGACGTAGCGGATCGCCCGCGGCACGGCAGGCCCCGCCGCGAGGAACGAGGTGTCCGTGGCGCCCCGCAGCAGATGATTGAGCTCCTCCAGCTTGCCGCGCTTGCGCTCCCAGCCATACCAGACCCCGTCGCCCTCGTTCCACACCCTGCGGCGGTGAAGGAGCAGGAAGCGGGCCTCCCCGTCCGGAGCGGGCCCGTGCCGGGCGTTCAAGCTCTCCACCCCCGCCAGGGCGGCGTCCAGCAGCTCCGGGTCGCCCGGCATCGTCTCCTCGGGCGCGTCCCGCCAGTCGGAGAGGAGCGCGAAGCGCAGCTCGGCCTCGGGATTGGCGAGATAGTGGACCTCCAAACGGGCGATCTGCTCCTCGATGTCCGGCAGGGTGGTCAGCAGGGTGGGCACGGCGACCAGCGTGCGCAGCGCGGGCGGCACGCCGCCTGAGAGCTCGAGCCGCGGCAGGGCCCGGGGCCGCACCCTCTCCATCACCCGGGAGTTGATCAACTGGATCGCGAGGTCGGAGGCCGGCACCAGCGCCAGCAGGCCGAGCGCCAGGAGGATCGCGGCCGGGACCCCGACCGCGCTCTCGAAGAGGAGCGGCAGGGCCAGCAGGAGACCGGTGGCGAGGGCGATCGTGCCCAGGTAGCCGGGCGTCGCCAGGGCCAGGAAGAGCCGCCCCAGCCGGCGGCCCGGCGCCACGCGGGCCCCGAGCTCCCGCTCGTAGCCGCGGCGTCCCCCGGCGATCAGCGCGTATCCGGGATCCCGTTCCGCCGCGCTCCCCTCAGGCCCGGCCGCCGCCACGCGCTCCACCGCCCGCCGGGCCACTTCGATCTCGGGGCGGCGCGAGCCGCGCGCCAGCTCCTCCACCGCGTGCCGGTAGAGGTCGCGCGTCGCGAAATCCATCTCCCGGTAGCCGGGATGCACCGCCAGCGCCTCGTCCACCAGACTCACGCTCTCGAAAAACGCCGCCCAGTCCGACGCCGAGATCAACCGCATGCTGGTGATCACGTTGCGCACCGTCGCGTTCATCGCCGTCTGCCGCTGGTACTCGACCGCGATCATCTCGTCGGCCGTGGTCCCCTGTTCCGCCAGGCGCCGGTCGAGCCAGGCGAGAGCCGGGGTGACCTCCGGGTCCTGGCCTCGCAGCCGGCTGATGAGCTCCACCGCGAAGGCGACGTTGAGGCTCCCGTGCTCGTAGGGCCGGAGCGGCTCCGTGGGCTCCGCCGGCCGCTCCACGCCCAGCAGGTCGTCGGCCAGGCGGCCGGCCTGCTCGCGGGCCTCGCGGGCGCGGACCATCCTCTCCGCCAGGCGCCTCAGGTTCTCGACCAGCACCACGCGCAGGGAGATCACCACGGCCCACAGCTCGCCGATGGTCAACGGCGCGAGCTTCTGGTAGGCGCGAACGAACCGCCGCAACGCCTCGGCCTCGAACAGGCTGTCGGTGTGAGCCACGAACTGGTGGGCGATGGCGTAGACCCGCGGGTAGCCTTCCAGGTCACCGCTCGCCAGCTTGGGCAGCTCCCGGTAGAAACCTGGCGGCAGATCCTCACGGATCTCGCGCAGTTGCTCTTCGACGAGATGGAAGTTGTCGACCAGCCACTCCGCGGCCGGCGTGACCGCGCGCTCGCTCCGGATCGCCGCGGCGAGCCCACGGTAGGACTCCAGAAGGACACGGCCGTTCGCCTTCACGCGGGGCGCCAACTGCGGGTCCCCCGCGCGCCCGGGCCTCACCCGCTGGGCTTCGGCGAGCAGTGCGGCGTGCTGCTCGAGCTTCTCCACACCCCAGAGCTCCTCGCGGATCGGCTCCGGAAGGTCGGCGAGGGATGAAAGGGGGCGTCGGGCGCTGCTTAGGAGGCCAATCAACACTTCTCCGCAGAAAAGACCGTGTCAAGGAAAGGAAGGAGAGGGAGACGGGCGGAAAGGGCCCCCCGGAGGGGGGGCGACCCTTGGACGACGATCCGCTTCAGGAGATCAGATCTTGGTGACGTTCTCGGCCGCCGGGCCCTTGGCGCCCTGAGCGACGTCGAACTCGACGCGGTCGCCCTCGGCAAGGCTCTTGAAGCCCCCGCCCTGGATCGCCGAGTGATGGACGAAGCAATCCTTGCTCCCGTCCTCCGGCGTGATGAATCCGAAGCCCTTCGTGTCATTGAACCACTTGACTTTACCCGTAATGCGCATTCTCTGTTCTCTCTTTCTTTCTTTTCTCTTTTCGCCATAAAAACGAAAGAGACCCGTTCAGAACCAGGTCTCTGTCGGAATTTCTGGCTTTGACGCCTGCGAGCCAACCACTGACATCGCTGGCGGAAGGAGACTACTCCAGTCGTCGAATCAAGTCAAGGAAGGCGGGCGGCTCAGTTGCGCTGGTTGTTGAGGGTGACGTTGATGCGCGCTTCGTCGTCTCCGAAGGCGTAGCCGTTGACGAGGTGGACGGTGCCGGAGCTGAAGCTGTTTTCGCCGGCCGTGAAGCCGCCGGTCTCCTCGTCCTCCTGCTCGTTGGTGCGGCAATCGTCCCCTTCGAACATCTTGCCGCGGATCTCGGCGGTGACGCTGCGGTCCGACGGGTTGAGCGAGACCAGGACCGAGGTCTCGACGCGCACCTCGTCGCCGGTGCAGTGGGAAAACGTGAAGGTGTGCTGGCGCTTGCCCACCGGATCGAGGACCACCGAGCCGCTGATCGTGTGAGTGTCGGTCTCATTGGAGCCGAAGTTCTCGTGGTCTTTGATGAAGACCGTGCCGGTGAGCGTCACCCGGCGGTGGGCGCGGGTCGAGTCGGGCGGCGGCGGCGGTGTGCCGGTGAGGTTCAGGGTCACGGTGCCGCCCTGGACGGCGGTGACGGTCACGGTGCCCGAAGCGGTGACGTCCTGCGGGACCCCGTTCAAGACGACGTTCTTGATGCCCTGAACCGAATACCGGCCTCCGGGAATGGCCACGAAACGCGCGATGCCGCCAGCGTCGGTAACCTGCGGCCGGAAACCCAGCAGGGTGACCAGGGCGCCCGCCGCGGGCGCGTTGTTGAAGCGGACGGTGACGGTGACCGGCCCGCTGTCCGCGCTCGCGGTCCAGCGATGGATGCGGACGTACTCTCCGGGCCGGTAGGCCAGGGTCTCCGTGAGGCCGTAGACGCCGCCCGGCGGCAGGTCCCACTGCGTCAGGTTGTCGGGCGAGACGGCGGTCCCGAGGCTCGGGCCCGGGTCCCGCCAGCGCTCGGAATCCTTGGCGTCCGGCTCGCCGTCGAACTCCATCCCCGGCTCGCTGCCGCACCAGTCGAAGGCGAAACAGTTGGTGATCTGATTGGCGCCGTCGTCCGGGGCGTCGGTGAGCAGCCGGCCCCACCAGCCGGACTCCTCATAGAACTGATCGTAGATCAGGTCGTACAGCCATTCGCCGGCGGCCAGACGCTCGGCGCTGCTGTAGATGTAGATCCCGTTTTTGGCCGTGTTCGGAACGTGCGGCTTGTCGCCGGGCTCGACCACGCTGTCCTCCACCTGCACCCCGGCTTTCTGGGCGGCGCTCCAGATGAGCTGCGAGCAGACGGTGCCGTCCGGAGCGTTCGCCTGGGCCCAGGGCGCGTCGCTCGTGGCCTGGGCCCCCGGGCCGAAGGTGTTCCCGACGATGTCGGCATCGCTGTAGGCGTAGAACCGGTAGTGGCCGTGGATGTTCTTGGCCGCTTCCGCGATGCCTTCGAGGGTCTGGCGGACGGTGAGGCTCGTTCGCGGCACCAGTTGCTGCTCGGTTTCGAAGGGCGGCTTGACGACCGAGGGGAAGAGGGCCGCAACGTCCTCGGGGCAACTGACGGGGTTCCGGTTGAAGGATTGGAGGAAGAACGCCTCTCCTTCGGGATCGACGAGGTGGTGCCCTTCATAGGCTTCGTCGATCGTTTCGGTGATCACCCCCGGCCAGCCGTACTTCAGGTTTTCCGGAACGAGGCCGTCTCCGTCCGCGTCCCGCGGGTACCGCGCCTCGGCGGCGGTGGAATGGCGCAGGCGCGTCCAGTTGTCGATCATGAGGCCGGAGTGCGAGAAGCGCTGGGCGGGCGAGACCTGCCGCAAAAGGCCGCCGATCATGCCGCAGCCGGCGCTCAGGAGGATGTCGCCCTTCTTGGCGTTGGCCACGTAGGGCAACTGGTAGTCGAAATCGTCGGTGGCCTGACAGGTGATCCCGGGCCGGACCGGGGCGTCCGGGTCGGGCACGCAGATCTCTCCTAAAGTCTGGGCCGCTCCCGCGTGCTGCAGGAGGAGCAACCCGGCGGTGATCGATACAAAGAGCGCGCGCATCACAGCACCTCCCATCCGTTGACGGTCCGGCGGATACGGCCCTGCTGCTCCAACCGGTAGAGATCTTCCTGGGTGACTCTCGTGCCGCCGGGCACCATGCCGAGGCGGAGGATTTCCTTCAGAAAGGCTTTCATCGCCGGATCGGTGAGCCGCGACTTGAGGCTCGGGTTTTCCTTCACCGCGAAGTAGAAGCTCGCGTAGACGGGAAGGCCGTCGGCCGTGACGCCCTTCAGGTGATAACCCACGCCGCACACCGCCTCGGAAATCCGGACGGCGTCCAGGGTGATGAAACCCTCGTGGTTGTGCTTGCCGGGGACGACGACGACTCCGGACGCTCCCGGAGCGGGCGGCACGGTCACGACCGGCACGCTGCCCGCACCTTGAGCCGGCGGCTCGCCCTGCGGGAAGAAAGCGTCGAGCGCTTCGAGGTCGAGCGGCGACGGGTCTTCGGGATTCGACCGGGGCGGGATGACGACCGCATCCGCCGGCAGCCCGGGGAGGGAGAGCCGGATCTTCTCGGCCTCGTCCAGGTCCGGGCTCTTCCTGCCGGTGATGACGGGGTTGGAGGCCGGCCGGGCGCCCTGATAGATCACCTGCGACGGCAGGACGGGAGCGGCGTTGGCCGACCGGTTCGGATCGCAGAAGCGCTCTTCGATCAATGCGCTCTGGAAGATGACCGGTACCGCCTCCGGGTTGCGGAGGCTGTAGGTGCCGACGAGATGCCCGCCGCGCCGCTCCATCCGGCTGCTGGTGGTGATCGGCTGGACGATCCCCCGCTTTTTCGCGTGGTAATAATTATTCTGGAGCGTGACGGTGTAGCCCCGGGACACTTCGGCCGGGCCCCACTGGCCGGGCTCGTTCGACACCGTCGCCGTGTAGGTCTGGTAGGGCACGGAGCCGTTGATCCGGTGCGCGTAGGAGTGGGAGGCGTACGGATACGGGGTGACCGCCACCGCGCCGTCTCCGAAATCCCAGTGATAGCCGTTCTTGAACCACGGCTCGACCGCCTCGGCGTTTTCGATCACGAAATCGACGGTGTAGGGGTGGTAGGGATTGAACCGGCTGCGCACCCGCGGCTCGCCGGTCAGCTCACAATCGAGGACCGGGATCTCGAGAGTGCGGGTTTCGATCTGTCCGTCCTCGGTGGAAGCCGAGACGTTGACCCGCCGCATCCCGGGCTCGCCGTGGAGTTGCAGGTAGCGGTGGTCCGCGGGATAGCCGTCGATGGTGACCGTGACCCAGCCGGTGCCGCTCGGGTGGCTCGCGTCGACCTCGACGGCGAAGACCTCCTCCCGGCAGACGCCGGTTTTGAGGACCGAGGTCCTCGCCGCCACCTGGCCGATGACCTTGGGGTCCCCCGTCAACCGGCTCGAATCCGGGGGCTTGGCGGTGACGTCGACGTCCGTGATGAGTTGTTGGGCGCGGGCCTCGCCGGTGAGGCCGAGCCCCAGCGCGAGAAGGGTTGCAAACCATCCTGTCTTTCGAATCATGTCTCCTCCTTTCGCCGGGTGAGGCGACGGAGGAGGAGGAATCACAACAGGGGAGTGACTTCAGGCGTGGTGCCCTTCGAAACCTCACCCTCTGTCTCCCTCTCCCATCTCCCACCCAGCCCCCGCCGGGAGAGGGAGGACGCAGATCCACCGGCATTGCCCATCCTGGGTCACGGCGTAGGCAAGATCGCTTCAGAGGGGTCCTCCCTCTCCCTCTGGGAGAGGGAGACAGAGGGTGAGGTTTCGACGGGCGCGATGCTCGTTGGACGAAAACGTCAGCGAACGTCGACATCCGCCCCGAGCTCCACCTCCGCCCCCGCGTCCAACGCCTCGCGGGTGTCCGTGTCGAGATCGCCGCCGCCTTCGGGCAGGGGCTTTTCGGAGTGGAGCAGCAGCGGGGTGTAGCGGCCGATGCCGTCGAGCCCGAGCGTGGCGGTGAGGTTGGGGCCCTGGCGCGTGCAGGGGGCTTCCGCGGAACAGCGCAGTACCATCTCCGCGTCGTTGCGGTAGACCCGGAGCTCGGCGTAGGGAGCCTCGCCGGTCGTGGCGGTCAGGCGCAGGAGGTCGCCCGGTTGGGCTTCGGCGCCCCGGCGGACGGTGTCCCCGGATTCGATCCGGGCGACGAGCGACGGCGGCGCCGCGGGAGAGGGGCGGAGCAGGAAGAGGACGACCAGGACCGCGGCGGCTCCGGCGACCGCCGGCACCATCCACAAAAGCCAACCCCGGTGCCGCTTGCGCGGCTCTTTCCGCTCTTCGATCCGCTCCCCGACCCGCGCCTGCCAGCCGGGCGGCGGCTCGTCGTCCGCGCCGAGGCCGGCGATCCCCGCTCGCAGGCGCTCGTGGGCCTCCCGCGCGGCCACGCAGTCCGGGCAGGTCTCGGAGTGCTCGTCGAGCGGCAGCCCCTGCTC
>DATHUD010000441.1:0-9999 GCA_035462575.1 Thermoanaerobaculia bacterium | reverse complement strand
GCTGTTCGTTTGAGGCCCAAGGGGCCGCCCTCCCTCAGCCCAGGGCAACGCCCTGGGATTGGGCGGGCGGGCGGCCTCGGGTGCAACCGGCGGGCGGCCTCTCGGGTGCAACCGGCGGGCGGCCTCTCGGGGTGCAACCGGCGGGCGGCCTCTCGGGTGCAACCGGCGGGCGGCCTCTCGGTCGCAACCGGCGGGCGACTGTCCGCTCCCAAGCCCTCCGCCGCACTCTGTATACTGACTTTACGCGGGTGGGCCATGGAGGCTTTATCTTTCTCGCGTAAGGCTGTAAGCGAGATGATCACCCTCCTGACCCTGAACGCCGCCGCCCCCTGCCAGGAGTCGGAGGGAGAGCCTGTCCGCGCCATGGGCACGCCCTCTTACGGCCAGCGTTCGCTTTGGTTTCTCCAGCACCTCGCTCCCCAGGGCGGCGCCTATAACATTGCGGCCGCGGCCCGCGTGCGCACCCCGATCGATGCCGGGGCCCTGGAGCGGGCGTTCCAGGCTCTGGTGGACCGCCACGCGGCCTTACGGACGACGTTTCCGGCTATCGACGGCGCGCCCTGCCGGCGGGTCGCGGGACGCCAGAGCTTCTCCTTGGTGTGCATGGATGCCGGCGGTTGGAGCGAGCAGGCGTTGCGGGCTCGTCTGGCCGAAGAAGCCTGGCGCCCCTTCGACCTGGAGCGCGGGCCGCTCCTTCGCGCCACACTGCTGATGGGCGGCCCCGGCGGGCCGGTGCTCCTCCTGGCCGTTCACCACATCGTCGCCGACTTCTGGTCTCTCGCCATTCTGGTTCGTGAGCTGCCGTTGCTGTACCGCGAAGCGGCCGGCGCCGGACCGGCGCAGCTCTCGTCTCCCGGGATGGACTACGGAGAGCATGTCCGGATGGAAAGGGAAGCCCTGGGTGACGGACGGGGCGAGGCCTTGCTGGCGTACTGGCGGGAGACCCTGGCAGGGCTCCCCGCTCTCGAGCTCCCCCTCGACCGGCCGCGTCCGGCGGTGCAGACCGACCGGGGCGACAGCCGCCGGCTTCGGCTGCCGGGCGAGCTCGCGGCGGCCCTGCGCGCGCGCAGCCGAAAGCAGCACGCCACGCTTTTCATGACGCTGGCCGCCGCGTTCCAGGTGCTCCTGGGCCGCCAGTCCGGCCAGGAGGATTTCGCGCTCGGCGCCCCGCGCGCCGGCCGGAGGGCCTCGGACTTCGCCGGCACCGTGGGCTACTTCGTCAACCCGATGGTTTTGCGTGGAGACCTGACCGGAGACCCCACGTTCGCGGAGCTTCTGGAGCGCACCAAGACGATGGTGCTCGCCGCCTTCGAGCACGGGGACATCCCCCTGCCGTTCCTGGTCGAGCAGCTCCATGTCGAGCGCGACCCCGGCCGCACGCCCCTCTTTCAGGTCTCGTTCGTCATGCAGAAGGAGACGCGCGGCGTCGAAGGGCTCACCGCCTTCGCCCTCGGCGAGGAGGGGGTCTTGGTGGGGCCGGAGGATTTCCGGCTGGAGGCGCTCTCCCTGCCCCGGCCGCCGGCTCCTTTCGAGCTGATGCTCCATGCGGTGGAGCGCCAGGGAAGCTTGAGCCTCGCGTTGCAGTTCAACACCGACCTGTTCGACACCGCGACCGCGGTGCACCTGCTGGACCGCTTCGCCCTGCTGCTCCGGTCGGTCGTCGAGAGCCCCGAGCTCGCGCTCTCGGCGCTGCCGCTCCTCTCCGCGGCGGAGCGCCACCAGCTCCTCCATGCCTGGAACGACACCGCGGAGGCCGGCCCGGAGGCGACCCTCTACGATCTGTTCGCGGCGCAGGCCGAGCGGACGCCGGAGGCGGTGGCGGTGGTGTCCGACGAGGAGCGGCTGACCTACCGCGAGCTGGCGGTCCGGGCGCAGGCCCTGGCGCGCCATCTGGTGAGTCTCGGAGTGGGGCCCGAGGTGGTGGTGGGGGTGGCGGCGGAGCGCTCGGTCGAGCTGGTCGCCGGCCTGCTCGGCGTGCTCGGCGCCGGCGGCGCCTGGCTGCCGCTGGAGCCGGACCTTCCCCGGCAGCGCCTGGCGATGATCCTCAAGGATGCGGCGCCGGCCGTCGTCCTCACCCGCCGTGCCTACGCGGATACGCTGCCGCTCGACGCCGTCCCCGGCCTGCGCCTCGCCTGGCTCGACGAGGTCTCTGGCCTGCAGGCTGGCGCGGCGCAACGGCTCCCGCGGGCGGCGGCCGACAACGCCGCCTACGTCATCTACACCTCGGGCTCGACCGGCCGGCCGAAGGGGGTGGTCAACAGCCACCGCGGCATCGTCAACCGGCTGCTGTGGATGCAGGAGGCCTGCGGCCTGGACGCGGGCGACCGGTTCCTGCAGAAGACTCCGTTCGGCTTCGACGTCTCGGTCCCGGAATTCTTCGCTCCCCTGATCCTCGGAGCGCGGCTGGTGGTGGCCCGGCCGGACGCGCACCGCGACAGCGCCTACCTGGCCCGGCTGGTGGAGCAGGAGGGGGTCACGACGATCCACTTCGTGCCCTCGATGCTCCCCTTCTTCCTGGCGGAGGACGGGGTGGTGGCGCGCTGCCGCTCGCTGCGCCGGGTGCTGGTCAGCGGCGAGGCCCTGCCCTGGGAGGTGGAGCAACGCTGCCTCGCGACGCTGCCGGTGCCGCTCTACAACCTGTATGGTCCGACCGAGGCCGCGGTCGAGGTGACGGCCTGGAGCTGCCGGCCGGCGGAGCGCCCGCGGCCAGGGGAAAACCCGCGCCCGGTGCCGATCGGCCGACCGGTCCGCAACACGCAGATCCACGTCGTGGGCCGGCGGTTGGAGCCGGTGCCGCCGGGGGCGGTGGGGGAGCTGGCGATCGGCGGCGTGCAGGTGGCGCGTGGCTATCGCGGGCGTCCGGACCTGACGGCGGAGCGGTTCGTCCCCGATCCGTTTGGGCCCCCGCTTGGGCCAAAAGGCGCCCGCCTGTACCGGACCGGCGACCTCTGCCGCCACCTCCCCGGGGGAGAGATCGAATACCTCGGCCGGCTCGACGATCAGGTGAAGATCCGCGGCTTTCGGATCGAGCCGCGCGAGATCGAGATCGCCCTGGCGGCCCAGCCGCAGGTCCGCGAGGCCGCGGTCGTGGTGCGCCAGGACGGCACGGGGGAACGGTCGCTGCTCGCCTGCGTGGTGCCGGCGGTGGCGGACGCCGGAGCCGGCACGGCGGCCGAGCTGCGCGCCGCCCTGGACGCCCGCCTGCCATCTCATATGGTGCCGGCCTTCGCCTTCGGCCGGGCGCTCGACCGCCTGCCGAACGGCAAGCTCGACCGCCGGTCGCTCGCCCGCTGGAGCCCCGTGGCCGAGGCCCGCCGCACGCTCGAGGCGCCTGAGGCGCCGCGGACGCCGCTCGAGGAGCTGCTGGCCGGCCTCTTCGCCGAGGTGCTGGGAGTCGACCGGCTCGGTGTGGAGGAGAGCTTCTTCGAGCACGGTGGCCACTCGCTGGCCGCCATGCGGCTGATCGCACGGATCCGCGAGGCGCTCGGCACCGAGCTGCCGCTCCACCGCGTGTTCGAGACGCCGACGGTGGCGGCCCTGGCGCGCGCGATCGCGGGCGAAGCCCGGAGCGATGTCCGGAGCGATGCGCCGCCGCTCGTTCCCGTTTCTCGTGCGACACCCCGCGCGACACCCCTGCCGCTCTCCTTCGCCCAGCAGCGGCTCTGGTTCCTCCATCAGTTGGAGCCGGCGAGCCCGGTCTACAACATGCCCGCCGCGCTCTATCTGCCGGGCCGGCTCGACCGCGCGGTGCTCGCCGCGGCTCTGGGGGAGGCAGTGCGCCGCCACGAGTCGCTGCGGACCCGGTTCGTCGCGGTTGAAGGGGAGCCGGTCCAGGTCGTCGATCCGCCCGCTCCGGTCCCGGTGCCGGAGATCGATCTCGCGGGCCTGCCGGCCGCCCGGCGCCTGGAGGAGGCCCGCCGGCTGGCGCGCGAGGAGGCTCTGCGTCCGTTCGACCTCGGTGATCCCGAGGGTGGACCGTTGCTGCGCACGGTCCTGGTGCGCCTGGGCGAGGCGGAGCAGCTCCTCCTGCTGACGATGCACCACGTGATCAGCGACGGCTGGTCGCTGCGGGTGCTGGCGCGGGAGCTCGCCGCCCTCTACGAGGCCGGCCTGGAGCGCCGCCCGTCTCCCTTGCCGGAGCTCGCGATCCAGTACGGGGACTACGCGGTCTGGCAGCGCGGCTGGCTCCGTGGGGAGGTGCTGGAGGCCGAGCTGGCCCACTGGCGGGCCCGCCTGGCCGGTGCGCCTCCGGTGCTCGACCTGCCGCTCGACCGCCCGCGGCCGGCGGTGATGAGCTCGCGCGGCGCGAGCCGGGCCCTGGCTCTGCCTCCCGCTCTGCTGCCTCTCCTGCAGGCGCTGGCGCGCCGGCAGGGGGTGACCCTGTTCATGGCCGTCCTGGCCGCCTTCCAGGCTCTGCTGGCCCGCATCAGCCATACCGACGACGTGAGCGTCGGATCGCCGGTCGCCGGCCGCGGCCAGTTGCGGACCGAGGGGCTGATCGGGTTCTTCGTCAACACGCTGGTGCTGCGCACCGACCTCTCCGGCGCGCCGACGTTCGCGGAGCTGCTCGCGCGGGTCCGGGAGACCTCTCTGGCCGCCTATGCCCATCAGGACCTGCCGTTCGAGAAGCTGGTCGAGGAGCTCCACCCGCAGCGCGACTTGAGCTATGCGCCGCTCTACCAGGTCTCGTTCGTTCTGGACAGCGATCCCCTCCCCGCGTTGCGGCTGGGCGACGTCGAGGCGTCCCTCTGGCCCCAGGAGACGGAGATCGAGAAGTTCGACCTGAGCCTCACCTTGGGAGTCGGTGCGGAAGGTCTCTCCGGAGCGATCGGCTTCCGCTCCGACCTGTTCGACGGGGCGACGATCGAGCGCCTGGCCGGGTCTTTCGCACGCCTGCTGGCCGGTGCCGTGGCGGCGCCGCCGCTTTTCCTCCAACACCGCCTGCCGGAGCTGCCGCTGCTTTCGGAGGAGGAGGTGGAGCAGCTCCTGCGGATCGGAGACGGGGGAGGGGAGAGCTATCCGCGGGAAGCGGCGCTCTACGATCTGTTCGCCGAGCAGGCGGCGCTCTCGCCCGATGCCGTGGCCCTGGCCGGCCCTGGCACCGTCCTCACCTATGGCGAGCTCGCCCGCCAGGCCACCCGTTGGGCGCACCGGCTGCGCGCCCTGGGCGTCGGTCCGGAGGTGCGGGTGGCCCTCTGTTTCGACCGCAATCCCGCCCGGGTGGTGGCGACGCTCGCCGTGCTCGCGGCGGGTGGCGCCTATGTGCCGCTGGACCCCGCCTACCCGCGGGAGCGGCTGGCCTTCCTGCTGCGGAACAGCGCCGCCGCGGTGCTGGTCACCCAGGAGCGCTGGCTGCCGCTTTTGTCGGAGATATCGTCGGAGCTGCTGTCGGAGCTGCCGGACAGGGAGGCGGCGGTGCTCTGTCTGGACGGCACGGCGGCGGGGGAGGAGGAGGGGAGGGAAGCGGCCCTGCCCGCGGTGGCCGCCACCGGCCTGGCCTACGTGATGTACACCTCGGGTTCGACGGGCGAGCCGAAGGGGGTCGCGGTGACGCACCGGGGAGTGGTGCGGCTCGTGCGGGGGACCGGCTATGCCCGGTTCGGCCCCGGCGAGACCTGGCTCCAGTACGCCCCCTATACGTTCGACGCCTCGACGCTGGAGCTGTGGGGGGCGCTCCTCCACGGCTCCCGCCTGGTGATCCCGCCGCCCGGTGTGCTGACGGCCGCTGAGCTGGGCGAGGTGGTGAAGAGAGAGGGAGTGACCACGCTGTGGCTCACCACCGGGCTGTTCCGGCAGATGGTGGAGGAGAATCCGGAGGCGCTCTCCGGAGTGCGCCAACTGCTGACCGGTGGCGACGTGATGCCGGTGGCGCACGCCCGCCGGGTGCTCGCCGAGCTCCCCGAAACCCGCCTGGTCAACTTCTACGGGCCGACCGAGAACACGACCTTCACCTCCTTCTACCCGGTGCGGGCCGCGGCGGAGCTGGACCCCTCGGTGCCGGTGGGACGCCCGATCGCCCACACCTGGGTCGCGGTCCTGGACCGCGATCAGGTGCCGGTGCCGCCGGGAGTCGCCGGAGAGCTGTACACGGGAGGGGACGGCCTGGCGCGCGGCTATCTGGATCATCCGGACCGGACGGCGGAGCGCTTCCTGCCGGACCCCTCCGGAAGGGAGGCGGGCGGGCGCCTGTACAAGACCGGCGACCTGGTGCGCTGGCGCCGGTCGGGAGACTTGGAGTTCCTCGGCCGGATCGACGCGCAGGTCAAGGTGCGGGGCTTCCGGGTCGAGCCGGGAGAGATCGAGACGGCCCTCACGGCCCACCCGCGGCTGAGCAGCGCGGTGGTGCTGGCCGAGCGGGAGGAGGCCGGGGGGCACCGGCTGGTGGCTTACGTGGTGGCCGCGCCCGCCGCGCCCGCCGCGGCCACCGCAGCCATCGCGCCGGAGCCGTCCGAGCTGCGCGATTTCCTGCGCCAGCGGCTGCCCGAGTTCATGGTGCCGTCCGCCTGGGTCTCCCTGCCGGCCCTGCCCCTGACCGCCAACAGCAAGGTCGACCGCAAGGCGCTCACCCTCCTGAAGCCGGACCGGCCGCGGAGCACCGGAGGAGCGCCGCGCACGCCGGCCGAGGAGCGGATCGCGGGCATTTTTTCCGAGCTTCTGGGCGCCGAGGTGCTGGGCGTCGAGCCGGTGGGGCCGGAGGCGGACTTCTTCGACCTGGGTGGGCATTCGCTGCTGGCGACCCGGCTGGTGTCGCGGGTGCGCGCGGTGTTCGGGGTGGAGCTGCCGCTGCAGGCGGTCTTCGAGACGCCGACCGTCGAGGGCCTGGCCGCCCGGATCGGGTGCTCCCCGGGACCGCCCCTCAATCCCATCGTGCGGATGCCGCGCGAGCAGCCGCTGGCGCTGTCCTTCGCGCAGCAGCGGCTCTGGTTCCTGGAGCGGATCGAGCCCGGCGCCGCGTACCTGCATCTGCCGGCGGCGCTCGACTGCGCGGGGCGCCTCGATCCGGCGGCGCTCGCCGGGAGTCTCGGCGAGATCCTGCGCCGTCACGAGGGGCTGCGCACGCGCTTCGTCCTCTCCGGGAGGCAGCCGCTCCAGATCCCGCTCCCGCCGGCCGAGCTCGCCGCGGTCCCCCTCGTGCCGTGCATCGACCTGAGCGCCCTCCCGGCGACGGCGCAGGAGGGAGAGGTATCCCGCCGGACCGCCGCGGAGGCCGCCCGCCCCTTCGATCTCGCGCGCGGCCCATTGCTCCACGCCGTCCTGCTGCGCCGCGGGCCGGAGAGCCACCGGCTGCTCCTGACCGTCCATCACATCGCCGCCGACGCCTGGTCGCTCGGCCTGCTCATCCGCGAGCTGGGGGAGCTCTACGCGGCCCGCGTCGAGGCCCGGCCGTCGCCCCTGCCCGAGCTCTCCGTGTGCTACGCCGACTACGCCGTCTGGCAGCGCGAGCGTCTGCGCGGCGATCGCCTGGAGGAGCTGCTGCGCTACTGGCGCGAGCGCCTGACTCCGCGTCCTCCCGCCCTGGAGCTCCCCACGGACCGCCCGCGGCCGCCGGTCCGGAGCCCGCGCGGCGCGCGCCGCCCGGTGCGCTTCGACGCCGCGGCGGTGGACGCGATGCGGCGCCTCTGCGGCCCGACCGGCGCCACCCTCTTCATGGCGGTCCTGGCGGTGTTCCAGGCGGTTCTCGCGCGCCATGCCGGGCAGGACGACGTCGCGGTCGGCACCGCGGTGGCGGACCGCCCCGATCCGGCGCTGGAGGGGGTGATCGGCCTCTTCCTCAACCTCCTGGTGCTGCGCGGCGACCTGTCGGGCGATCCGACGTTCCGGACCCTCCTGCTCCGCGTCCGCGAAACGGCGCTGGGCGCTCTCGCGCACGCCGAGCTGCCTTTCGAGCAGCTCGTCGACGCCCTGCAGCCGGAGCGGGATCTCTCCCGCGGCCCTCTGTTCCAGGTCTTGTTCACGCTGCGTAGCGAGCCGCTGCCGGAGCTCGCGCTGCCCGGCCTGGCGCTGCGGCCGGCCGATACGTTCCCCGGCGCGGTGCAGTTCGACCTGTCGCTCCTCCTCGAAGAGTCCAGGAACGGGGGGATCGACGGCTGGATCGAGCACAGCTCCGACCTGTTCGACGGCACGACCGTGGAGCGCCTGGCCCTCCACTGCAGCCATCTGCTCGCGAGCGCCGCAGCGGACCCCGACCGCCGCCTGTCGGATCTCCCCCTGCTGAGCGAGGCGGAGAGGGCAGAGCTCCTGGTGCAGTGGAACGACACGCGGACGGCGGTCCCCGGCAGGGCTCCGATCCACGAGCTGTTCCACGCCCAGGTGGAGCGCACCCCCGACCGGATCGCGGCGGTCGACGCGGAGGCGGAGCTGACCTATCGGGAGCTCGCGGAGCGGGCGTCCCGGCTGGCGCGGCGGCTGGTCGAGAGCGGTGTGCGGCCCGGCGACCGGGTGGGCGTCTGCGTCGAACGGTCCGTCTCGATGTTGTGCTCCATCCTGGGGGTCTTGAAGGCGGGCGCGGCGTATGTGCCGCTCGATCCCGCCTACCCGCAGGCGCGCCTGGCGGCGATGCTGGAGGACTCCGGGGCCGCAGCGCTGGTCGCCTCGGCGGCGGCCGGCGCCTCCTTGCGGCATCCGCGCACCCTCTCTCCCGAAGCGCCGGAGGAGTCTTCTGCACCTCTGCCCTGGGTACCCGCGGTGTCGCCGGCCTACATCCTCTACACCTCGGGCTCGACGGGTATCCCCAAGGGAGTCGTGGTCACCCATGCGAACGCCTGCAACCTCTTTATGGCGATGGATGCGGAGCTGCGGCCGGTGTTCCGGTCGCAAACGCCGGGCGTCTGGCTCGCTGTCACCAGCATCTGTTTCGACATCTCGGTGGTCGAGCTGCTGTGGACCCTGACCCGCGGCTTCAAGGTCGTGATCCACGACGGCCCGGACGTGGCGGAGCAGATCGCCCGCCACGGCGTGTCCCACCTCCAGTGCACACCGTCGATGGCCGGCATGCTCGCCGCGATCCCGGAGCGTTTGCGGAGCTTGGCGCCGCTCTCCCATCTGCTGCTCGGCGGCGAGGCCCTGCCCGGGCCGCTGGCGGATCGCCTCGCGGCCACCGTGGCCGGCGAGGTCCGCAACCTCTACGGCCCCACCGAGACCACGGTCTACTCGCTCGGCCAGCGGATCGAGCGCGGGGAGGAGAAGCCGCTGATCGGACGGCCGTTGTCCAACACCGAGGCCTATCTGCTGGATGCCTCTCTGCGGCCCGTCCCTCTGGGAGCCTGCGGCGAGGTCTTCCTCGGAGGCGACGGGGTGGCCATGGGGTACTGGCGGCGGCCGGATCTCACCGCCGAGCGCTTCCTTCCCGATCCGCTGGGGAGCCGCCCGGGCGGACGCCTCTACCGGACGGGCGACCTGGCGCGCTACCGCCAGGACGGCCGCGTGGATTACCTCGGCCGGTCGGACCACCAGGTCAAGGTGCGCGGAGTGCGCATGGAGCTCGGCGAGATCGAGGAGGCGCTGCGTGCGCATCCGGCGGTGGCAGAGACCGTCGCCGCCGTCCGCGACGATGGGCCGGGAGGCCGGCAACTGATCGCCTGGCTGGTCCCGGTGGCGGGCGCCCCGGCCGGCGGGCCCTCCGCGAGCGAGCTGCGGCGGTTCCTGGGCGAGCGGCTGCCCGAGGCCATGATCCCCTCCGCCTTTGTCCCGCTCGCCGCCCTGCCGCTCACCCGGAATGGCAAGGTCGACCGCAAGGCCCTGCCGGCGCCGGACACCGGCCGGCTGCGCCTGGACAGCGCCTACGCCCCGCCGCGGACGCCGGACGAGAAGACGCTCGCCGCGATCTGGCAGGAAGTGCTCGGGCACGACCGCATCGGTGTCAACGACAACTTCTTCGAGCTGGGCGGAAGCTCCCTGCTGCTCGTCGAGATCGAGGCGCGGCTGCGCGGGGCGTTCCACCGCGAGATCCCGATCGTCGAGATGTTCCGCCACCCGACCATCCGGAGCCTTGCCGAGGCC
>DATHUD010000440.1:0-6382 GCA_035462575.1 Thermoanaerobaculia bacterium | reverse complement strand
CGGGGAGCCGCCGGGGCGGGCTGCCTGAGCTGCCACAAGCTGGATCGGATCGGCCGCACGACCACGGCCGGCACGCCTCTGCCCACCGCAGGCTTCCGGAAGGTCCCCTTCCACGCGAGCCTGGCCGAAACCGATTGCATGCAGTGCCACACCCTGCATACCAGCGAGCGTCATCGAAAGGACCCCGTCTTCCGGCATGAGCTTCTGGCGGCGGCAGTCCGCGGGGATTGCCAATCCTGCCACCTGGACGACAGACCGGACGACGAGCTGCACCGCCAGGTGGCGGCGAGCTGCGCTTCGTGCCACGGCACCGCCGGCTGGCTTCCCGCGACTTTCGATCATGGCCGGTACTTCCGCTTCGACGCCCATCATCCGGCGAGCTGCCGGACCTGCCATCTTGAAGAAACCACGTTCTCCACCTACTCCTGCTATGGCTGTCACGAGCACTCCCCCGCGAGAATCCTCGCTGAGCATCAGGAGGAGGGCATCCGCAACGTGGAGAATTGCGCCAGGTGCCACCGCAGCGGAGACGAGGACGAGGCGGAAGGTCGATGGGAAGAAAGTGAGCAGCGGCGCGAAGACGAAGGAGAGGAGGACGATTGACATGGCGGAGAGCAAGGAGACGAGGGGAGCGCGTTCTGCGCCCGAAACCTGAGGCCCGGGGGCGGAGGCGCGGGGCTCCACCCCTCTCTCCCGCCCCGCGAGACGGGCCGCAACCGCCCCCGGGTGCGGTGCCTTGAGCCGCAATGCGGCGAAATAATGGAAAAACACGGCCAGGGGAAAGTCTTCCCCTGGTGCGCCCCCCGGGAGGTCTGTCATGAAGAGACACTGGACGCTCTGGGGGGTGGCCGCCGTCGGCGTTGTGGCGATCGCGGCGGCCCAAACCCCCAAGGCCGGGGACGACGCTCTCGGACAGTTCAAATACGAGCAGTTCGAGAGGCCCCAGGCCTGCGCCACCTGCCACGTCGACATCGCCCGCCAGCACGAGCAGGCGATGATGTCCCAGGCGTACACCCACCACTGGGACGAGATCGAGTATTTCGAGCTCGCCGTCCCCCATGCTGAAAAGGAGCCCAAGGTTGCCGGGGTGAAGGCCGGCTGCAACGGCTGCCACGCACCGTTCTCCTTCCTGGCGGGGGACGTTCCGCCGCCTCTGCCGGCGAAGAAGAGCCGCGCCAACGAGGGCGTGTCCTGCGATTTGTGCCACACGGTGACGGGCTTCGTGGGCGACACGCCGTTCAACTTCAACTACGTCGTAGAGCCCGGCCGGGTGAAGCAGGGGCCGCGGCCGGGGCGCCAAAGCCCGCATCACGACACGGTCGAGAACCCGTTCCTGCGCACAGCCGAATTCTGCGGCGCCTGCCACAACGAGAAGAGCCCGTTCGGGACGTGGGTGAAGGCCACCCATCTGGAGTGGAAGGAGGGGCCGCACGGCAAGGCGGGCATCGTGTGCCAGGACTGCCACATGCCGCCCGCGCCGGGCCGCAGCGCCCGCATGGGCGAGATGCTGCCCGACATGCGCCAGCACCTGTTCCACGGCGCGCACGACCCCGGCAAGCTGGCCGGCGTCGTCGAGGTGAGGATCCACCCCGAGTCCCGCGAGGCCGAGCCGGGCGACCGGGTGCGGCTCGTGGCCGTGCTGGTCAACGCCAAGGCCGGCCACAAGGTGCCCTCCGGCTCCGCCGAGGAGCGCCTGCTCTGGCTGCACGTCGAGGCCACGGACGCCGCGGGCAAGACCTATCACCTGCCCGTGGACAAAAAAGGTTTCGAAGGCGAGGATTACACCATCGCCTCCGCCACCGCCATGGCCTATCAGGACATCGGCGACATCAAGGGGATCTCGGGCTTCCCCGGCCTGCTCCGGGACGGCGGCGTGCCGGCCGGCGACCGGATCTTCCGGCTGCCGTACCTCGATCCGCAGGGCCGCATGACCATCGCCCAGTGGAACACGGCGAGCTTCGGCCCGGACTACCGTCTGGCGCCCCTCCAGGCCGTTTCCGAAACCTTTACCTGGACGTTGCCCCGCGACATCCCCGAGGGGGACGTCACGGTGACCGCCCGGGTCTTCTACTCGCGGCTCGTGCCGTCGGTGGGGGAGCTCCTGAAGGTGCCTCGGGAGGAGTGGGAGGCGGTTCCCATCAACGTCCACCAGACGCGACTGACGGTGCTCCCGTGAGGGGCGGGGAGGAATCATGAAACGGTACAGGCTTTTCGCCATCCTGCTGCTCGCCGCCATGGCGGGCTCGTTTCTGCTTCCCGCCCGGGATGCCGGCGCGATCCCCGCCTTTGCGCGCAAATACCAGCTCTCCTGCTCGACCTGCCACGGGCCGTTCCCGCGCTTGAAGCCCTACGGGGAGGAGTTCGCCGGCCGCGGCTTCCGCATGGCCGATCCGGCGGAGGAGCCGCCCCGGGCGGAGCACGACGTGGGAGATCCTCTCCTCAAGCTCCCGCGGGAGCTTCCCCTGGCCATGCGGATCGAAGGCTTCGGAGCCTGGAACGAGGACGCCGCCGCGGAAGCGGACTTCGAATGGCCCTGGGTGTTCAAGATCCTTTCCGGAGGACCGATCACGCCGAAGATCTCCTACTACCTCTACTTCATTCTGGAAAAGAACGAGGTGGAAAGCCTGGAGGACGCCTACCTGCAGCTCAATGACGTGTTCGGGAGCAAGGCGAACCTTCTCTTCGGGCAGTTCCAGGTTTCGGATCCCCTGTTCAAGCGGGAGGTGCGCCTGGAGCGGACGGATTACCAGATCTACCGCACCCGGGTGGGGGAGGCGAGCCCGAACCTGACGTACGACCGCGGCCTCATGGTCCTGTGGACCGCGCCGGGGGAGATCGACACCGCTCTCTCCGTGGTGAACGGCAACGGCATTCCGTCGGGGGCGTTCGACAACGACAGCAACAAGAACTTCGCCCTCCGCCTCGCCCGCGGCGTGGGGCCGGTGCGCCTGGGGCTTTTCGGCTATCTGGGGACCGAGGAGGGCGAGTCCGGGCGGGAGAACGAGACGGCCTACATCGGGCCGGACCTCGTGGTCTCCGGCGGGGACCGCTGGGAGCTCAACCTCCAGTACCTGGAGAGGCGGGACGACAACCCGTTCTTCCTCGCCGATCCCGGGGAGGAATTCGTGACCCGGGGAGGCTTCGCCGAGCTCCACTTCTTCCCCCAGGGGGAGGACGGCCGCTGGGCCCTCTCCGCCCTCTACAACCAGGTGGACTCGGACGATCCCGCCGCCGATTTCGAGTCCATCTCGCTGACGCTCAACCGTCTCCTCGCCAGGAACGTCCGCCTGCTCACCGAAGTCGGCCGCGACCTCGAAAACGACCGGAACCAGGCGAGCGTGGGGATCGTGACGGCGTTTTGAGCGGACAAGGGCAGCCCGCTCCCAGAGGGGAAGGCGGGACTCCGTTGGAGGTTCCGGGGCCCGGCCGGGACCACGGCACGTTGGGCAGCTCTATGGCGTGCTTTGACGCTCTGCCTTAGTTCCACTTTGTCAGACTGCGGCCGAGCCCCCTACCGGGCCCTCACCACCCCGGCCCTCCTCTCCCAGCCTCCCGTCCGCCCCCGGGAGAGGAGGGAGACGGCTTGAATTCGTGCTGGGTGGGGGCGCCCTCTCCCGGGGGTGGACGGGAGGCGGGGAGAGGGTCGGGGTGAGGGTTTCGGGGTGGGGGGCTGTCGTCTGACAAAGTAGAATTAGAATGGGTGCGCTCCGGCCGGGAGCGCACCCCAACGTTTGAGGAAAAGCCATGAAATGGGTCTATCGAGCTCTTGTTGCCGTCCTGATTCTTGCGATCGGCGTTGTCGCCCTGGCGTATGGGACGGCGCTTCGTGGTGAGCGGCCCGTCGGTTTCCAGGTTACCCGCGCGACCGGCGTTGATGGAAGCTCGTTCGCAGTCGGAGTCTGGTACCCGACGGAGAGTCATCCTTGGCCCACCGCCCAGATTGGCTCCGTTCTGATGGAAGTCGCTCAGAATGCGCCGGTCGCCGGCCGCGGGCTTCCCCTGGTGGTCATGTCCCACGGCAACGGTGGTGGATTGCAGAGCCATGCCGACCTGGCGCTTGCCTTGGCGAGTGCCGGCTACGTAGTCGCTGCGCCGATGCATACGGGGGACAACTTCCTCGACCAGAGCGCGGCCGGTTCAGTGAACCTTTTCAGCGGTCGAAATCGTGAGCTCCGAACCACCATCGACCACATGCTCACGAAGTGGCCAGGGAACGGGACTGTCGACCCGGAGAAGGTAGGAGCCTTCGGCTTCTCTGCCGGTGGTTTCACCGTGCTGACGGCGATTGGAGCGCAGCCGGACATGCGCCTGATCGCCAAGCACTGCGCCCAGACGCCGGAATTTATATGCGACGTGCTGCGTCACTCCAAGTCTCCGCTCGTGGAGGTTGGGGCCCCGGTCGGCGATCCCATGGAAGCGAGCCCGAAGATCAAGGCCGCAGTCGTGGCGGCACCAGGCCTGGGATTCACCATGAGCCCGGCGGCCCTGGCTGCAGTGCAGGTTCCGGTGCAACTGTGGAGCGGGGACAAGGACGACAAGGTCCCGTTTGCTACAAACGCCAAGATCGTCGGAGAAGCCCTCGGACAGAAAGCCGAGCTCCACCAGGTGCCCGGTGCAAACCATGTGTCTTTCCTTGCACCCTGCGGATTGATGAGGCCCGCGGACCTTTGCACGGACCCGGAGGGCTTTGACCGAAAGGCTTTTCACGCGAGCATGAACGCCGAAGTCGTGAAGTTCTTCGACAAAACGCTGAAGCATTGACCTCGGCGCTGTACGTCAATCCGGCACTGGTGGTCCAGGGCTTGTAAGACCTCCGTCATGAGACGGTTTATTTGACCTTCACGTTCCGGAACTGGATACGAACGTCACGCACTTCGCGTGTCGCGCCGCCAGGGCTGAGAATGCCGCTGAATCGGATTTCGATCAGTGGCACTTGGCCTCCGGCCGCCTCCACCCCTTCGAAGCCGAGATACCCGGTCCGTGCAACGCCGCGGACAAGCTGGAGCTCGTGTCCCGCGTAGCCTGGTATATCTGCGAGGCTGGAAGTCCCGGAGAAGGAGACGATGGATGTCGCGGTCTCATTTCCCTTTGCGTCGACCAGCCGCGATTCACGATACAGATGGATCTTCGCATCGTCGTCCAAGGCCGTGACGGAGAGTTCGCAGCGGACTGTCGTCCCGCGGCGGCTACAGCTTTTGAGGTGGAAGGAGATCCCTTGGGCTTCCTGGACAGTCTCCCCGGACGGTTCCGGCTCGGCATCCGGAGCCCCGCTCTTCTCATTCCCTCCAGAGGCGGCCACTTTTTTCGGCAGCATCGATTTGACGCTGTCATCTTTGACGATCTTGGTTGCCGCGACGGCGACCACCTGACCGGTCTCAACCGCGAACATGCGGCAGTTGACGCTCACCTCACCCCCCAGATCGGTCATGGTGCCGCCGACAACGAGATCCGCGTGCAGGAACTTGCCGATCTTCTTCGCCGAATCGCCGTCGATCATTCCTGTCAGCGAGAGCTTCAGCTCCTGGAGGGCCCGGTCGAGCATCTGGCGCTCGACGATGTCGCGGTAGCCGGCTTCGAAGAAGCTGTTGGTCAGCGTCTCTGCGATGTAAGTTCCAAGCAGGTTTTCGCCTCCGCCCAACTCGCGCAGGGGAACGATCGCCACCTTCCCGCGCTGGCCGTCGCCATAGCTCTTGGCGAGCTTGGCGGCCAGCTCTTCGACGCCGTCCGAGAGTGACTTCTGCGCTCCGGAAGGGGAGGCGACGAGGAGGAGCGAGAGAAGCAGTAACCCGATCGACCCGAGATTTCGCTTTGTGTTCATGGCGTGTTTCCCTCCGGCTCGCAGCCCACCTGGACGGTCATGTCGCCGGCCGCGAGGTCTGCCTCTAAAACGTTTACGAAATAGGAGCCAAGGCTGGTCTTGAAATGGAACCGGGCTGGCGCACCCAGGACTGCCTCGGCGAGCGCACCGCGATCCGAGGCTATGGTGAGCGTCAGATACGGCTCCGAGCCTTCACGGGCCGTCTTCACCGAAAGGACGGCAAGCCCCGAAGCGACCGGGGCCGGAGCGCCGGGACGCAGGGTCGCGGTCTCCAGCGCGTCGCAGGCACGCGCCGGTTTCGCGAGAGCGGGCGGATCGGTGGGCGGCTGCGCGCGGGAAGGAACGGGAGACTCGAAGGGGGGCGACTCCGGGGACGGCTGAACCGGAGGCTCGGAGATTGTTGTCGTTGTTGTTCCCGTATCCGCAGCCGAGGTCTCGGGGCGGGGAGCGAATGGATAGCGCCAAGTGAGGAAGCCGATGACAAGGGTAAGGAAGGCGATGACAAGGCTGATGACGACCGTGGTCTTTGTAAAGCGACTTTCCTGCGGAGACGTCATCGTGGCT
>DATHUD010000439.1:0-7862 GCA_035462575.1 Thermoanaerobaculia bacterium | reverse complement strand
CAGCGCCTCCTAAGGTCTTCGTCAGGAGGGAAGGGCCTGGCGGAGCATAGTTAGTGGGCCGGCAGGATGCCGGCGCTCCCAGCAAATCTGCCTTGACGGAGCACTAGGAGTTTGAGCTGATTTCCAGGGTCCGGCCGGTGGGCCGCGTTGCGAGGATCTGACCGCCGGCCTTTTCGAGCTCCGCCGCGATCGCCGCCCTCCGCTCCGGGGGGACGAGGAAGGCGAGACACCCTCCCCCACCCGCGCCGCACGCCTTGCCGCCCCAGGCTCCCGCCTCGAGGGCCGTTTCCAGGAGGCGCTCGAGGGTGGGTGTCGAGACTCCCTCGGCGAGGCGCCGCCGGAAGCTCCATTCGCGGCTCATCAGCTCCCCCGCCCGCCGCAGGTCTCCGGCTTCGAGAGCGGGCACCATCGCGGCAGCGGTTTCGGCGATCCCTTCGAAGAGCCCGGTGATCTCGGCTTCGCCTTCGAGACGGCGGCGGACCACCTGCCAGTTGTTGCCGGCCGAAAAGTGGCTGTGCCCCGAGTAGACGACGAGGAGGCTCTCCCCGAGCGCGTCCAGGTCGACCGCCAGCCGCCGCACGGTCTCGCCGCCAGGCAGGGGGCGGATTTCGAGGGCGCCGCCCAGGAGCGCCGGATAGTGGTCCTGGATGCCGGTCGGCAGGCCCATGAGGCGCGCCTCCAGATCGCGGGCGAGGGCCACTCGCTCCCGGGGCTCGGACGGGCGGAGCCCAAGCTCCGCCTCCGCGGCGGCGATCAGGCCCACGGCCATGGCGGAGCTGGCGCCGAGACCGCCGCCCCGGGGAGAATCGCTCGCCAGGGCCACCTCGACGGGAGGGAGCTCCAGGGCCGCGGCGATGACTCCGACCAGGGCCCCGTCGGGATGGGCCGCCAGCTCGGCCGCCGAGCCGGCTTCGACGACGCCTTCACCCTGCCGGACCCGGTAGCGCCCGTCGGCGCTCCGGGACAGCCGGACCGTGGCGGCGAGATCGATCGCCAGGTTGACGGTGCGGGCTTGGGGGTGGAAGAGGCCGAGCGGCCAGATGTCCAAGGTGCCGCCGGCCAGATCGACCCGGCACCACGTCCTGGCGGTGACCATCAGAGAGACGCTGAAAGACGGCGGCGACCGGCGCCTAGCGCGCGGTCGCCGTCCCGGCCGGCTTGCCCGGGGTGTCGTGGATCGCGAGCTGGGTGTCCAGCCGGCGCGGCAGGCCGAGCGTCTTGGGAGCCCCGTTGGCGATGGCGGCCCGAAGCTCGTCCCGGTAGGCCCGGAAGGAGGCCAGCTTGTGGCTGGGGATCGGCTCGTCCCGCACGCTCTTGAGCGACAGGGGGTCGATCCACTGATCGCGGTACTTCACGCGATAGTCGAGGTGCGGCCCGCTCGCGAGACCCGTGGCCCCGGTATAGGCGATGATGTCGCCCTGGCGGACCCGGGCACCGGCCCTTATGCCGGGCGCGAAACGGGAGAGGTGGAGATAGGCGGTCACGTAGCCGCCGTTGTGCTTGACCTTGACCACGTTGCCGCCGCCGCGGTCCCAGCCGGCGGAGACCACGGTGCCGCTCGCGGTGACCTGCACCGGGGTTCCCACGAGCGCGCCGTAGTCCACGCCGTAGTGCGGCCGGTACTCCTTGAGGACCGGGTGGAACCGCCGCTTGGAGAACTGGGAGGTGACCCGGGAGTAACGCAGGGGGGAGCGGAGGAACATCTTCTCGAGCGGCCGGCCCTCGCCGTCGTAGTAGACGCCGGTCTCGCCGTAGCGGTACGCCTCGTGGAGGCGCTCCTTGTTCTGGTAGACGAGCGCGAGGACGTTGCCGATCGCGTGGAACTTGCCGTCCAGAAGGATCTCCTCGTACAGCACCTCGAACCGGTCGCCGCGCTGAAGGTCGCGCGCGAAGTCCAGGTCCCACTGGAAGATGTCGGCCATCCGGTACGCCAGGGTCGAGGGCCCGCCGGCGGCGCGGATGGAGCCCTCGAGCGAGCCGTTCAACGTGCCCTTCAGGCCGCGGAGCTCGACCTTGCGCTCGAAGGGCTGCCAGTCGCTCTCCCAGGCCTCGCCCCGGCGGGTCATCTCGACGCGGCCGCTGCCGGCGAGCGTCAGCTCAAAAGAGGCGAGGGTCGAGTCGGGGTTGAAGAAGGCGGAGTACTGGTTGCCGGCCTTCAGGTTCCGGAGGTCCACCCGCTCGGCGAGCGCGTTGGCCGCCTGGCGGACCTCGTGCCCCTCGAGCCCGAGCTTCTGGAACACCTGGGTCACCGTCTCGCCCCGGAGGAGCTTGAGCTCGACCGGAATCCTCGCCTGATCGAGCAGGCTGCTCGTCTGCGTAGGGAGAGCGGAGCGTTCGTTGAACCGGGGAGTGGGGGGGAGCGGGTAGGGGGACTGGTTGTACGCTTCCAGGCTGCGGGTCGTGGAGAAGAGCCCCGCGGCCAGAAGGCCGAGCCCGAGGGGAAGGGCCAGGCGGAGAAGGTATGGACCTAGCTGTACCCGTTTTGACTGCATCCCGTGCAGACCTCCCTGCGTTGAATCAGGTCCCTCAAAGGAGTGGCGACGCCGGATACTAGCACAGAGGGTGCGCCGCCGCGCAACCCCCGCGGCCCTTCCGGCGAAAAAGTGGGCGCTTCAGGCGATCAGCGGAGCAGGTCCGCGATCACCGAATCCGGATTCTCGGGCAGCTTGCCGCGATAGGCGACCTGGCCGTCCTTGACGACGAGCAGGCCGGGAAGCGTCGCGACGTTGTACTTCTTCGAGAAGGAGCCGTCAACGTCCAGGCAGACGGGCACCGAGAGGTTCTTCCCGGCGAGGAAGCCGTCGACCGCGGAGCGGTCCTCCTGGAAGTTGACCGTGAGGACACGGGCCCGGCCGCTCCACTGGGCCGCGAGCGGGTTGACCCTCTCGACGATGTCGCGGGACCGCGGCGACCAGGACGCCCAGACGACGATGATCGTCACCCCCTTGCCGAGGTCGGCCTCGCTCAGGGTCTCTCCCCGGAGGCAGGAGAGACGCACGTCCTGGGCTGCGGCGGGGCCGGCCAGGAACAGAGCGAGCGCCAGAAGGGCAAGAAGGGGCTTCATCGCAGGAGGCTCTTGGGAGATTCAGTGGGGACCGGGAACGGTGCGGCGGTGGGGCAGGCTGGTCAGGATGCGGTGCCGGAGCCTCTCGGGGGCGGTGCAGCGGAAGGTCCGTTCCCGAACGATCAGGAGGAGCTTCCGGGTGTAGTCGACGTTTTTGGCGCAGTCGCCGCAATGGCCGACGTGGTCCTTGAAGGGGGTCAGCATTTCATCTTCGAGCTCGTTGTCGAAGAACAGGAAAAGCGCTGCACTGACCTGTTTACAGTCCATCGTCCATCCTCCAGGATCATCCCAAGCTTCGCGGGACTCGCTTCACTGCAACCCCCTGGTATCAACTCGCGAGTCCGATGGGATATTTCCGACGGCTCCGGACTTTCTATTTGGGGCTCGAGCCGGTCTTGCTGCGCATTTTGGCGGGCTCGGCGCCATCCCGCAAGTAGCCGTGATCGCGGGCGAAGTCGAGCATCGCGGCCTCGAGCAGCCGGCGGCCGCGGTAGAGGCGGCTCATCACGGTGCCCACCGGCACCTCCAGGATGTCGGCGATCTCCTTGTAGGAGAACCCTTCGAGGTCCGCCAGGAGCACCACCATCCGGTAGTCGGGCGGCAGCTTGTCGAGCGCCTGCTGGACGTCCTCGTCGAGGACGTTCTCCAGAAGCTCGTCTTCCGGATTCTTGGTCTGCCGCGCCGCGTCCTCGCTCACCTGGTTCTCGAAGGACTCTTCGATCTCGGCGAAGTCGCTCAAGGTCGGGGCCTGCTGCTTCTTGCGGTAGTTGTTGATGAAGGTGTTCTTCATGATCTTGAACAACCACGCCTTGAAGTTGGTCCCTTCCTCGAATTTGTCGTAGTAACGGTAAGCCTTGAGGTAGGTCTCCTGGACCAGATCCTCGGCGTCCTCGGCGTTCCTCGTCATGCGGTACGCCGTATTGTAGAGCGCGTCCACGAACGGCATGGCAGCCGCTTCGAAGTTCCAGCCCTTCTGGTGGTTGGCGCTTTCTAGTCTGGGCATGCTGACCCCCTTCAAACGAGTTCCTCTCCCCACAAGCAGCATACGCACAGACGGTGCCAACGGATGGGAGGTAGAACGGAGCGTCCGGGGTGGGTCAAAACCGGAGCGGAAAGAGGAGGTTGCCGTCCCCCTCAGGGGACGCCCCCCGGGGAAACCGCGGCCCGGTGTCCTCCCGGGGCTCCGGCGCCGTGGGCGCGGCTGAAAACGGTTTCAGCGGGACCGCCGATTCGGCACACCGGGCGTGCCAAGATGGACGGGAGCTCCCCGGACGGGAGTGCGGTTCCCCGCACACCCGTCTACAGGATACTACGGGGGACTCCGCTACGGCAGCGGGAGCAGGCTGCTCTTCGCGAGCTCGATGAAGGGGCCGGGGAGGATGCCCATCACCAGGGTCGCCAGAGCGCAGAAGGCGATGGCGCCGACCAGGGCGGGCGCCCGGAGCGGAACCGGGGTCGAGGCGTCCGAATCCTTGAGGTACATGAAGACGACGATCCGGAAGTAGTAGTAGAGCGAGATGGCGCTGGTGAGGACGCCCACGACCGCGACCCACGTCCACCCCGCCTCGATGCCCGCGGCAAAGAGATAGAACTTGCCCACGAATCCGCCGGTCGGCGGGATGCCGGTCAAGGCGATCAGGAAGAGCAGCATCATCCCCGCGAGGAACGGCGAGCGCCGGGCGAGGCCCGCGTAGTCGGCGCAGGTCTCCCCCGCGTACTCGCGGCGCTCGAGGAGGATCACCGTGCCGAAGGCCCCCAGAGTGATGAAGGTATAGGCCAGCATGTAGAAGAGGACGGACCAGAGGCCGACCTCGGAGACCGCGAGCACGCCGATCAGCACGTAGCCCGCGTGGGCGATCGAGCTGTAGGCGAGCATCCGCTTGACGTTGTCCTGAGTCAGGGCCGCGAGGTTCCCCCAGATCATGGTCGCCGACGCCACGATCGCCACGATCATCTGCCACTCGATCTTCAGGCTTCCCAGCCCCTCGTAGAAGATCCGCAGGAGGATCGCGAACGAAGCCCCCTTCGAGACCACCGCGAGCCACGCGGTCACCGGCGTGGGCGCTCCCACGTAGACGTCCGGCGTCCAGACGTGGAACGGCACGGCGGCCACCTTGAAGAAGAGGCCGGCCGCGAGGAGCAGCCATCCCAGGGGGATGAGCGGGTTGTTCTCGACGCCCAGGAGGGCGCGGGAGAGCCCGGCGAGCTGCACCGTGCCCGCCGCCCCGTAGAGGAGCGAGATGCCGTAGAGCAGAATGCCCGAGGAGAGGGCGCCGAGGATGAAGTACTTCAGGGCCGCCTCGTTCGAGCGGACCTCGCGCTTGAAGTAGCCGGCGAGGACGTAGCTCGCAAGCGCCATCGTCTCCAACGAGATCCAGATCGTGAGCAGGCTGTAGCCGCTCGCCATGAAGAGCGTGCCGGAGGTCGCGAGCAGGAGGAGCGAGTAGAACTCCGAGGCCCGGTAGCTCCCCTCTTCCAGGAAGCGGACGGAGAGGAGCACGGTGAGCGCCGTGCCCACGAGCACCAGCAGCTTCCAGAAGAAGGAATAGCCGTCCAGCACGAAGGTCCCGCCGAGGATCAGCACGGGATCCTTGGGCAGGACCCAGTGCACCCGCAGGAGGACGCCGCCGGTCAGGACCAGGCTCACGATCGCCACGAACGCCGAATCCCGGGTGCCCATGCCGCGCCCGATGGCGCCGGCGAGCAGCAGGAGGAGCCCCGCCGCGGCGAGCAGGATCTCCGGAGCCAGGAGGAGGAACTGGTCCATGATCTGCACGGGCTCTACTCCCCCGCCGCCTGGGCCACGGCCGGGAGCTCTCCCGCCGCCTCGGGTTCGGAGGCGATCGCCTCCGTGGCGTAGGCCCGGTCGACCTTCGCCACAAGATCCCTCACCGGCCGGTCCAGCACCGCGAAGAACGGCTTCGGATAGAGGCCGATCCAGAAGCAGAGGATGACGAGCGGCGCCAAATACAGGATCTCGCGCCGGTTCAGATCCTGGAGGCCCTTGTTCTCAGGGTTCGTGAGCGGCCCGAAGAAGACCCGCTGGTACATCCACAGCATGTAGGCCGCGCCCAGCACGATGCCGACCGCCGCGAGGAGAGCCCACCACCACACGCGGTTGAAGGCGCCGATCAGGATCGTGAACTCGCCGACGAAGCCGTTCAACGTCGGCAGGCCGATCGAGGACATGGTGATGATCAGGAAGATCGTCGCGTAGAGCGGCATGACGGCCGAGATGCCGCCGTACTCCGCGATCATGCGCGTGTGCCGGCGCTCGTAGAGGATGCCGACGAGAAGGAACAGGGCCCCGGTCGAGAGGCCGTGGTTGATCATCTGGAGGATGCTGCCGTTGATCCCCGGGCCGTTCAACGAAAAGAGGCCCAGCATGACGAACCCCAGGTGGGAGACGGACGAGTAGGCGACCAGCTTCTTCATGTCCTTCTGCGCCATCGCGACCAGCGCACCGTAGATGATGCCGATGATCGACAGCCCCGCCATCCAGGGGAGGAGCTCCTTGGTGGCGTCCGGCAGGATCGGCAGCGAGAAGCGGACGAAGCCGTAGGTGCCCATTTTGAGGAGCACGCCGGCCAGGATCACCGAGCCCGCCGTGGGCGCCTCGACGTGGGCGTCGGGCAGCCAGGTGTGGAACGGGAACATCGGCACCTTGATCGCGAAGCCGACGAAGAAGGCCAGGAAGATCCAGAACTGGAGCTGGGGTGGGATCATCGCTCCGATGTCGTGGAACTGGAGGATCGAGAAGCTCGCCGGGTTGCCCAGCCCGTCCCAGCCGAGGAGGCCGCCCGCGTTGAAGAAGTAGAGGGCGAGGATGCCTAAAAGCATCAGCACCGACCCGACCAGGGTGTAGAGGAAGAACTTGATCGCCGCGTAGAGCTTGCGCGCGCCGCCCCAGATGCCGATCAGGAAGTACATCGGCACCAGCATGACTTCCCAGAAGACGTAGAAGAGGAAGAAGTCCATCGCCATGAAGACGCCCAGCATCCCGGTCTGGAGGAGGAGCAGGAAGACGTAGTACTCCTTCTCGCGATGGTGGATGGCGGTCCAGGAGGAGAGGAAGGCGAGGACGCCCAGGAGCGTCGTCAGGAGGATGAGCAGCAGGGAGATGCCGTCGATCCCGAACTCATAGCGCACGCCGATCGCGTCGATCCAGGGCACGCTCTCGCGGAACTGGAACAGGGCGCCGTTTCTGTCGAACGCGAACCAGAGCGGGACCGAGATGATGAAGTCCAGCACCGCGACCCAGGTCGCGAACTTGCGGATCGCCGGCCCCTGATCTCCCCGGAACGCGAACATCGCGATGAGCGCTCCGGCGAGCGGGATGTAGCAGACGATCGAGAGGATCGGAACGTTGTGCACCCAATCGAACATGAGGCCCCCCTAGAAGCCAACTCGCATCGCGTCAACGCAGCGACAGGACCAGATAGACACAGACCATGGTGAACAGACCGACCGCCAGCACCATGGCGTAGTTGGAGACGGACCCGGTCTGGACGCGGCGGAAACCTTTCGAGAAGAGCGAAGTCAAAACACCCGAGAAGTTCACCAGCCCGTCGACGACGTACTTGTCGAAGAAGCTCGACAGCATCGAGAGCGTGACCGTGAAGTTGCGGCCGATCCCGTTGACCAGGAGGCCGTCGATGAACCCCGCGTCGAACCGGAAGAGCCCCCGGCCGAGCCCCCAGGTGCCGCCGATGACGGTTTTGTCGTAGAGCTCGTCCACGTAGTACTTGTTGGCGAGGACCCGGTGCGCGGCGGGCAGGCGCGTCTCCCAGGCCGTCTC
>DATHUD010000438.1:0-3050 GCA_035462575.1 Thermoanaerobaculia bacterium | reverse complement strand
CGAGCGGCTGGCCGGCGCGCCTGCCGCCCTCGATCTCCCGGCCGACCGGCGGCGGCCGGCCGTCCAGAGCTTCCGCGGCGGGGCGGAGCCCGTGACGCTGCCTGCGGAGCTGGTGCGCGATCTGCGGACCCTGGGCCGGGGCCGGGGCGCCACCTTGTTCATGATCGTGCTGGCCGGGTGGTCCGCCCTGCTCCATCGGTCGAGCGGCGCCCCGGAAGTGCTGGTGGGCACGCCGGTGGCCAACCGCCGGCGGCCCGAGCTCGAAGGGCTGATCGGCCTGTTCGTCAACACCCTGCCGCTGCGCGTCGACCTCGCGGACGACCCACCCTTTGCGGACCTGCTCGACCGGGTGCGCGAGGCGTCTCTCGCCGCCTACGAGAATCAGGACGTGCCTTTCGAGCGTCTCGTGGAGACGGTGGGGACCGGACGCGACCTCTCCCGGAGCCCCCTGTTCCAGGTCATGCTCGCGCTCGCGGACGGCGCCCCCCCGGCCCTTCGCCTGCCGGGGGTGACCGTCGAGGAGGTGCCGCTCCACAACGGCACGGCCAAGCTCGAGCTGCTCCTCGCCCTGGCGGGCGCGGAGGACGGCCTGGCCGGAGGCCTCGAATACAACGCCGACCTGTTCGATGCGGCGACCGCGAGGCGCCTGGCGGACCGACTTCTGCGCCTCCTCGCCGGAGCCGCGGCCGTCCCGCAGCTCCGGGTGGGCGACCTCCCCCTGCTCACGACGGCCGAGGAGCGGCAGATCCTGGTGGACTGGAACGCGACCGAAACCCCGTTCCCCCGCGACCTGGGGCTGCACGAGCTGTTCGAGGCCCAGGCGGCCCGCACGCCGCAGGCGGCCGCCCTGATCCACGGCGCGCGGCGTGTGAGCTATGGCGAGCTCGACGCCTGGGCCGACCGCCTGGCCCGGCGCCTGATCTCCCTGGAGGTCGGGCCGGAGGTGCTGGTCGGGGTCTTCTGCGGCCGGACTCCGGGCATGGTGGCCGCGGCGCTCGCCGTGCTCAAGGCAGGGGGCGCGTACCTGCCCCTCGATCCGGCCTATCCCGCGGACCGCCTGGCCTTCCTGCTGACGGACGCCGGCGCTCCCGTGGTGCTCGTCGAGGAGGGGCTGGCCGCGGCGCTGCCACCGTTCGCGGGGACGCTGGTGCCGGTGGACCTCGATTCCGGCCGCCCCGAGGGGGGAGAGCGGCCGCGCGGCTTCCTCCATCCGGAGCAGGCGGCCTACGCCATCTATACCTCCGGCTCTACCGGCGCTCCCAAGGGTGTTCTGATCCGCCACGGCAGCGCCGTGGCCCGGATCACCTGGGCGCTCTCCGCGTATCCGCGGGAGGTGCTGTCCGGCGTGCTCGCGGCGACCTCTCTCTGCTTTGACCTCTCGGTGTTCGAGATCTTCGTCCCGCTCGCCTCCGGAGGGGCCGTCGTCCTGGCCGACGACGCCCTGGCGCTCCCCGACCTCCCCGCCGCCTCCGCGGTGACCCTGGTCAACACCGTGCCTTCGGCAATGACCGAGCTCGTGCGGGCCGGCGCGCTCCCCCGCTCGGTGCGGGTGGTCAACCTCGCCGGCGAGCCGCTGCGCCGCGACCTCGCCGCGCGGATCTACGCGCAGGAGGGGGTCGAGGAGGTCTACAACCTCTACGGCCCCTCCGAGGATACGACCTACTCGACCGGCGCCCGGGTGGAGCGGGCGGACGAGCGCGAGCCCGCGATCGGCCGGCCCCTTCCGAACACCCGGGTCTACCTGCTCGACCCGGGGCTCCGTCCGGTGCCGGTGGGAGCGCCGGGAGAGCTGTGGCTCGGCGGCGCGGGGGTGGCCCGGGGCTACCTGCGCCGGCCGGACTTGACTGCCGACCGCTTCCGGCCGGACCCGTTCGGCCCGTCCACCGGCGGCCGGCTCTACCGTACCGGCGATCTCGCGCGGCGGCGGACGGATGGCACGATCGACTCTCTCGGCCTGCTCGACCATCAGGTGAAGGTGCGGGGCTTCCGGATCGAGCCGGGAGAGATCGAGGCCGCGCTCCTGACCCACCCCGAAGTTCGCGAGGTGGCGGTGCTCGCCCTCCCTGGCGGCGAAAGCCGGCGTCTGGTGGCCTGCGTGGCGCCCGCGAACGTGCCGGTCGCCGATCTTCGCCGGCACCTGGCCGCGCGGTTGCCGGGCTTCATGGTGCCCGCGGCCTTCCTCTCCCTTCCCGAGCTGCCGCTCACCCCCAACGGCAAGGTGGACCGGCGCGCCCTGGAGCGTCTCGCTCCGGGGGCGGTCCAGGAGGGGCGCGGGGAGCACGTGGCGCCGCGCAACCCCGTGGAAGAGATCCTCGCGCCGCTGTGGGCGGAGGTGCTGGAGGTGGACCGGGTGGGCGCGCTCGACGACTTCTTCGCCTTGGGAGGGCACTCGCTGGCCGGCGTGCGCCTGGTCTTTCGGGTGCGTGAGCTCTTCGGCGTGAGCCTGGCGGTGCGCGACCTGTTCCTGGCTCCGACCCTGGCCGGCATGGCCGAAATCCTCGCGGCCGAGATGGCGGCGCTGGCCGGCGGCGACCTGCTCGTCACCGCCCTGCCCGCCGACAGGCTGCGCCGTCTCATGGTGCGGTTCGGCGAGCGGCAGGGAACGGCCCTGGCCATCCCCCGCGCGCCGCGCGGCGGTCCGCTGCCGCTCTCCTTCGCCCAGGAGCGTCTCTGGTTCCTCGAACGGCTCGGGTCGGGCGGTGCCGCCTACCACATCCCCGCCGCCGTGCGCCTGCGAGGGCCTCTCGACGCCGCCGCTCTGGAGCGGACCCTCGGGGCCCTGGTGCAACGCCACGAGGCTCTGCGCGCCACCTTCGGCGAGCAGGACGGCCGCCCCGTCCAGACCGTGCACAGAGAGGCGCGCCTCGCGATGCCGCGGGTCGATCTCTGCGCGCTGGCTGACGCCGCGCGCGAGGGGGAGCTCGCGCGGATCTCGCGGCAGGAGGCGAGCCGGCCTTTCGATCTGGCCTGCGGGCCGCTGCTGCGCGCCATCCTCGTCCGGCTCGGCCCCGGCGACCACCTGCTCGCACTGACCTTCCACCACATCGTCG
>DATHUD010000437.1:0-6882 GCA_035462575.1 Thermoanaerobaculia bacterium | reverse complement strand
GGGGGAGATTTTAGGGGCGGCCACGCGGGGCCGCTCCTACATTGGGGAGGAAAAACAAAAAAGGGGGGGAGCGCGATGGACGCGCTCCCCCCGGCAGAAAGGCTAACTGCGGAAACCGGCGGGTGTCTCGGGGCTCGCGGGCGGCGGTGAAGGGGTGGGCACGGGCTTCTCCGTCACCGCCTTCACCTTGCGGCCGCGGAACGGCTGCAGGCCGAACTCGACGACCTTCTCCTCGCGGACGCCGTAGTGCTCCTTCACCGCCGTGCGCACCACGTTGCCCAGGCGCTGCCCCTCGCCCAGGAGCCTCTGGAGCCGCTTCGAGCTCTCCTGCTTGGTGGCCTTGAGCGTGGCCTGCTGCTGAAGGACCTCCAAGACCTGGGCGAGGATCCCCGCGAGCTTCTGCCGGAACGGCTCCAGTTGCGGAAGCTCCTCCCGGTTGGCCTCGAGCGCCCCCAACAGACGCTGCAAATCTCCCACGATCCCTACGTACTTCGTCTCTCTCGGCATGACTGCTCCTCCTTTCTGAGCCCTCGGGCTCGAATATCCGGCACCTTCGTGGCACCGAAAGAACTACCAGAGCTTGGTAGGCATAGGGTGCACTAATGAATCCACCTTGTCAACTGTTACAACATCATAGTTGACGTATTCGTATCTACGTGGCAGTATAGGTCCTACTGAGGAGGTGAATGCAGATTGACTGCGGGAGCAGGAGCACGGCCGCAAGGCCATGCGGGTGCGCGCTGCGCAAGGTGGGTTCAAGGTTGACGCGGTCGAGCGTCAACCGAGATCTGAAGGCTCTTTGACAACTGAATCAGGGACGGCGGCCTCCGGGTCCAAGGACGCCGCCGTTCCGCCCTATGGGTTTGGCGGGAGCCCTCAGGCCACGCCGGCCCCGAGGACCCGTTCGAGCAGCGCCGCCAGCCGGGCGGCGCTGGTCCGGTCCGGATCCAGCGCGGGGTCGTAGATGGTGAGCTCCAGACCCAAGGCCCCGGGGTGGCGGACCAGCTGCGTGAGCAGCTCCGCGAGCTCGTCGAGCCCGAGCCCGCCGGGCTCCGGGGAGTCCACGGCCGGCAGCACGGCCGGATCGATCACGTCCGCATCCAGGTGAATCCAGAATCCGCCCACTCCGGGCCGGGTGAGCCGTTCGAGGGCGGCGCGCGCGGTGCCCTCCGGTCCATGCTCGCGGACCACGTCGTGGGGGAGGTCCAGGATCGGCGAGGCCCGCAGCGCATCCTCGCCGTACCACGGCCCGTCCGCCTGGTCGCGGCGGCCGAGGACGACCACGTCCTCCGCGCGCGCCAGGGGCTCCTCTCCTCCCAGGCGCGCGAGCGGCGAGTCGCCGCGCCCCACCGCGAGCGCGAGGCACATGCTGGCGGCCGACCCGGTGAACGACTCCTCGGGCGTGGCGAAGTCGGCGTGCGCGTCGACGTAAACCAGTCCGGGGGATGAGCCGCCGGGCCGCCGGACACCAAGCAGGGAGCCCAGGACGACGCTGCAGTCGCCGCCCAGGACGATCACGAACGCGCCGTCCTCGGCCGCGGCGCGGACCTGCCGGGCGAGCGCTCGGGAGTAGAACACGAGGCCCTCCTCGTTGCGGGGCCGCCCCGGCGGGCGCACGAAGTCCCGATAAGGCGGGGGGATCACGTCGCCGAAGTCGCGGGCGGCGAGACGCTCGCCGAGCCCCTGCTCCCGGAGGGCAGCCGGCGCGAGATCGAGGCGGCGAGCACCGCCGTCGTCGTACGGGCGGATGCCGATGCTCGACGCGGCGCCTACGATGGCGATCGGACGGTTCATGAGCGCGCCCTCCCCCACCCTTCCTCGAAGACCACGTCGAAGTGGCGGGCGCGATCCTCCTTCTCGAGGAGGAACCGCTCGTCCTCGGGATAGAACACGGCGCGGCCGATGTCATCTCCCGCGAACCGGCGGATCGCCTCCTCCGACTCCCAGAAGGTCAGCAGGAGGAATTCCGCCCGCCCCTCCCCGATGGACCTCAGGCCGAGCACACCCAGGTTTCCCGGGGTGGCGCGGTACTGGCTGAAACCGGTCTCGTGAAGATATTGGAGGTACGCTTCCGCGTCCTCCGCCTTGGTCGCTCCTCGCCAGGTCCAAGACGCCGGCCTGGTGAACGGCCGGCGCGAGGGGCGCTGTGTCTACTACCGGGTGGAGCCGCGCGGGATGAAGCCGCTCATCGACTGGATCGCGCACTACCGCGCATTCTGGACGGAGCACGTCGATCGCCTCGAACGACTGCTGGAGAAAATGGACGAATGACTGTCACCGACAAGACCGCACAAGCGCAAACCGAATCCATTTCGTTCGAATTCGATTTGCCTCATTCGCCCGAGAAGGTGTGGCGCGCGCTCACCGACCCCGTGCTGCTCGCGGAGTGGCTCCTGCCCGTCATCGATCTCAAGCTCGAGCCGGGGGCGACGTTCACGTTCAAGACGCAGCCGTATCCCGGTTGGGACGGCACCGTGAATTGCCGGTTCGTCGAGATCGAAGCGCATCGGAAGCTCAGTTACACGTGGAGCGTTCCCTTCCTGGACACACCGTCGTGACGTTCACGCTCACGCCCATGGCGTCGGGCACGCGCCTTTCCCTCGTGCAGTCGGGCTTCAAGGCGGACCAGAAGCAGGAATTCGGCGGCGCGCGCTACGGCTGGAAGATGATGGGCGGGAAGCTCGTCGACCTGCTCGGGAGGCTCCCATGAACCGGTCGTCTTCAGAGGAGGTTCCAATGAACAGGAACAAATGGGTTCGGCAGATCCACCGCTGGGTGTCGATTGTCTTTACGGTGACCGTCATCGCGAACATCGTCGTCCTGTCCATGGGACAGGGGCAGCCTCCGGACTGGGTGACCTACTCGCCCCTGCTCCCGCTCGCCTTGCTCCTGTTCACGGGTCTGTACATGTTCGTGCTGCCGTATACGGCCAGGCGGAAGCCTGCGGGGAACACTTCACCAACCATCGACACTCGATGACAGGCCCTGGCTAGAGAACGGACTATCCGGCTCCCTCAGGTATGATGCCGCTCTCGGACTTTGGTGCTCGGAGACGGTCTTAAGGCTTGGTCGTTTATCGGAGGAGAAGTATTCCCATGATGAACCGCCCGCTCGGGTTCCTCGTCGCCGTGGCAGGGCTCGCAACCTTTCCTGTCCACGGGCAGTGGTGTGAGGCGATTCCCGATCCGTTCCCGCCTGACCCCCAGATCGAGTGGGACACCCAGGCCAAGGGTATTCCAGTGATCGAGGTCTTGGCGATGGTCCTTCCCGAGGCAGGGACTCCAGAGGGCGTCCGGCCCCACCTTGAGGCCGGGGTCCAGAACTTGAATCAAGTGCTCGCAAACAGTGAGGTGCCCGGAATCGTTCGGCTCCTTGGCGTGATCCCTGCTCCGCCTTCCCAGCGCTACCAACCTGCGGAGGCCAGAGACATTCTCGCTGGCCTGGCGAACGACCCCGAGGTAAAACGCCTGCGGGACGAGCTCGGTGCCGATCTCGTTACCCTCATCATCCCTCAGGACATGTTCGTTCCCCCAACTGGAGGGACTGCCTACACCTCCAATTCACCGAGCCTTGGCTATTCAGCCATGACGATAGAGTTGCTTAACGGCTATCCTCGTCTCTTCTCGCACGAGTTGGGGCATAACTTGGGCCTGCCGCACGACCGCGCGAACGCAAGCCATGGAGGCCCTTACGCGCCACAGGCCTACGGGCATTGGGGACAGTTCCCGGATGGTTTGTGGTTCCGGGACACCATGAGCTACATCGCTTCCTGTCCAGGAGGTTGCTCAATAGAGGTTCCTTTCTTCTCCAATCCTGAGGTTACCTACCGAGGGGTGCCGATGGGCATACGAGGAGAGCGGGAAGCGGCGACATTTCTGAAGAGCGATGCGATGCGGCGGGTCGAGGCGTATCGCCCGAGCAAGGCGGGCGATTGTGTGCCTACGCCCACGACTCTGTGTCTCGGGAGCGCCCGATTCAAGGTCGAGGCCACCTGGGATAGCGGCGAAGCCCAGGGTGAAGGACATGCCGTGGCACTCACCGCCGATACCGGCTACTTCTGGTTCTTCACCCAAGCGAACGTCGAGGTCATCGTGAAGGTGCTCAACGGTTGCGGTGTGAACAACCGGTATTGGGTCTTCGCAGGCGGACTGACGAACGTGGGAGTAACGCTCACGGTGACCGATACTGTGAAAGGCACGACCGAAACGTACACCAATGCGCAGGGACGGGCCTTCGCACCGATTCAGGATACGGACGCCCTGGCTACCTGCCCGTAGGCCATGAGGTACCGCTCGGGAGGAAACACTCGCTCCCCGAGCTGCCGCGAGACATACCCCCTCTCCGTAATACATCGCGCCCTGCCGGCCCCTCGTTGAGCTTCAACCGGCGAAGGCGGCAAGGAGCTGTTCGTCGAGAAGCGCCGCATGACGAGGCCGGTCGAGACGCTCGAGATCGTGGTCAGCGGCAAGCCGGTGCGCGCCGGCATCGATCCGTTCCACGAGCTGATCGACGCGCATCCCGAAGACAACGCCAGGTCGCTCTGATCCCGACGAGAAGCAACTTCCCGGCCCGTCTCACGGACAGTTCGGAAATGCCCGCGTGTCCTGGATCGGCTGGAAGCTCCGCCCCTGAGGGTTGCGATAGACCTTCTGCTGTCCGGTCCGGATGTCCTCCACTCGCAGCTCGACCTCGACGTTGGTCAGGCCCGCGGCGAAGACCCAGTGGGAGCCGTTGACCGCGCAGCCGTCCAGGACCTTGACCACCAGCTCGAGGTTGTCCGGCTGGAAGAACCAGAAGACTCCGGAGTCGGCGGTGAGCTGCAGGGCCCGGCCCCGGCCCATCGCGCCATCCGGCGTGCGCCAGGAGACGTCGACCGCGAAGTGGGAGTCGTTCACGCAAAGAAAGTCGCTCGACCCGATACAGAAGATGTTGACAATGTCGGGCTCCCAGACGGCTGCCGCCGCCGGGGAGAGCGCCGGAGCCGGCAGGGCGAAATCCGCCCCGGTGCACCCCTGGAAGGCCGCCGTGTCCTGGATCGGCTGGAAGCTCCGCCCCTGAGGGTTCAAATAGGTTTTGACGGCTCCGGTTTCCGTATCGGTCACCTTGAGATCCACCTCCACGTTGGTGAGGCCGCCGGTGAAGACCCAGAAACGGTCATTCTGTGCGCACCCGTCGATCACCTTGACGAGGAGCTCGAGGTTCTCCTCTCCGAAAAACCAGAAATATCCGGAATCCGCAGTGAGAGGAATCGCCTGCGCCGTGCCGGACGTCCCGTCCGCGGCTCGATAGGAGGCTTCCACCTGGAACCGGCTCCGGTTGAGGCAGAGAGCCTCTTCGGTGGGGACGCAATCTCCGGACGGCGGAACGTCCAGGCGATAGCGCTCCCCATAGATGCCCGTGGGGCGTGGAACCCCACAGCCTACGCCGATACAACTGAACGCTTCCCAGATCAGCAGGAAATCCGGCTGATGGGCGGCGACGACCGGGGCCAGGAGATTGTTGTTCCACCGCAGGGACACCGTTCCGAGCGGGATTCCCTGGGGATCGAAGAAGCGTGCGTGCGCCGTGCAGTTGGTGAACTGGACCGGACCGCTCAGGCACTGGCGCCAGGTGACCGCGGAGTCGCCGCGCGCGTCGACGGCGACGTCGGGAGAGCTGCTCCGCTGACCCGCCGGGCTCACCGGAAGCTCGACGCCGAGCGGTTGCCCGGCCGGGCCGAAGCTCCGGGAGCGGATGACGCAGGTGCCCTCATCCCGGCAGACCTGCCACGCCGCGGCGAAGCCGCCCTCGGCCCGCGCCGCCGCGGCCGGCACCTGGAGAAACGGAGTCGCAGTGTCCCCGGCGAGGAGGATCTCGCCTCCCGAGGGATCACCGGACGCCGTGAAGAGGCGGGCGAAGACACCCGCGCCTCCCTCGCTCAGGCCCCGGCTCCAGAGCACCACGAAGCGGCCGTCCGGCCAGACGGCCACCCGCGGGATCCGGGCGTTCCGGCCCGCGGGGACGTCCACCCGGAATTCCGGGCCGAGCGGGGTGCCCGCCGCGCTGAAACGGCGGGCGAAGATCCCGAACTTGCCGTCCGGCTCCTGCCCGTTGCTCTCCCAGACGACGACGAAGCCACCGCCGGCGTCCATGCCCACGTTCGCGTCCTGCTGGCGGCCGGAGGTGAACGTCGGGACCTGGATCTCGCCGCTCTGGGAATGCCCTCCATCCCAGACCCGCGCCAGGACTCCCGTATCGCTACCATCCGGCGCCGTCCGGGTCCAGACCACCACGAAGCGGCTCTGGCTCCCCGCCGCGACCCGGGGGCTGTTGTGGTCGTCCGCCTCGTCGACGTTCACCTGCGTCTCCGGCCCGAGCGGAGCCCCGGCCGCGTCATACCTCCGCACGAGAACGTCGCCGTCGCGGTCGTCGAGGTGGAATCTGCGCCACACGACCACCTGGTTGCCCTGGGTATCGAAGGCGACATCCGGCGCGGAGACGAAGTTGTCCTGGTCATTCAGAACGACGGCAGAGGGCGGAGCTTCCGAGACCGGCTGGGCCAGGGCCGCCGCGGCGCCGAGGCCGAGGAGGCAGGACAGAAGGAGCGATCGCATCGGGCACCTCTTTCGGGCAAGTCTCCAAAGTCTATACCCAACAGCCCGTGATCAGAGAACCGGGAGGTCTTTCAGCCGAGCTTGCAGGGGGGCACCTTTTAAGGTATTAAGCGTATATGCGTTTGGCGGAGCTCATCCTGCGCCAGAAGCCAGAGCCGCCTCCTGAGCGGCACGCGTGGTGATCGCAGCGATCTCGCTGGGGATCGCGGGGGCCTGAGCTGGCGGAAACCGGTTCAAAACCACCAAGGAGGATTTCATGGCAGCTTCGAGACTTCATCCGCGTTTCGGT
>DATHUD010000436.1:0-16795 GCA_035462575.1 Thermoanaerobaculia bacterium | reverse complement strand
GCGGGAAGCCGTCCTGGCTTCGCCGGTGAATCTGCTTCGGCCCTTCTGGGGAGGCCGTCCGGACAGCCCCGACGAAGACCTCCCCGCCTCTTTCTCCCGACCTCCGGTCCCGCCCCCTCCCCGGGCTCTCGCCTGAGCCGCCGCGGTCTCTGAATCAGCCCTTTTTGCGTTCGGCCCGGTGGCGGGACCTCCGGGTCCCGGCCGGACGAAAAAAAGACGAGAACGGTGTGAAAGGAGTTGGCGATGAACACCATCGAGAGGTTTGCGTCTCGAGGCTGGCGCGTGGCGATCGGCCTCGGGTTGCTGGGGCTCGTTGTCTGCCGGCCGGCCGCGGGTGGAGAGGCGGTGCCCGCCGGAGAACCGCAGGTCCAAAGCGCCGCGGTCCGCGAAGAGCCCCCGGGGAAAGACCCGGAGATCCAGACCATTTTCGACGAGATCCTGGTGAGCGTCACGGCGGTTCCGTCCGGGCCGGTCGGCACCGAGCACGAGATCGGCCGTGAGGAGATCACCGAAGCGCCTCATGGCGACGCCGCCGAGGTGCTGCGCAACGTGTCCGGCCTGGCCGTCGGGCGCATGGGCGGCCACGGCCTCGAGCCGCGGCTGCGCGGCCTCGGAGAGACCCGCATCAACGTGGTGCTCGACGGCGCCTTCGTCCACAACGCCTGCCCCAACCGGATGGATCCGCCGACCTCGTTCGGCGCGGTCGAGAGCTTCGAGCGGGTGGTGGTCCTGAAGGGCGTGCAGACGATGCGGTACGGCGGGGGTGGCAGCGCGGGCACCATCCTTTATCAACGCGACACGCGGCGTTTTGCGGACGGCGAGCTCTGGCGCCTGAGCGCCGGCTCGTCGGCCACCACCTACGGCGCGTCTCCGGACTTCACGCTGGATGCGGCCGTCGGCACCCCCAAGGCCTATCTCCGGGTCATGGGCGAGCAGCGCGACATGGACAATTACGACGATGGCGGCGGCACCGAGGTGCGCACCGCTTTCGAAAAGCGTGACGTCAATCTCGCCCTGGGCTGGACGCCCGATGACCGGACGAAGCTGGAGCTGAGCTACGAGAACAACCGGATCGAAGACGCTCTCTTCCCCGGCGCCGGCATGGACGCGCCGTGGGACGAGAACCATCTCTACCGTCTGCAACTGCGGCATCTGCGGCCGGGGGGGCGCGTCACGGCGGTCGAGTCGGAGGTCTATTGGGGTGAGATCGACCACCTCATGGACAACTACTCGCTGCGGCCGCTCTCCGGGCCGATGGCCATGGCGGCCAAGGCCCTGACCACCTCGGACACGTGGGGAGGCCGGATGAGCTTCGATCTCCACGGCGGCGAGCCCTTGCGCTTCACCGCCGGCCTCGACCTGCAGGTGAACCACCGCCAGGCGGTGCGCCTCGTGGGGCCGGATCCGGGCGACGTCACCCGTGAGCAGTCGTTCCTCTGGCCCGATGCCACGGTGCGCGACACCGGCCTCTTCCTCGAAGGCATCCGCGACTTCGAGGCCGGCCACCGGCTGCGTTTCGGTGCCCGGATCGATCACTGGAGCGCCGCGGTCTCCGAAGCCGACCGCGATCCGTTCGGCCCCAACCTCACGCCGCGGGAGCTCTATCAGGCGTACTACGGCAACGGTGCGAGCGATTGGAGTCACGACGACGCCGGAGCGCTCCTTCGCTACGAGCACAGCCTCCGCCCGGGCGTGACGCTGTTCACCGGCGTGAGCCGCAGCGTCCGCCCGGCCGATGCCACCGAGCGCTTCCTGGCTTCGAACGGCAGCCCGGCCTCGCTGCGCTGGGTCGGCAATCCCGGGCTCGACGCCGAGCGGCATCACCAGCTCGACCTGGGCGTCAGCACGCTTTCGAAGGAGCGGCAGGTTTCGGCCCTCGTCTTCTTCGATCAGGCCGACGACTTCATCCTCCGGGACCGGGCGCGCGGCCAGGAAGGCATCCTGCGCGCGGACCTGGCCTCGATCTACCGCAACGTCGACGCGGAGCTCTTCGGCATCGAGCTCGACGTCTGGCAGCGGATGAGCGATCACCTTTCGCTGGTGGGCAACGCCTCCTGGGTCCACGCCGAGAACACCACCGACGGCCGGCCGCTCCACCAGATCCCGCCCCTCCAGGGCCGCCTGAGGGGCGATTTCGAGCGCGACCCCTGGGGTGCTTCGGTCACGCTGCGCTACGCTCTCGAACAGACCCGGGTGGACGACGATCCGGCCACGGGCAGCGGCCTGGACGCCGGAGAGACCCCGGGCTACGCCGTCTTCGACCTTCTCGGGACCTACACCCTGAAACAGGGGCTCGAGCTTCAGGCAGGGGTGGAAAACCTTTTCGACAAGCTCTACGCCAACCACCTGAACGAAAGCAACCTCTTCGACCCCGGGCAGGTCCGCATCAACGAGCCAGGGCGCACGTTCTGGCTCAAGCTGCGCTACCGCGCCGGAGGCTGAGCGCCGCAGCTCCAATCACGGGAGGCGGGGCGGCTGTCTCACCCGAACGGGTACGCCCCGCCCCCTCTCCGGCCGTCCCCGCCCCCCCGGCTCAACGGATGAGGAAGTAGTGCGGTGCGAGCCACCCACCGGAAGCGAGTCTTGCGTGGCGGCGGGGTAACCCGTCGCGGCGAAGCATAGACAGCAAATGTGCGGCCGTAGAGGCGTAGAGGTGCCAGGCTCTTCGTAGAGGTGCCAGGCTCTTCGTCGCCCCGAGGCGTAGAGGTGCCTGGCTCTTCGCGAACAGGTGCCTGGATTCCCCCCCGCAGGCAATCTGACAAGCAGAGTTAGGGGGCTTGTTTGCCGCTACGGAGCCCGCACCACTCGGAACGGGTAGGTGGCGACGGCGAACTCTTTGCCGTCACCCGTGGCCCCTTCGATCGCCAACTGATAGGAGCCGGGGCGGAGCATGTGGGACGGGAGGAGGAGGACCAGCGCGTCCCGGCTGTCCGGCCGCAGGCCGCGGGCCTGCCAGATCTGCTGGCCGTCTTCAGCGCGCAGAGAGGCCCGATAGGAGGGATAGTCGATCGTTGCAAGCTCCAGAGTAAAGAGGACCGGCCCGGCCGAGGCGGAGAGCGGGATGCGGTTGACCGGCTCCCGGCCCTCTTCCTCGCCGCTGCGCACCGCGGCGAGCGTGAAGAGGGGAACGTTCACCTGCGGGACGACAGCCTCGCTCTCGGCGGCGGACCGGGCCTGGCGCTCTTTCGCCAACTCCTCTTCCAGCCGCCGGCGATCCACGGCTCCGGCCTGCTCGAGGGAGCGCAACTGGGCTTCGAGGCTCGCGATCCGCTGCTCGGTATCGGCCGGGGCCGGAGTTGTCACCCGGGGGGGCCGCATCTCGGCCAACTGCCGCTCGAGGCTCCGGTTCCGCGCGACCAGCAGCCCGAGAGGGAGCACCACGAGCAGCAGGAGGAATCCTGCCAGCGCGATCCGCCGCCCGCGGGAGAGCAGGGCGAGGACGGCGAGAACGCCGGCCTGGGCGCGGGCCGTGTCCTCGGCCGCCACCTGGAGCATGCCTTCCTGGAAGTCGCTCGCCATCTCCAACTGCGCGAGGCACGTCTCGCAAGCGAAGTAGTGGGCCTCGAGCTCCGCCCGCTCGCTCTCGCTCAACCGGTCCTTGAGGTAGGACTCGATGAGGTCGTGTTCTTCGACGTAGGCGTGGTCCATGGCGGTCACCCGTTCTCCTGCGACCTTTCGAACAGTTCCTTATACCGCTGCCGGGCGCGGAACAGCACGCGGTTGAAGTGCAGGTCGGAAAGCTCGAGGTCGCGGCAGATCACCTCCTTGTCGTGGTCCGCGATGTAGTACCGGGAGAGGATTTCACGGTCGCGTTCGTTTTTCAGCTCGGCGAGCACCCGGCGGACCCTCGCGGCCCGTTCCCGGGCCAGGAGCCTCGCGAGTTGGCCGGGAGCCGGATCGGGCTCGGTCTCGGCGGCTTCGGGGTCCGCCTGCCACTTCTGCCTCCGGCCGCTGCGGCGGGCCGAGCTCAGGAACAGGTTCCGGGCGAGGCTGCTCACGAACCCGGGGAGCCTCTCGGCCTCGCGCAGCTCGCCGGCCCGGACTTTCTCGATCACCAGCCGGAAGGTCTCCTGATAGAGGTCTTCCGCCAGGGCTTCGTCCCGGGCGAGCCGCCGCAGCAGGAACCGGACCGCCCGGCTGAAACGCTCGACCAGCTCGGCCTCCGCCGCAGGGTCCCCGGCGACGATGCGGCGGACCAGGTCCTCGATGGGATCGGGGCCCGGCGGTGTCTCGGCGAGGCGGTTCAAGCCCGCCTACCCTGGAAGTACCGCGCAGCCCTGGAAGATCTCAGGGACAGATGCAACCCGTTCATGCTCCCTCTTTCTTAGAGGGAGCCATGATACCGGAACCGGGGGAGGGAGGCGAGGGGCGAACGAACGCGCGGCGGATCGATTCGCCCCAGGCCGGTCCGGCTCAGTACCCGGTATCCACGGGGCCGGGCCCGCCGTTCGCTGTGGCGGTAAAGGTGCCGCTCCCGACATCCGGTCCGTCAAACACGATCACCTTCCCTGGCATTGGCAGTTCCGGCAGAGTGATTCTGCAAACCAATCCCATGGAGTCGAGCGTCAAGGTCACGGTGACATCACATTGAACAATGTCGTCCTCTCCGGTGTCTTTCTTTCCAAAGAAGACGGTGAGATTTTTCCCCTTCAGTTTCCTTTGTGTCCCATCGGGCTCGAGGCCCTCTACAGAACAACTCTCTCCTCTCTGATTAAGCCAACCGAGGCTGAAGGATGGGGCGTCGAGGACTGTTTCGATCGTAATTGCCAGAGGACCACCCTGTTTAACGCCGTCGCTCGGGATGCCCTCCGGCAAGGGAACTGTGTCTGGAGCCCAATGGTCGATTGTCCATCCATCAGGCACAAGAAATGGCGAGCTCATGCTGTTCTCTCCTTAGAACGTCCGGCCGAAGCGCCGGTGTTTGAACTTGAAGTGCTCTTGGAACTGCGGTCATCTCACGTCCCGTGAGGATGCCGGTTGCCAGTCACCCTGCAGCACGAAACCGCTCCAGTAGTAGGGGGACCGCCAGCGCTTGTCGCTCCGGACGGCGAGCTGGGCCTCGCGCAGGGCCGCGGCCGGTGAGCGGCCTTCGAGGAGGAGGCCCCGGTAGAAGCGGGACATCAGCTCCGCCGTGGCCCGGTCCTCGACCCGCCAGAGGCTCGCGACGACCTGCTTCGCGCCGGAGTAGAGGAAGCCCTGGGTCAAGCCCACCAGCCCTTCGCCGCGCAGCTCCTTGCCGAGCGCGGTCTCGCATCCCGAGAGCACCACCAGATCGGCGCGGAGACGCAGGTTGTAGACGTCGCCCAGGCCGAGGAATCCCTCCATGGGCTTTCCCTCTTCGCCCACCCGGGAGAGCATCAGTCCGGACAGAGCGGGGGTCTGGGAGTCGACGACGCCGTGCGTGGCGAAGTGGACGATCCGGTAGCGGGAGAGCTCCGGCGACAGGGCGGTCTGCCGGCTGGCGCGGAAATCGAGGGCCAGGAGCGACCGGCCGGCCGGGGCGACCGCAGAGATCGCCTGGGCCTCGCGCCGGGTCCAGGGGAGCCGCAGGAACGAGCCGGCGCCGGACGGCACGCGGGCCGTCGAGAAGGAGGCAACCACCGGGGAGCTTCCTCCGGCCGACCCAGCCACCCGGGGATCTTCGGGATCGAAGACCGGATCGGCCAGCACCGCCACCGCGTCCGGCGCCGGCTCCGGGCGAACGAGCCGCCGTTGCAGGACCACCGCGGAAGCCGAAGGCACGTTGACGACCTCGTGCCCCGCGAGGAGCGGAACAGAACCTTTTTCTCCGGAGGCTCCCGGATCCGGCAGCATGGCGAAGGGGACGTAGTGCAGCCCGCCGTCGGCGGCGACGATCAGCCTTTTCCCGGCGAGCCGTGCGGCGACCGGCCCGAGCAGGATCTGGCTCAGGGTGGACGCGGACTCTTCGTGGCGCTCGTCTCCCGGCGCGAGCACGCTCAACCGGCTGTGGACCTCGCGGGCGAGCGCTTCGATCCGGGCGCGGGGAGGGAGCTCGAAGCCGGTCACCGAGCTCCGGTCCACGGCCCAGAGGAAGCTCCGCTCCTCGCCGAGCGAGTAGTGGAGGAGCAGGGTCTCGCCGTCGAGCAGGCCCTGGATCTCGAAGCTCGTGGCGAGAGGCGGCCGGGTGAGCGCCGCGTACCGCGGGCTGCTGCGGCGGATCTCGGCTTCGACCTGGGTCAGGTCTGCGAGCGCCGAGAGGGTCTCCGCCTCGGCGGCCCGGCGGCTCTCTTCGGTTGCGGAACGCCGCAGCAGGCCGGCCTGGCGGCCGGCCTTGCCGTTCAATCTCAGGAGCAGGGCGCGCTCGCGGGCGCGCAGCTCCGGGTCGACCCCTTCGCGGACCTCGGCGCCGGCTCCTTGAAGGAGGTCGAGAAGAGACCGCGCGCGGGCGCGCTCGCTGACCTCGAGAGCCTCCCGCGCGTACCCCTGGCCGGGCTCGCGGCGGTCGAGCTCCATCAAAAGGTCGATCGCCAGCTCGAAGGCGCTGTACCGGGCCGCGAGGTACGAAGCGCGAAGAATCGGGTCCGGCTCTCGGGCCCGCACGGTCTCGATCCATCCGAGAGCCTCCTCGAGCCGCGAGCGGGCCTCCGGCAGCCGGCCCCGCAGCCGCTCTGCGCGGGCGAGGGCGGTGAGAGCCCCCGCCAGCCGGGCCGGAGTCCTCACGGCGCGGGCGAGGCCGACCGCCGCTTCCAGCGCCTCGACCGCCGGGTCCGCCTGGCCCAGCGCCAGATGCGCCTGGCCGGTGATCTGCAGGATCGTGGCCTCGTCGAGCGGGTCCTCCAACTGGCGGGCCAGATCCCGGGCCTTGGCGAGCTCGGCGAGAGCGGCCTCCGGCTCGCCGGCCGCGACGCCGATCTGTCCTAGAAGCAGGCGCGCCAGCATCTCGCCGTTGCGGTCCGAGCCCTCGCTCGCCAGGCGGGCGGCCCGCCGGCCGGCGTCGAGCGCCGGAGCGGTCTCTCCGAGCACGAGCCGGACGTGCCCGAGGCTCACTTCGGTGGCCACCTCGCCCCGCCGGTCTCCCACCTCGCGGCGGAGCGAAAGCGCCTGCTCGAGATGAACGAGGGCGCGCGGGTAGTCGCCGAGCCCATGGAAGGCGACGCCCAGGTTGTGCAGGACCGCGGCCTCCCGCAGCCGGTCGCCGAGCTGGCGAAAGCTCGCGAGCGCCGGTGCATACGCTTCGAGGGCCTGGCCGAATTCGCCGAGGTTGTTGGAGAGGACTCCCAGGCTGTTGAGGGTCTGGGCCTCGCCCCGCGGGTCTCCCAATCGGCGTTGCAGCGCGAGGATCTGGCGATGGCTTTCGAGCGCCGCCTGGGCCTCCCCCAGGCCCATGTGAACGGCGGCGAGGTTGTGAAGAACCTTGCCCTTCCACAGGCCGTTCTCTCCTACGCGATCGAAGACCGCGAGCGCCTGCTCGTAGAAATCGAGGGCCTGGCGCAGCTCGCCTTGCGAGTGGAAGGCGAGGCCGAGATGGTTCAGGACTTTTCCTTCCTGATCGAGGCGGCCGAGGCTGCGCTCCAGGTCCAGGGCCCGGCGCTCCGCCTCGACGCCTCCGGAGAAGTCTCCCAGAGCCGTCCGGGCCGAGCCGAGATTGCTCCAGGCCGTCGCCTGCCCGGTCTCGTCCGCCAGCTCAACGAACAGGGCGAGCGCCTTTTGATAGAGCTCCAGGGCCTGTCGGGGCTGGCCGAGGGCTGTGTGCAGGTCGCCGGCCGCGAGCGCGCACCTCGCCTCGCGCTCCCGTTCCCCTAGAGAGCGCCAAAGCGCCTGGGCCTCCTGGTAGTGGACCAGGCCGAGACGCAGCGAATCGCCCGTGCCTTCCAGAAAGCGAGCGGCCGCCTCGGTCATCAGCCGCTCGGCCTCGATGCGCTCGCGAGGCGTCGACGCCCCCAGCTCTTCGAGGCGCAGGGTGTAGTCCCCGGGCGCGACGCCGGGATTGGGGGACCGCACGCGGATTTCGAAGGGCCCCGCCGCCTCCGCCGGGAGCAGCAAGGTCTCCGGTCCGTCGACGATCCCGTCCACCGCGAGGAGCGTCGTGCCGTCCGGCCGCAGCACGTCGATCACGATGTCGGTCCCCCGTTGCTCCACGGTGATCAGCAACCGTTCTCCGGGGCTCGCCTCCACGTCAAAGGAATGGCTCTCTCCTCCCGCCAAAGCTCGCTCCAGCACGGCGCCGGCATAGAGCTCCTGCCGGGCCGACGGAGCGGCCAGGAGAAAAGGGGAAGACACCGCTGCCGGGATGAGGACAGACAGCACCATCGCCCGGCGGAGGACACGAAGGCTCCGAACGCGCATTGCGACTCTCTCAGTTGTTGAAGGCGCGCAGAGAGTAACACAGCTCGAAGGTGGGCTCAAGCTCGGGTGCCGGAGGGATCGATGGAGAAGCTTTCTCGAGGGGTGAGATAGAACGCCGGGCCATGGCACATCGTTGGGGCAGAGCCGTTCCATGGAAGGGATTGAAAGAGTGAGGCGGAATCGCAAACGTCCTCTCGGCAGAGAGGCGATACTAAAGGATGGAGGAAATCGAAAAAAGGAGAACAAATTCAATGGTTGGCATCACTAGTCTCTGTCGACTTCCTGGCCACCGGGTTGAAACTTGAGTCAACCGGGTTTCCACGTCCGTGCGGTAGTTTCTTGCTAACACCTTTCTAAGGAGATTCATGCGATGGAAAACCTTATGCAGATTGCGGCCGGAACCTTTACGAAAAACCAGCCAGGTGCCGTCACTGTGCCGTTCCCTCGGCCGTTTACGGAGCTTCCAGTTGTTGTGCTCACGCCGAACTACGCCCTCAACTCCATCACCAATGTCGACTGTATCACCAACGTGACCTTGGACAGCTTCCAAGTGATCAGTCCGAATTACAACCCGGCTTACGTAATTAACTGGATCGCAGTCACGCCGGGCGCGTTCTCCCTCTAGGGAGGGGTACCTGCGTTCGCGTCGCCGAGATCGACGCTCTGCCGGTGCCGAGCTCTCGACGCGAACGCAGGAGATGTACCTTGAACCCAAGCAAGTTACCTTTCTGCGGTAGATACGCTCAAGAAGATGTTGCGACGCTCGATACGGTCGAGAAAAGAATTCGGCACGATGAAGGTGAAAAGCCTTCAAAAGGAGATGACATGCCTTCTGCCACATCCCTGAAAATGTTTTGTGTCGGTACGCTCCACAATGTTGGCGAGTGGAATGGCGTCGGCTGGTCTGATCAGGGCCTTCTGGGAGGTTGGTCGATCTCCCAATTGGCGTTCGCCCCAGATGGAACCACGTGGTGCGTAGGCACGCTGAACAACGTCGGCAAATGGGATGGTGTCGACTGGTCCGATCAGGGTCTTCTGGGTGGTTGGTCGATCTCCCAACTTGCGTTCGCCCCGGACGGAGCCATGTGGTGCGTGGGCACGCTGAACAACGTTGGCAAATGGAATGGCACCGGCTGGTCTGACCAGGGTCTTCTGGGTGGTTGGTCGATCTCCCAACTTGCATTCGCCCCGGACGGAACCATGTGGTGCGTGGGCACACTGAACAACGTTGGCAAATGGAACGGTACCGGCTGGTCCGATCAGGGTCTTCTGGGAGGGTGGACGATCTCCTGGCTGGCATTTGCCCCGGATGGAACCATGTGGTGCGTGGGCACGCTTAACAACGTCGGCAAGTGGAACGGCACTGGCTGGTCTGATCAGGGTCTTCTGGGGAGCTGGACGATCTCCTCGCTAGCATGGGGGACGATCGAGCCCTTCATTCACGCTGCTACCTGGATGGCTGACATGGCTTCTATCATCGGCACGCGCAGCTTGAAGGATGTGGTTATTCCGGGGACTCACGACTCCGGAACGTATGCCATTACCGCTACCTCAGGCATCGCCCCCGAACAAGACATCCCTCAGTGGGTCAATGCGATCTACGCTTTGGGCCTCCCTGGTGTGGTCGTCGGCAAGGTGATCGCCAACTGGGCCCAGACCCAGCCGTTGGACATTGCGGGCCAGTTGGCCGCAGGCATTCGGTACTTTGACATTCGGGTAGTTCTCAGCAACGGTACGTATTACATGTGTCACAGCATGTACAGCGCGCCAGTTGATGAGCTGATCGGCGCCGTCAATGCGTTCATTCGGCAAAACCCCAAAGAGATCGTCATCCTGGACTTCAACCACCTATATGGGATGCCCGATCTGGCCTCCAACAACGCTCTGGTCCAGAAATTGGTTGACGCATTTGGCGACAAGATGGCCCCGCGCTCGCTCACGCCCATGTCTACCCTTGAAGACTTCTGGGCCGGTGGTCATCAGGTGGTCACGCTCTACGCCTTTGGGGATACCGTAAGTCAATATCGGCAAACCTGGTCGCAAAGCCAAATCAGCTCTCCATACCCGAACACGGCTGATGCCGAAGCACTCCATGGTGATCTAGCCGGCTATCTGGCCAACAGGAGCGCATCGCAACTCTTCGTCTTGCAGGGGATTCTCACCCCGGACGGCAGCATGATTAAGGATGGACTGAATCCGCTCTCAAGTGCACCGGGTTCGATCCAGTCTCTCGCCATGCAGGTCACCCCGCAGGTTGTAAGCTGGGTGCAGGGATGGGCGGACCTGGGCTTGAACATCATCATTGTGGACTGGTTTACCGCGGCACCCAACTATTTCGACTCTCTCATACAAATCAACCTCCATAAACAGTGAGATAGAGCTCTGGCTTGCCTGCCTGGGGAGCGCGGCCGAGCGCTGCCGCGCGTGTAAACGCTGAAAGGAAAATCTAGGTGTACGTCTCTGCAACAAACCCACAGATCCGTCGCCGGACGTTCGAGGTGTCCGTCGCGGTTCCATTGAGAGAGGAGACTATCATGTTCGAGCCTCGCCTCCAGATCGATTCGCACCCTTTGACCCGCATGTGCCGACGTTCGCTCGGATGGTGGACCTTTGCCTTCCTCGGGCTCGCCGCATCGGCTGCAGTGCAGGCCCAGGACGACCCCAGCCGCACGGCGGGGGAAGCCAGCTTCATGTTCGTGCAGACGGCTCGCCGAGGAGTGGTGAAGCCGATCGGCGATCCGGCTGCCGGTCGCTACAGTCTTGAATTGCACGGTGTAAGGCCCGAAACGGTCTATTTCTCTGATCGCCCGGAACGCATCGCGGGTAGTGCGCCCATGGACAGGTTCCTTTCCGGTTTCTCGTTTGGCGCACAAGATCCACCTAACGCCGCTTTGACCTTCGACAGCCCGGCGGGGCAGCAGGGTGTGGCCGTGGTGGAGCTGACCGCGCCGCGCTACGACGCCGGCTCCCAGGTCCTCACCTACGAGATCCGGATGCTCGGCAACTACGGTGGACAGAATCTGGCACACTGGGCCAGCAAGGCTGGCTCTAAGGGGCTGCCGGCCGGCCTCCAGGATGTAAGCCTTTTCATTGATGACTGCCCCAACGAGACCGTTATGTGCTTTGGGGACTACCAGTGCTCGGGAGGCGGGGAGGGCGAAGAATGCTGTCGTGTATCTTGCGGTAGTCCGTCTGCACAGGAAGTCGGCTACTGCTGGCAATGGCTCTCGTTCAGCTGCGAGCCCTGCCAGGACTATAGCGGTCTCTGCAACGGCACTGTATGCGGTGTCGGCAATCCATTGTGTCTCGAGGGCCAATGCACCACCGATGCGCAGTGCATGTGACAGCCCAAGAGCGCAAGTGCGTGTAGCTACCTGCCTGCTGCGTCTATGACTCAAATCGTAAGCCCCCGGTTCTGCCCGGGGGCTTACGAAATTTGACAGTTCGGGAACCAGGACCGCCTTTAGCGGTGGGGTGAGATAGATCTCCAGACCGAAGCACCTTCTTGACAGGAAGCAGTCAATTGGAGACCGCTGGAGTCAGTGAAGGCGGAGCCCTCACTCGGGGGAGCACCGACTCCGGCCAACCAAACTTTCCCGCCTCAGGCGGACCACAAAAGGAGATGACAGTGGCTCAAGGAACTTTCGACTTATGGCAGCAGACTTTCACCCTGTCGTATATGGCCAACGCGGAGTACGGCGTCAATGAGATCACTACCTCGAAAGGGTTGGTTAACGATTTGACGAATTCGATTCAGGGCCGGCTTGCCAACCCAGGCCTCCAAAACCTGATCGGAAACTCCTGGGAGCTCGCCTGGGGACCGTGTGTGTTCCAGCGGCCGCTTTCGCTCTACGCAGACAACGCGATGTTTGTCGCCCACGATCAGGCGAATGGCATCTACGTGGTCGCCATCGCCGCGACCAATATCGATTCGCTCTATGACATCTTCACCGAAGACCTCGACGTCACGCCGATCCCGTGGCCTTATGGTGGCTCCGCGCCCAACGGAACCCAGATCGCGACCGGCACGAGCGACGGAGTGAACGTACTTCTCGCCATGCAGAGCCAGGGGCAGACGCTCTTGTCGTACTTGCAAGCCAGAGCCGATGCGTCGAGCTCGACGCTCATCTTCGCGGGACACAGTCTCGGGGGAGCGCTCTCTCCCACTCTGGCGCTGGCGCTGACGGACCAGGGCCTCAATCTCAGTGAATGGAAGGCCGTGCACGTCTACCCCACGGCAGGACCGACCGCCGGCAATGCGACGTTCGCGGGGTATTTCTCCCAGACGTTCCCTCAGAGCGCCACAGGCTCACAACCCTGGCAGGTTTGGAACGCGGATCTGGCGAACAGCCTGGACATCGTACCTCGCGCGTGGAACGCGCAAACGCTGGCCACCATCCCTGACCTGTATGCTCCCGGCGTTACGGCGAGCACCGATTTCGCGAACGCGGTGGCCGCGAAGGTGAAGCAGGTCCAGCCTTATGGTTACACCCGGATCGGTACCGCGAACGACCTCACCGGCTCGTCCGTCCAGGGCTCCGGCCCGGTTTTTGCCAAGGAGGCCCATTACCAGCACGTCTATGCCTACTTCCAACTCTTGGGTGTGCAGGCCCTGTTGGCGCTGACCGATGCGAAAGGGAACCCGCTCTTCCCGGTCGTCAACCCCTTTGCACCGGCAGCTACGCCCCTCGTCACCGCACCGTAGCGTGCTTCCTGGACCCGAGGGTGCGCGATGAAACGCTCGGTGGAAGCCCTTTCCAGGTGGAGAACCAACGGAGACCGAACGTAGCCTCGCAGACTCATGGCATCCTCCTTTCTTCGTCCGCCCAGGATACGGTAAAGAGCGGATTTTGTCGCGGCTGTCGGTGGAGCTCATGACCACCGATCAGTTGACGCCCGAGCAGAAGGCCGCCTCGCCGTTCTTCGAAAAATTCTGGGACTCGCGGGGCTGGGGCCTGGGCCTTTCGATCGTGACCCGGCGCGACGATGTTGCCGGCGTGCCCGGACGCTTCGGCTCCGGGGCAGAGGTCGCCGAGCCGCCAGGTGCCGGCGGCCGTGCCATCCGTCAGTCAAGGCGCGGTGCCTGGAGACGCCATCGTCGAGCCGGAGCACGGCGCGCCCGCGGTAGGTCCCGGCGAAGGGTGTGGGCGAGCTGACGAGGTTCTCCTCGCAGCCTTGCGGCCGTGCTAAGGTTAAGCCATGCCCAGCAATGAAGCATCCGCGGAGCGTGAACAAACGAACGAGAGCCTGCGCAGGGAACGGGAAAAGACCGACCGCGCGCTGGCGGAGAGGCAGGCGGCCGAAGAAGAGGATTCCGACCAGGTGCTCCAACGCGCGCGGGAGAGCGCGGACGCCGTCTTGACCGAGGCGCGCGCCAAGGCGGATGAGCTGCTGGAGGCTTCGACACACGTCGAGACGGACGCCGCCCTCGCCGAAGAACGAGTGCTGGAGGACGAAGCCCTCCAGGAGGAGCGAGCCTCCGCGGATGAGATCCTCCGCCGCGAACGCGACGAAAATGCCCGTGTCCTGGCGAGGCTGCTGCCGCTCGAAAGAGAAAAGACCGACCGGTTCCTGCTGACGGAGCGCGCCCGGTCCGATGTCGCGCTCTCGAACCGGGACAACTTCCTGGGCCTCGTCAGCCACGATCTGCGCAATCTGCTGGGCGGAATCGTCGTGAGCGCGGAGCTGCTCTCGGCGAGAGCTCCCGAAAACGAGGACGGGGCACAGACCCTCGGGACGACGGCGCGCATTCAACGCTACGCCGCCCGCATGAACCGGCTCATCGGAGACCTGCTTGACGTCGCAAGCATCGACGCCGGCAAGCTCGCCATGACATCGGTCCCCGGCGATGTGACTCCGCTGATCACCGAGGCGGTGGATACGTTCCAGGCAGCCGCGTCAGCGAAGGGCATCTCCTTGCAGACCGAGATTGTCGAGGGCCCTCTTCTGGCAGAATTCGACCACGATCGGATGCTTCAGGTGCTCGCCAATATTATTTCGAATGCGATCAAGTTCACCTCTCGAGGCGGCAGCATCCGGGTTCGTGGCGAATGCGCCGGAGACGAGCTTCGTTTCTCCATCAGCGACACCGGATCGGGTATCCCCGGCAACCTGCTGGAGGCCATCTTCGAGCGCTTCTGGCAGGTTGGGAAAGATGATCGCAGAGGCGTGGGCCTCGGCCTCTACATCTCCAGGTGTATCGTCGAAGCCCATGGCGGAAAGATCTGGGCGGAGAGCACGCTCGGCGAGGGGAGCAGGCTCTGCTTCACGCTCCCGGGCCCGAATCAGTGCGAATAATGCCCCTACACCTCTCCGCCCGCCTCCGCCAGTAAATCGATCCGCTCCGGCAGGCCTTCGACCTCCACTTCCAGGCTCTGGTAGGTCCATTCGCCGGCCTCTTTGGAGGCGACAATGTAGAGGGTCCCCTTGCCGTTGGGGCCTTTCAGGGGGAGGGAGACATCCGCGCTTCCCCCGGACCCGTCCGTGTTGATGGTGCCGCCGACCCACCAGCGGTCCTCCACGGGCTCGCCCAGGGCGAGGATCACGCCGGGGCTCTCCTGCGCTCTCCGGAGGCCGTCCTTGACCACGTCAGACGATTTGATGACGCCGAAGACGCCTGCGACCATCGCCAGGGCGAAGGCGGCGAAGAGGCCGAGCAGCGTGATGCAACCGCAGGGAATGAACCACTTCCAGTTCCTCTGAAACCAGTTCTTCCGGACAGGCTCCGACGTCATCGTGACCATGGGGCACACCTCCGCGGGTCAAGGACGGTTGGTGGACCCCATCCTATCTCAGCGGGCGGGCAACCCCGAGCTATTTCGAAGGCAGGGAAATCCACCGGCTCCTGAACGTCCTGCGTGCCGGGTCTGTGAGGTCCTTGCAAGCCGTGCCGTCGACTGCGAGCCCGCCGTCGTCGCTCAGGAGCTGGATGTCGTTCCGGTCAGGATAGACGACGATCGCCTCCGGGTTGAGGCTGGAGAGGTCAGCGCCCTGGATCCGTTCCGGTTGCCGGCTGGGATCTCCGGACCACTGGAAGAGCTGGAAAGCTCCCTGGTCATCGGAGGGGCCGGCCACGATCAGGTAAGCGCTTTGCTGGGGCCAGAGCTCGATGCTGCGAATGCCGAAGCCTCCCAGGTCGAGCTGAATGGGCTTGCCAAACTTCGCCTTGTCCCCCTCGACCACCCGTGCCGGATTCTGCAACGGGACGAGCAGAGCCTTGCCTCCCGGGATTGGATTGCGGAAGGCGATCAGCAACTGGTCCCGCTGCCAGGCGGCAAGGCCTTCGATGTTCGTGCCCTTCTGTTCGGGCGCGAGTGCCGGATTTTCTTTTTCCTTCAGCGGATCCAGCATGAAGTCTTTGAGCCCTTCCTCCTGCAACATGTCTTCCATCAAGCGTGTGTAGGGCTTGCCGGTCCTGGCGAGAGAGATCTCGCCGTTTTGCTCCGCGAGGGTCAGGGCAAAGAGCTGATAGCGGTTCCTCTTGATCTCGCCATCTTTGTTCCTGCCGTGGGAGGTGATCCAGTACAGGGCTCCTCCGAGTGCCGCGGAGCCTTCGATGTCAGCCTCCTTCTTCTTGTTTTCGAGGGTGAGGAGATCGGTGATGTCCCGGGCAACCAGGGCAGGTCCCGGCTTGTCCGCGTTGTAGAGTCTCAGGATGTTGTCCTCATCGTTCACGACGAGGAAGCGGTCCATGCCGACCGCAACGGCCGTCGAGGCATCGCACATCCCCGTATATTGGGGAGCCGGGTTGGGAGTTTCATCTGTCTGGACCGGACCTGGTTCGAGAGCACAGGCTACGGCGAGGGTAACGATGGGGATCAGACGCTTCATCGGGGGCCTCCTCGACTTCTGATTAAATATTACTCACGAGGCGTAGGGCGATGGACTCACAGGCCCAGTCGGTGCCCTGGACTTCCCCTCAGCTCCACCAGGCTTGGCGGCTCCTGTGTGAATAGACGGACGCCCGCGATGGTTTCTCCCTCGCCCTACCGGGCCGCGGCGGCGCGGTTCCACGCGAAGTGCGAGCTCGCGTGGACCGAATCATGCCGCCTCCGGCACCTACCACTCAGAAGCGCCGCGGACCTTGACGGTGGAGAAGCCCTGGTGCTTGGTCACGATCACCTGTTGGGCGAATTCGTCTCGCAGCTCCGGGATATGGGTGATGATGCCGACCATCCGGCCACCCACCCTCAGCCCGTGGAGGGTCTCGGCGACGAGCGCGAGTGTGTCGGGATCGAGGGTGCCGAAACCCTCGTCGATGAACAGGCTGTCGAGATTCACCGCGCCGACGGCCCGCTGAACCTGGTCGCTGAGCTCCAAGGCCAGAGCCAATGAGGTCAGGAAGGTCTCGCCTCCGCTGAGCGTGTCGCTGATCCGTGTTTCGTCGGCATTGTCGTGATCGACGACCCGGATCTCTTCGTTGTGGAACTGCAGGGAGTAGCGCTCCCCGGTCAGCATCAGCAGCCGGGCGGAGGCGCCCTGCACGAGC
>DATHUD010000435.1:0-7236 GCA_035462575.1 Thermoanaerobaculia bacterium | reverse complement strand
CGTCCTCCGTGTAGATGCGCCAATCCGACGGAATGGCGCGAGTATACACGCATCGAAACCCTTCTATTCATACCCCGTTCCCCGGTTTCAAGTGTTTCTTGAACCACCGCACGAACGAAACGGCCGAGCGGATCCGGTTGGGTGTTTGCGAAAACCGTGCCCTTCGTCCGGAAAGAGGACGTATTCGAGGGGCGCACCAGAGCCTCCCCGGAGGAAAGTAACCGCACGGGCCGCGCGGAAAATTGCGCGGATTGTAACCCGCCCTCCGGGAGGCTCTGCCTTTTACAACAGCATGCCCGCGATCGTCGCCGTCTGGAAGCAGGCGAGCGAGCCGGCGATCATGGCGCGCAGGCCGAGCCGCGCCAGGTCGCCCTTCCTCTCGGGAGCGATGCCGCCGATGCCGCCGATCTGGATCGCGATCGAGGAGAAGTTGGCGAAGCCGCACAGGGCATAGGTGGCGATCGCCTCCGATCGTTCCGAAAGCTGCCCGGCGGTCACCATCTCCTCCATCTTCACGTACCCCACGAACTCGTTGAGCACGGTCTTGATCCCCAGCAGGGTTCCGACCTCGTCCGCCTCTTCCCAGGGAACTCCCATGAGCCAGGCGAGCGGACGCAGGAGGACGCCGAAAACCCCTTCGAGGGTGACTCCGGGATAGCCCATCCAGGACCCGACCTGCCCCAGGGCGGCGTTGACGATGGCGATCAGCGCCAGAAAGGCGATCAGCATGGCGGCCACGTTCAAGACGAGCTTGAGCCCGGCCGCAGCCCCCTCGGCGGCGGCGTCGATCACGTTGACCCAGGGCTTCTCGACCGCCACCTTCACCTCGCCCGCCGTCAGGCTCTCCTCGGTCTCGGGAAACATGATCTTGGCCATCACCAAGGCCGCGGGGGCGGACATGACGCTCGCGGCGATCAGGTGCCCCGCGGGAACGCCCATGCCCACGTAGGCCGCGAGCACGCCGCCGGCGATGGTGGCGAACCCGCCGGTCATCACCGCCATCAGCTCGGAGTTCGTCATCGTGGCCACGTACGGGCGGATCAGGAGCGGCGCCTCGGTCTGGCCGACGAAGATGTTGCCCGAGGCCGAGAGCGACTCGGCTCCCGAGGTCCCCATGATCCGCATCATCACCCAGGCGAACCCCTTGACCACCCACTGGAGGACGTTCAGGTAGTAGAGGACGGTGATGAAGCTCGAGAAGAAGATGATCGTGGGGAGCACCTTGAAGGCGAAGAAGTGCTCCGTGAAGTTGTCGCCGAACACGAACCGGGCGCCGGCGTCCGAGAAGTCGAGGAACGCGGTGACGAGGTCGCTCGCCCTGGCGAAGAACGCCTCGCCTCCCGAGGTCTTCAAGATCAGCAGGGCGAAGGCGAACTGCAGCAGGGTCCCCGTAATCACCGTGCGCCAGGGGATGCGCCGCCGGTTGTTCGAAAGCAGCCATGCGATCAGGAGCATGGCCACGAGGCCCAGAGCCGCCACGAAGTTCGTATTCAAGTGCCGCTCCTTCGAAAAGGTGACGGCAGGGTAACGGAGCGGAAGGGGAAAGGCAAGGAGAAGGGGGGAGGCCGCTCAGGTCGCTCAAGGTCGCTCACGGACCAACACGGACTGACACGGACCTGCACGGACAGGGTGTTCGTCCGTGAAGGTCCGTGCTCGTCCGTGTCAGTCCTTCAAAAGGTCACCCGCAGCGACAGCGACACGTCCCGCCCCGGCATGGGCACGAGGTCTTTCAAAAACGAAACGTGATTCCTCGCCTCCTCGTCGGTCAAGTTCGTGCCGCGCAGCAGGAGGTCGTAGACCGCGGCGCTCGTAAAGAACCGGCAGCCCACGCTTGCGTTGAGAAGGGTGTAGCCACCGGTCGGCCGCTCCAATGCAGCGACCCGGTCCTGCTCCTCCACGCGGAGCCCCTCGACGATCCCGGACAGCCGCTCGCCCCGGTAGTGGAAGCCCAGGCGGTAGCGCCGGGGCGGGATGCGCGGCAGCGGCTCGCCCGTGTCGCGGAGCTCGGCGCGCACGAAGTCGGCGCCGAATTCGACGTCCACGTGGTCCGGCTCGCCGTGGTAGAGCTGGTAGACGCCGGTGAGCTCGGCGCCCCGGAATTCGGCGTCCCGCTGGACGTAGCGGAAGACCGGCAGCCCGTCTTCCTCTTCGTCCGTCGACTGCTCGAAGATGAAGTCGTCGAACCGGTTGGCGAAGAGGGTGACCTCGCCGGTCAGCCTCCCGGACACCTTGCGCAGAGTCAGGTCGGCGCCGAGGCTCGTCTCCTCGTCGAGGTCCGGATCGCCGATCTCGAAGGCGTTGGTCGCGATGTGCGGACCGTTCGAGAACAGCTCCTCGGCGTTCGGCAGCTTGGTCGAGCGGGCGATCGACAGCCCCAGGCTGTAGTCCTCCTCCCCGAACAGCCGCACCACGCCGAAAGAGCCCGACAGGCCGTCGAACGAACGGCTGCCGACGCCCCCGGTCTCGGCCGAGACGTCCTGAGTCTCGAAGCGGGCGCCGAGTTGGAAGCGCCAGTCGTCCCGCGTGATCTCCTGGAAGGTGAACGCCGCCCAGGAGTCCGTCTGTGTGGGAGGCACGAAGGCCTCTTCGCCGATCGCCTCGAAGTCCCGGGAGAGGGCCTGGAGGCCGAACGATCCCGAAAGAGAGCCGAGCTGCCGTTGCAGGAATTCGAGGCGCCCCTCCCAACTGTCGTTCCGGAAGATCGTGCCGGTCTCCGCGCCCTCGAGCTCCCGGTGCTCGTAGTCGGTGGCGCCGAAGCGGAGGTTCGCCCCGCGGAGGAATCCGAACGGGCGGCTGATCCCGCCGCGCAGGTCGTAGCGCCGCTGCTCCATGTCGACGCGGACGGGAGCCTCCTCCTCTTCCTCCTCATGATGCTGGTGACCGCCGGGGATGCCGTAGAGGGTGTCGAAGTCCTGGATGGAGACGCCCAGAAAGCCGCCCTCCGCGATCCAGGAGAGGCCGACGCTGCCGGAGTCGCTCTCGGTCGCGCTGTTGGGCATCACGCCGAAGGCCTGCTCGTGCTCCTCCCCCTCCCCCTCCTCCGCCTCGCGCAGCGCCCTCGACTCGGCAAAGCCCGGGATCTCGTAGTCGTCCGTCTCGCGGCTCAAGGAATCGACGTGCCAGGCGATGCGGCCGAGCGAGCCGGTGAGCGAGGCCACGCCGCCGCGCTCGTCCGCCGCGCTCCCGCCGCGCAGCTCGACCGTGCCGCCCACCCGCCCCTCGGGGAGGGATTCGGGGATGCGGTCGTCGATCACGTTGACCACTCCGCCCACGGCGCTGCTGCCGTACAGCAGGGTGGCCGGTCCCCGGAGCACCTCGATCCGCTCGGCGGACAACGGATCGACGCTCACCGCGTGGTCGGGGCTCGTCGTCGAGGCGTCCCCCACCCCGAGGCCGCTTTCGAGCACGCGGATGCGGTCGCCGCCCAGCCCGCGGATCACCGGCCGGCTGGCGCCCTGCCCGAAGAAGGTGGAGGTGACGCCCGGCTCGCGCGAGAGCGTTTCGCCCAGAGTGGGCTGGAGCTGCCGCGCGAGGTCCTCCCCCGAAAGCACGCTCGTGGGCTGGGCGATCTCGTAGGTGCTGCGCAGCTCCGGGCTCGCCGTCACCACGATCTCCTCGCGGTGCACGGTCAGGTCGAGCGCGAGGGTGACCTCGGCCGTGCCGCCCGCAGCCACGTCGACCCGCTCGACCGCGGCGCCCGCGCGGGAGCTCGTCGCCTCCAGCAGATAGGTCCCCGCGGGGACGTTGTCGAAACGGAAGGACCCGTCCTCGCCGACTTGCGTCTGCCGGCGAAGCTCGAGAAGGCGGACCTGGGCGTCCGGGATCGCAGTCCCCTCGGGAGTCGTCACCTTGCCCGCGATCGAGCCTGCCGGGTTCTGAGCCTGCACCGGGAGCTGCTGAATTCCCAGACAGAAAAGCATCGCGAGCAGCAGCCGCGCCGCCCGCGTGAAAAATGTAGAGCCGGTCATTGTCAAATCTCCTGATCTCCGGCGCGCGGGCCGAAGTCGTCTGAAAGTCGTTCTTGCACGAGCTCCTGGCGCGCCTCGCCGCGGGCGGGAGCGCAGGGCTCGTGTGGGCGGATCAGAACCGGAAGATCAGGAGAGGGAAGGAGGAGCGCGGGCGCCGCTCGGGCAGCGGGAGGAGCCGGCGGGAACCCAGCGCGCCTCGACGGCCGGAGCCAGGCACGAAGCGGGCGGCACCAGGGTCGCGACCGCGCGCAACTGGGCGCCGCGAGTCTGCAGGTGGTGCAGGCAGGCCGTGCAGACCGGCCGGTGCCCGGGGTGCGCCTGCTCCAGGTGGAGCGGCTGGTCCGGGTGGATCGCCTCGGGGACGTAGATCCCGTCCCCGCCGGACGGGAAGAAGCCATGCTCCTTGCCGTCCAGGTGCAGATCGAGAGTGGAGAGCAGCACGAGCGCCGCGAGCAACCCCGCCCAAGGGAAGCGCGCCCATCCACCCGATCGCCCGCGAATCCATGCTCTGCGCATCCCGTTCATGTTATCAGAGCCCTGTTGGCCCCGCGTTTGCAGTTCCCTTCTGGCGTAGGTCCTGTCCCGCGGTTCAAATCACCAACCAGGAGGAACTGCTGATGAGCGAGGATCGATATACACCTTCTGAAAAGACCACGACGGCCGCGATCGAGAAGGAAGCGCGGCACGATGCGAATCGGGATCCCGTGACCGGCGAGCCCGGCGCTCATCCGGTGGGGACCGGAGTGGGGGCGGCGTCCGGAGCGCTCGGCGGCGCGGCCATCGGCGGCGCGGTCGGCGGCCCGGTCGGAGCCATGATCGGCGCCGCGGTCGGCGGCCTGACCGGCGGCCTCGCCGGCAAGGGAGTGGCCGAAGCGGTCAACCCGACCGAGGAAGACGCCTACTGGCAGAGCAACTACGCGTCCCGCCCCTACGCGGGCGACCGCTCGTACGACGACCTCCGTCCGGCCTACCAGTACGGCTGGGAGTCCCGCGCGCGGCATCAGGACCGCAACTGGAGCGACGTCGAGAGCGACCTGGAGCGCGATTGGAGCACCTCCCGGGGGAATTCGAACCTCTCCTGGAACGAGGCCCGGCACGCCTCGCGCGACGCCTGGGACCGCGTCGACAACATCTACCAGGCGACCGGCCAGAGCTCGATGACGGGCATCGGCGCCGGTACCGTCACCGCCACGAGCGGTTTCGGCATCTCGCCCAACTTGAGCTCGCCCGGCGCGACCGCGGGCGACGCCGTGACCAACTACGGCTCCCTCGGGAGCCCGGCGAGCCCGGGGACCGGCATCGGCGCGACCCAGTTCGACTCCAATTCCTGGCGCCAGACCTACTCCGCGAGCCCCTACTCCCGGAGCGGCCACAGCTATGAGGACTACGAGCCGGCCTACCGCTACGGAGTCAGCTCCATGGACCGTTACCGGGGCAGCCGGTGGGAAGACGCCGAGGGGGACCTGGAGCGCGGCTGGGAGAGCGCCAAGGGGAGCTCCCGCTTGACGTGGGAACACGCGAAGCACGCCGTCAAGGATGCGTGGAACCGGGTGGAGCGTGCCGTACCGGGTGACGCTGACCGCGACGGCCGCTAGCCCGGTCGCGTTTTACATAGAGAGCCCGGCAGTGGGGACGCCTGCTCCGGGCTCGTTCCTTCTTCGGAAGCCGCGGGGGCGAAACCCCGCCGTATAATCCCCGGGATGGCGCCTCGTTTCGACCCCGAAAGCCTGAAGCTCGACCTCTCCGTCGCCGATCTTCTCGAAGCCCCCTTGATGCGGAGCCTCGGCTTTTCGAGCCGGGGCGGCTACGAGCGTCTCTGGCTCGGCCAGGCCATCCACGGGCGCTACCAGGAACAGGCCCTCGCGGAAGACCCCTCCTACCGCCGCGAAGTCTTCATCTCCCACTCCTTCGACCACCGCGGCTGGACGGTCACGGTCCAGGGCCGCGCGGACGGCCTCAAGAAAGAGCCGGACGGCTCGATCGTCGTCGAGGAGATCAAGTCCGTCCGCCGCGGCGGCATGCTCCCGCCGACGGTCCGCGAGATGTACCAGCGCCAGGCCCTCCTCTACGCCTGGATGCTCCAGCACACCGAGGAGGCCCCCGTCCGCGCCGAGCTGGTGCTGATCTCGATCGGGAGCGACGAGACCGAGCGCGAGCCGCTCACGCCCAACTTCGACGCCCTGGAAGCGGCCGTCCGCCGCCGCGTCAACGTCCTGCTCCGCGCCTGGGAGGCCGAGCGGCAGCGCGCGGCCGAGCGGCGGGAGGCGGCCGAGCGCCTCGCCTTCCCCTACCGCGAGCTCCGGCCCGGCCAGGAGCTGATCCTGGCCGCCGTCGAAACCGCGGTCGCCAACCGCGAGCACCTCCTCCTCCAGGCCGCGACCGGCATCGGCAAGACCGTGGCGGCCCTCCACCCCGCCTTGAAATACGCGCTCGCGAACGACAAGCGGCTCTTCGTGCTCACCGCCAAGAACACGCAGCAGGAGATGGCGACCTCCGTGGTCAACCTCCTCAATCAGGAGGGCGCCTTCCGGTCGCTCCGCCTGCGGGCCAAGGCGAAGATGTGCGCGAACGACCAGATCCTCTGCCACGAGGAGTACTGCCGCTACGCCAAGGACTACGCCCTGAAGCTCGTTACCTCGGGAGTCCTCGGGCAGATCTACGACGCGCGCGCCTCGATCGAGCCCGACGACGTCTTCGCCGCGGCCCGGGAGGCCGAGGTCTGCCCCTTCGAGGTGTCGCTCGAGCTCTCGAACCGGGTGCAGGTCACGGTCTGCGACTACAACTACGTCTTCGACCCCTACGTCTCGCTCTCCGGCTTCGCCCCCGACCAGGACCTCTCGGACGTGATCCTGGTGATCGACGAGGTCCACAACCTCGTGGACCGCGGGCGGGGCTACTACAGCCCGGAGCTCTCCTCGGGCGCGGCGAGGAGGGCCGCCGAATCCGCGTCGCGCAACGGCGAGCCGATCCATTTCCGGATCGAGACCCTGTGCCTGAAGATCGCCGCGATCATCGACGAGGCCGTGGCCGACGCCCTGGAAGAGGGCCCGCCCGGCGACCGCGCCGTCGAGTGGCCGCTCCCCGAGGACCGCTTCTGGCGCCTGCGCCCCGAGCTCGACGCGGCCTTCGTCGACTACCTGGAGCACCAGCGGGAGACGAAGACCTTCCGCCCCGAGGACCCCTTCGTCGAGCTCTACTTCGACTTCCTCCGCTTCCTGAACGGCCTCGCGGTCTCGGACGCCGCCTTCAGCCACTGTGTCGAGTGGAA
>DATHUD010000434.1:0-7699 GCA_035462575.1 Thermoanaerobaculia bacterium | reverse complement strand
AAAAGACCTTTTGCCTCGAGGAAAAAGTCTTTTGCTCGGACCAAAAGACTTTTTGGGCGGAGTTTCCGATCTTTTCCGGCTCCAAAAGGTCAGTTGGAGGATGTTAGTACAGGGATGCTCGCGCCAACAAGTCTTTTCCGGCTCGAAAAGACATGGAGGCCGGAGCAAAAAGTCAGTTCCTCGACGCAAAAGACTTTTTGGGGCCGCAATTGACTTTTTCCCGCCGCAAAAAGTCAATTGGGAAGAGGGGAAGACTTTTAGAGGATTTCTTCGAGGAAAATGCGAGATGGGTCTTGACCTGCCTTCGAATCGAATTTATATTCCGCTCCGTTTCGGGTCGCACGAATTGGAAATGAACAGGGTAATTCTCCTTGTGCGGCCTCGCCGTTCTTTGACAACTGAATCCAAGGCAGGGGGACGGGAGCCGGCCCGTCTCTCTGCCGTACGTGTCCCTGCCCGAATTTGAGGCTCAGCTAGAATCCGTCCGCCGGGATGGCCGAAGCCGCCTCGGGATGGACCACCAAGGAGGAGACACCATGCCTACGATCGCCGAGCTGTTGCTGGCCGAGCTGGAACGGGAAGCGGCCGGGACGCGCCGCGCGCTGGAGCGCGTCCCCGAGGGCCGGAACGACTGGAAGCCGCACGAGAAGTCGATGCCGCTGGGTTACCTGGCGGGGCTCACCGGCACGATGCTGTCCTGGATCGTTTCCATCGTCACCCAGGAGGAGCTGGACCTGGCGGCCCCGGGCGAGTACAAGACCGGGGACTTTTCCACGAACCGCGAGCTTCTGGAAGCGTTCGACAAGGCCGTGGCCCAGGCCCGGGAAGCCCTCTCTTCGGCGGACGACGAGCGCTTGACGGGAACCACCTGGCGCCTGCTCGTTCAGGGCAAAGTGGTCATGGAGACGCCGCGCTACGTCGCGATCCGCGACAGCGTCTTGAACCACCTGGCCCATCACCGCGGCCAGCTCACCGTGTACCTGCGGTTGAACGATGTGCCCGTGCCGTCGCTCTACGGGCCGACGGCGGATGAGGGCGGGTTCCAGTAAGAGGAGAGCAGGGCGCAAAAGAGTGGCACCAAGCCCGAGGAATCCAACTCGCCCTTTCGGGCATCGAGAGAGAATACTTAGTCTCTCTTGACATGCCGGCCGGCCGCGACTAGATTCTGCACCATCGTGCCGCTCAGTGGCCAGTCCGGATGCCTTTCTCCGCAACGGTACTGGACCTGATCATGCATCTTTCGCTTGATTTATGCCCGGAGACCGGATAGGATACGGCGTATGGCGATGAACTTCAACCTTCCTCACCATGTGAGGAACATCACGCTGACTAAGACCAATGCTCTGCTGCCGCTCTACGAGGCTGTCGTAAACTCCTTTCACGCGGTCGCGGAACGGCCTGGTGCTGGGGAGATCAAGATCATTGCAAATCGCGACTTGTCCCAATCTACTCTAGCGCCGACTGGCCCCGAGCCGATAAACAGTTTCGAAGTTATCGACGATGGTATCGGTTTTACGGATGAGCATCTTGAGTCTTTTAGGACAGCGAATTCCCCGAAGAAGGCTCCTGTCGGGGGAAAAGGCGTTGGTCGCTTTTTGTGGCTTAAAGCATTCGATCGTGTCTCTGTATCTAGTATTTATCAAGACGGTAATACATTTCTTGAGCGTACGTTTACTTTTGAAGCGGATGATCAAGGCGTTCATGCCGAAGCTCCACATCCGGTAAGCCAGCCCGCGTACCGCACCGCGGTCAATCTTACTGGCTTCAAGACGCCCTACCGAGATAGCGCGCGGCATTCTCTAGATGTATTGGCGCGCAGAATTTTAGGCCACTGTCTTATCTACTTTATGGCGCCCAATTGCCCGATGGTCATCGTTCGCGATGATCATGATGCCATCACTCTAAACGAGATATTCAGTCAAGAAGTTAAGTCCCGATCGAGTCGCCGCCGATTTTCAGTCAAGGGGCACGATTTTCAAGTTTCCAACTTTAGCGTTTATAGCAGCGGAGATCACCTTATACACCTTTGTGCCGATCAGCGTGAAGTGAATCATGTGAAGCTTGCGGAGGCGATGCCGGAGCTTGCCACGGGAAAACTGCGCGATGATGAGGGCAAGCCATTCCATATCGCGTCCTATGTGACAGGTGGCTATTTGGATGACAACGTAAGTAGAGATAGGACAGATTTCGGTTTCGAGGAAGATGCCCCTCTTTGGGGAGGTCTCCAGAAAGATGAGTTGACCCATGCTGTTGCGGATGTAGTGCGCTACGACTTCGGCGACGAGATCGACCACGTTACTCGCGAGAATATGGCGGACCTCCGCGCGTTCATTGAGGACAACCCGGAATTTCGTATACTCAACTCCCATCCGGAGGAACTTAGGTCGATTCCAAGCGGCGGTTCCAAGGAAAAGCTGCGGATCGAGCTCTACAGGGCAAAGAATCGCATCCGAGAGAACATCAGGGCAATGGGGCGCGAATTGCTTGAGAGGCAGCCTGATAATCTCGATGAGGCTGATGAGTATGAGAGCCGCTTTGTTCGTTTCGTGGATGACTTGAACGAGTTGGGTAAGTCAGAGCTGGCAAACTATGTGATTCATCGGCGTGTAGTGCTGGATCTGCTTCGGAAAGCTGTGCGTCGAGCGCCGATAGGAAAATATCAGCTTGAGGAAGCGATTCATCGTCTCGTGTTTCCATTGCGGATGACGTCAGATAACGTTGAATTCGAGCAGCAAAATTTATGGATTTTAGATGAGCGTTTGGCCTTCCACCGATACTTGGCGTCAGATAAGCCTTTGAAATCTTCTGAAGCTGGGGAGTTTGATAGCCGCAAGCGGCCTGATCTCTTGATCTTCAACAAACCGCATGCCTTTGCCGAGAACCTTTACCCGATTCAGTCCGTCGTTCTGGTCGAGTTCAAGCGCCCGATGCGGAACGACTACAGCGAGGATGAGAACCCGGTCTCGCAAGTCTACGGCTACATTCGCGATATCCGGGCCGGCAAAGTGGTCACGCATGACGGACGCCCTATCGACGTCAAGGACAGCACCCCCTTTCATGTCTGGGTCGTCTGCGATCTTACCAAGAGCGCACGAGACATGGCTGAAGAATACGGATTCCGGGATACGCCTGATGGTGTTGGGATGTTTCATCTACATCCAAACTTCAACGCCTATATAGAATTGATACCTTTCGAGAAGATGGTGGATGACGCGGAGAAGCGGAATCGTATCCTTTTTGAGACACTGAATCTTCCTTCATAAGAGGGAATCTGCCCCCTCTGAGGGCTGGCCTCTTTCGCCTGCTCAAGTTTCTTACGAAGGACTGATGTCCATGATTTCTGCAAGCTTCCTCTGCTGAGTCGGCACCCCCGCCGGCCACCACCCCTTGAACCCCTCCCCGGCGAACAGGATCTCATCCCCCGGGTAGGTCGGCACCACGTACAGAGGGAACCGATCGAAGATCTCCCGGTCCGAGCGCTTCCGCCTTTTCTGGACGGCCGCGCGGCATTCGGCGGCGCGGTCGAGGTTTCCCAGGAGGTTGGTGATGGCCCGGAACTGCGCGATGGTGCGTGGGTCGGTGAGCTGCGGTGCGTCCGGAGGCGGCGGGGGCGCTGGGGGTAGCACGGTTTTCTTGAGCTTGGCGAGGCCGCGCTTCCAGAACTGGCTGGGACCGAATTCCTTCCATTTGGCGAGGATGTTTCCGGGCGTCAGCGGCAAGGGTGGCGGGAGCGGGGGGGCGGTGGGGCCGGTGTTGGCGATGTGGCCGGCGTAGGGGTCGAGCTGGAGGGTGGTGGTGCCGGGGTTGCTCCAGAGGAGGAGGCATTGGGTGCGGTGGAGGAAGGTGAGCATCACCACCGGCATCATGCGCTCCCAGAGGCCGGGCTCGTAGTTCTTGTAGGCGGTCAGGAAGGCGTTCCTCTCGAAGAGGAAGCCCCGGTTGAAGCTGCCCAGGAGGTCGCTCGTGGCGCTCGATCGGTGGTGGACGACGGCGTCGGGTGCGAAGATCACCCTTTCGCCTCCGGACCAGAGACGCCAGCCGAGGTCGACGTCCTCCAGGTAGGCGAAGTAGGACTCGTCGAAGCCGCCGGCCGCGAGGTAGGAGGCGCGGCGGATGATCATGTTGCCGCCACAGGCGAAGAGGAGCTCTTCACCGCGCTTCGGGATCTCCACCTGGTCGAGCGGACGGCGGAAGTCGAGCTGGAAGGCGTGGCCGTCGAAGGTCATGACGCCGCGGGCGAAGTCGAGGCGCGTGCCCTCCCAGTCCACGATCTTGCCGGAGACGGCGGCGACGTCCGGCGGGGCGGAGGCGTAGGCGTCCACCAGGGCGGCCAGCCAGTCGGGCTCCGGGCGCGTGTCGTTGTTCAGAAGCACGACCGCGTCGCCATCCGCCTCGGCCACGAGGCGGTTGTTGCCGGCGCAGAAGCCGAGATTGATCTGGCTTTCGATGAGGCGGACGCGGCGGTCGTCCCCATATTGCTCGCGCATCCAGCCCTGAGTGCCGTCGGTCGAGCCGTTGTCGAGGACGAGGACCTCCCAGTCCACGCCCGGATCTTTCTGGGCGAGGACGGCGGGCAGGCAGATCTCCAGGTGCTTCCGGCCGTTCCAGGAGAGGATGGCGATCGAGACCTTGCGGGGCGCGCTCAAGAGGTCCCCCAAAGAGTCCGGAGCTTCCGGCGCAGGCGGAAGACGAGGCGGTCCGGCGGCGCGGCGGTGCCCTGGCGGTGGACGAAGCGCTCCTTGGTCTCGTCCCGGTAGGGAGCGCGGCAGAAGCGGACGAGCGGCTCGAGCACCCGGTCCCAGCGGAAGGCGGCGGCGAGCTCCCGGGCTCCGTCGCTTCGGGCGCCGGGATCGGCCAGCACGTCGGCCAGGGTGCGGGCGAGGGCGTCCGCGTCTCCCGGCGGGGAGACCCAGCCGGCGCGGTGCTCTTTCAGAAGCCGGCTCATGGCGCCGCCGTCGCTCGTCACCACGGGGCAGCCGGCGGCGAGGGCGTCCAGGAAGCGGGTGCGGAGCGACAGGCGCGTTTCGAGGCTCGGCTTGTGGGGGGCCACAAGAAGGTCCACGTCCCGCAGCAGGTCGTAGCGCCGGTCGGCGGGGACCCAGTCCTGCACCTGGACGCGCGTGCCCCACCAGCCGAGGGAGCGGCAGCGGGCCTCGACCTCGGCGAAGAGGCGCTGGGGCGTGCTCTCGGGGTTGGGGTTCGTGATCAGGAGGAGCGTCCAGTCCTCCCGGCCGAGCTTCGCGAGGGCTTCGAGCAGCGTCCACGGGTCGTACCAGTCGTAGAGGCCGCCGAAAAGGAGGCGCTTCGTGCCGGCTGTCCGCGGCGGGAGCACGGGGCGGTGGGGCGGCAGCTCGTCCGGCACGCCGAAAGGGACGGGCGCCAAGAGCGTCGCCAGGTCCGGGTCCTCTGCGATGCGCTCGGGATTGACCCGGCCCAGGGCGGTCAAAAAGCCCAGGTAGAAGGTGCGCTGCTCTTCGGAGGAGCAGAGGAAGAAGTCGCCGCGGGACATCTGGAGCACCCAGGTCGCGTGGTCGTTGCGGTACGGATCGAGCCCCAGGGTGGCGTGGTAGGCGAAGTTCTCGATGAGCCAGGGATCGTAGAGGTCGATCGCGACCGGCAGGAGGGGCATTTCGAGGACCAGATCGTTCGCGAGCTGCCCCTGGGCCACGGCGCCGTCGCAGTCCCCGAGGATCGCCGCGAGCCGTCCGCGCTCGAACCGGCGGACGGCGACGCCGTCCAATCCCCCCAGGGCCGTCGTCTCTTCGGGCTCGGCCGGGGAGACGAGCACCACGTCCACCCCATGGCCCGGCAGGCGCCGGGCGAGCTCCAGATAGCGGATCCCGATCCCCGCCATTTGGGCTCGGACAGGCTCACTGGAGAGGAGGGCGATGCGGGTCATGGGTGAATGCGTGGCTCGGAGGGCATCCTCTCTTAGAAGGGGGCGGGATGACAACGGGGGGGCGTCCGGGGACTGCGAGCCGAGCCGGTCGGCTTCGCCGCCCGGACCCTCACCCCAACCCTCTCCCAGCCTCCCGCCCCCCGACCGGGAGAGGGAGCCCTTGCAAGGGAGGTCTGACCCCCACACGTCTCCCTCCTCTCCCGGGGGCGGACGGGAGGCTGGGAGAGGAGGGCCGGGGAGGTGAGGGCCCGGCGGGGACCGCCGGGTGTTGCCGCCCGTCATATCATCCCCCTCCATGCAACCCCCTCCCCTCCTCCCCCTCCTGGCCGCCCTCGCGCTGGCCCAGGCGGCTCTCTTCCTCCTCGCCCGGGGCCTGAGCCTCCGGCTGCCCTGGCGGGTGATGGGGATGGGGGTGGGGCTCGCGGTGCTGATGGTTTCGCCGTGGCTTTTGAGCGACCGGATCATGGTCCCCAACGACGAGGCGATCCTCAACAACGTGCCGGGGACGGTGCCGGTTCCGGAGCTCGACCGGCATGGGCTGTTCAACGACATTCCGCTCCAGCTCCTGCCGTGGGAATTCGAGGTGCGGCGGGCGTATGGGGAGGGCCGGCTGCCGCTGTGGTCGGACCTTCTGGACGGCGGGAGCTCTCCGTGGGTGAACCCGCAGGCGGCGGTGCTGTCGCCCATCGCGATGCTCGCCCGGATGTTCCCGATCGAGCACTCGCTGCTCGGAGCGCTGGCGTTGAAGGTGCTCCTGGCGTTTGAAGGGGTGTGGCTGCTGGCGCGGCGGCTGGGGGCGGGGCGGTGGGCGGCGGGGCTCGCGGGGGCGGGGTTTGCGCTTTCGGGGGCGATCCTGGCGTGGGCGCTCTTCCCCATGAGCAGCGCGGCGGCCTGGGCGCCGTGGCTGGCGCTCGCGGTCGTGCTTCTCTTCAGAAGGCCCACGGGGCGGCGGGTGGCGGTGACGGGCGTGATCCTCGCGTGCCTGCTCCTCGCCGGGCATCCGGAAACCGAGCTCGCGGCGGGGCTGTTCGCGGCGTTCTGCGGGCTCTCGTTCCGGCGGCGGACGCGGCCGTTCCTGCCCCGGCTCGGGGCGGCGGCGGGGGCGATGGCGCTGGGGCTCGCCCTCGCGGCTCCCCACGTGCTGCCGTTCCTCGAGGTGCTTCCGGAGACGCAGCGGGCGGTCCGCTCGGCGGAGAGGGCCGTTGCGCCGGATGAGGAACGGGGATGGTTTCCGGCGTTGCTCCTCGCGCCCACGAATCCGCGGGTCTACGGGCGGCCGTTCCGGGAGCCGTACCGGGGTCCGATCACCTGGGCCGCCTCGGGGGGCGGGTACGCGGGGCTGGTGGCGTTCGCGGGCGCGGCCGTGGCGCTCTTCGCGTGGCGGCGGTGGCGGATCGTCCTGCCGCTCCTCGCCTTCGCGGGAGTGGCCTGGCTGCTCGCCGCCGGATTCCGCCCGCTCGTGGCGCCGCTCGAATCCATCCCCCTGCTCCAGGCCGTGGCGCTCAACCGGTTCCTGCCCATCGCCTCGCTGGCGCTGGTGCTGGCCGGGGCGTTAGGAGTGAGCGAGGCCCTGCGGCGGCGGACCGGCCCGTGGATCTGGGCCGGGCTCGGGCTCGCGGCGGCGGGGAGCCTCGCGGTGCATCTCGAGCTGGTGGTGGTCCTCCTCTGGGCGCTCCTCGCGGCGGGTTTCGTGGCCGGCCGGTGGTCCCGGGCTCTAGGCGGCGCGCTTTTAGGCGTCGCACTTTTCGCGGACCAGCTTCCTTGGGGCTGGGACATGCTCCCGGCGGGGAACCGATCGCT
>DATHUD010000433.1:0-18975 GCA_035462575.1 Thermoanaerobaculia bacterium | reverse complement strand
CCGAAGGTGAGCGCGTCCGGCAGCTCGCCGGCGAGGCGCCGGCCGTAGGGGTCGTCCACGTTGACCGCCGGCCGCCGGCCGGGCGAGTGCCTCCCGAAAAGCTTCCGCTTGGCCGCGAAGTAGTCCTCCATGTCCCGGTGGTAATCCAGATGATCCCGGGTCAGGTTCGTGAACACGGCCGCGTCGAAGGAGGCTCCCGAGACCCTTCCGAAGGCGAGGGCGTGGGACGACACCTCCATGGCGACCGCCCGGGCTCCCTCGCTCCGCATGCGGCGCAGGATGCGGAAGAGCTCGGACGCCTCGGGCGTCGTGTGCCCGCCGGCGTAAGTGCGGTCGCGGAAGCGGTAGCCGAGGGTCCCCAGGAACCCCGCCGGGTGCCCGGCGGCCTCGAAGATCGCGACGAGGAGGGTCGCGACCGTCGACTTTCCGTTCGTCCCCGTGACGCCGGCCATCAGGAGCTCGCGGTCCGGGTGATCGTAGGCCCGGGCGGCGAGCGGCCCCAGGAGCGCCCGGGGGTCGTCCGTCACCAGCCAGGGGACTCCTGCTTCCTGATCGGGCTCGGGCGCGGGGCCGATCACGGCCACGGCCCCCTTCGCGACCGCCTGCGGCACGAAATCCCGGCCGTCGAAGCGCTGGCCCGGGAGCGCGGCGTAGAGGTCCCCCGGCTCGACCGTCCGCGAGTCGTGGGCGACCCCGGAGACCTCCGGATCGGAGCCGGCCGGGCTGGTCAGGCCGAGGCCGCGCACCAGCTCAGAAAGGCGCATGAGAGCGACCTCCCGCGGCCGGAGCGGTTGAGGAGGGGCCGGGAACGTCCTCGATCACCACGTCGTCTCCGTCCGAGAGGATCTCGTCGGGCTCGGGCGTCGTTGGGGGAGCGGGCTCCGGAAGGCTCGCGATCAGAATCTGGCCGGGCCACCGGACCAGGGGATCGCGCTCCGGACGGACCCCCAGGTAGAGCAGCACCTGCCGGGCCACGGCCCCGAACACCGGCGCCGCCACCTGGCCGCCGTGGTAGGCGAACCCCTTGGGCTCGGCCACCGCCACCAGCCCCACGATCACCGGGCGGCCGGCCGGCGCGAAGCCCACGAAGCTCGGCAGATAGCCACTGTGGGAGTAGCCGCCGGCCACGGGGATCTGCGCGGTCCCGGTCTTGCCGGCCACGTGATAGCCGGGCACGCCGGCCGCCTTCCCCGTGCCGCCGGTCACGACCCCTTCCAGAAGCCGCCGGAGCTCGCGGGCGGCCTCCGGAGCCATCGGCCGCCCCACGACCGGGGGCTGCGGGTACTTCTTCGCCCGTCCCACGGCGGCCACCACGTGGGGCTTCAAGAGCGTCCCCTCGTTCGCGACGGCCGCGATGGCAGCCGTGAGCTGGAGCGCCGTTACCGAGATCCCCTGGCCGAAGGAGACGTAGGCCTTCTGCCGCGGATGCTTCAAGGAGTGGACGATGCCGGACTCCTCGCCCGGCAGGTCGATCCCGGTGGGCGTGCCGAAGCCGAAGCCGCGGACCGTCTTTTCGATCCGCTCGTCGCCCAGGATCAGGGCGGTCTTGATGACGCCCACGTTCGAGGACTTGGCCAGCACCTCGGCGAAGGTCAGCCGGCCGAACGGCTTGTGGTCGCGGATCCGCTTGCCGAAGACCACGACGCCGCCCATCTCGCAGTCGAAGACGTCGTCCGCCTTGACGAGCCCGGACTCCAGGGCCGCCGCCGCGGTGATGATCTTGAAGGTGGAGCCGGGCTCGTAGATGTCCATGATGGCGCGGTTGCGCCGCCGGCTCGCCGGAAAGTCGTTGAACCGGTTGGGATCGAACCCCGGGTAGGAGGCCATGGCCACCACGCCGCCGGTCCACGGGTCCAAGAAGACCGCCATGCCGCGGGTGGCGCCCCGCTCAAGGACGGCCTTCGCCAGCTCGCGCTCCACGATGTGCTGGACCGCGGCGTCCAAGGTCAGATGGAGGTCCTGCCCCGGCTCGGGCTCGGCGAGCGAGAGCTCGGGGGAGACCACGGTGCGGTGGCGGGCGTCGCGCAGCACCGTCCGCTTGCCCGGCTTGCCGGCGATCACGTCGTCGTAGAGCGCTTCGAGGCCCGCCAGGCCCTGATTGTCGGTCCCCACATAGCCGAGCACCTGGGCGGCCAGCTCCCGCATCGGGTAGTAGCGCTTGCTCTCCGGGAGGAAGTAGATGCCGGGCAGGTCCAGCTTGCGGACCGCCGCGGCCACCGGCGGATCGAGCTTGCGCGCCACCCAGATGAATTCGCGGTCCCGGGAGAGCTGGCGGACGAGCTTCGCGGCGTCGAGCTCCGGCACCACCTTCGCCAGGGCGCGGGCGACCTCTTCCGGGTCGTCGATCTCCGGCGGCACCGCATAGGCGGAGTCGACCTGGACGGAGACGGCGAGCTCGCGGCCTTTCGCGTCGTAGATCGTCCCCCGCGGAGGATCGAGGGTCACGACCCGCTGCTGCTGCCGCTCGGCCTTGCCCGCGTAGTGGTCGTAGCGGACCACCTGGAGCTGATAGAAGCGCGCCCCGATCAGCACGGTCCAGGCGGCGCCGATGGCCACGACGAGGAGGAGCCGCCGCCTCACGGGACCTCCTCCCAGAAGATCACCTGCTCGAGCGCGGGCGGCTGCATGCCGAGCTCCTGGACCGCCCGCCGCTCGATCTGGGGCGGGCTCGCGAGATAGGTGGCCTCGAGCTGGAGCTGGCGCTCCTCGCGGGTGAGCTTCGTGAGCTCGCTCTCCAGGCTGTCGATCCGGTAGCCCGTCCGCACGACCTCCAGGTGGATCCAGGTGTAGGCGAGCAGCCCGCCGCCCAGAGACACGACGACCAGGAGCACGAGCGCCAGCTCGCGGAAGCGGCGGCGGTCGCGCTCGCGCACCAGGTAGGTGTTGACCACCGGCCGCGTGAAGGCGTACGCGTTTCTCAAGCTCCTACAGTCTCCTCGCCGCGCGCAGGCGGGCGGACCGCGAGCGCGGGTTCATCGCAAGCTCCTCCTCGCCCGGGCGGATCGGCTTCTTGGTGAGCACCTCGATCAACTGGCTTTCCGAGCGCGGGCGCCCGGTCACCTGATCGATGTCGCCCCGGGCCGAGTCCCGGAAGGTGTTCTTGACGATGCGGTCTTCGAGGCTGTGGTACGAGATGACCACCAGCCGGCCGTCGGTCTCGAGCATCCGAATCGTCTGCTCGATGAAATCCTCGAGCCCCGCGAGCTCCTGGTTGACCTCGATCCGCAGGGCCTGGAACACGCGGGTGGCGGGGTCGACCCGCCCCTCGCGGTCCCGGCCGCCTCCCTTGGCCCGTTCGATCACGCGCTTCAACTGCCCGGTCGTCTCGATCGGCTCCTCGGCCCGGGCCCTGGCGATCGCGCGCGCGATCCTCCGCGCCTGCCTCTCTTCGCCGTACTCCCTGAAGATCTTCTCCAAGTCCCCCTCCGAGCTCTCGTTGACCAGGTCTGCCGCCGTCAGCTCCCCCTCCCCCATCCGCATGTCGAGCGGCGCGTCGAACCGGAAGCTGAAACCCCGCTCCGGCGTGTCGAGCTGCAGCGATGAAACGCCGAGATCGGCCAGGACCCCCGCGACCCCGCCGCGGATGTCCAGGCCCGCCAGCACTCTTTCCACCTGGTGGAAGTTCCCGGAAACGAGGCGCACCCGATCGCCGAAACGCGAAAGGCGCCGAGCCGAGCGCTCGAGCGCCTGCGGATCGCGGTCGATCCCCACGAGCCGGACCTCCGGGCTCGCCTCGAGGAGGGCCTCCGCGTGCCCCCCCAACCCCACCGTGGCGTCAATGAACAGCCCGCCGCGCCCGGCCGCCAGAAGCTCCAGGGTCTCGGCGACCAGGACGGGCTGATGCTGCGACTCCAATAAATCCTCCAATGCCCTTTCGGCGGGCTTTCCAGGGCCCGCTCAGATCCCCGCGAGGCTGAGGGCATCGAAGTCCTCGTCGGTGAAGGGCTGGGCTTCCAGCCGCTTGGCGAACCGGTCGTGGTTCCAGATGACCAGGTGGTTGAGCTGTCCGCTCACCACCACGTCGCCGTTCATGCCGGCGCTCTCCCGCAGGAGCTGCGGGATCAGGATCCGGCCCTGCACGTCCAGCGACACCTGCTGCCCGAAGTAGTTCACCCGCTCCAGGTACCGCACCTTCGTGCGGTCGGTGGAAGGCAACGCGGCCAGCTTCTGCTCGATCTCTTCCCACACCGGCAGGGGGTAGATCAGCGCCGAATCGCCGACGACCGAAGTGACAAAGAGGTCCTGTCCGTATCGCTCCTCGATCAACCGGCGAAAGTCGGTCGGGATCTTGAGACGGCCTTTGTCGTCGATCTTGGCTGGAGCGCTTCCGCGGAACATTTGACCCCGCCCTTTAAATCCGACGGTCTGAGGCGAAAGACTAGCAGTTCACTCCACTTTTGTCCATTTTTTTCCACCAGGGACCACAGCGGACACTCCGGAGACCGCGAAAAGCGGAAACAGGGCGAAAGGAAAGTAGAACCGTGCGCAAAAACACCGAGGGCGGCCTCGGTGGCCGCCCTCGAAGAAAGGAACGATGGAAAAAGGATCAGCGGCCCGGAGGCGGGACCTCGGGAGGCGTGGGGTTCACGGGCTTCGGCGTCGGGAGCCGGCCCGGCTCACCGCCCGGAGGGGAAGGGGTCGCGATCGCGGGAACCTCCGGAGCCGGAGCCACCTCGGCGGCGCCCAGACCGCCTTCCAGATCGTCTCCCTGCTGCGCGGAGAGGCGCGCGCGGTAGCCCGCGGCGTCCGGCGGCGGTGTCGCGACGATCAGCGACTTCTTCTCGAGCTCGCCCAGGTACTTGACCCACTCCTCCTGGAACAGGCGGTTCTGCTCGCGCTGGCGGATGGCGTCGGCCACCTCGTTGAACTGCGGGATGCGCGACTCGCGGCGGTCGATCACCTGTACCAGGTGGAGCCCGCCGCGGGCCTGGACGGGCTCTGAAACCGCACCCTTGGGGAGCTTCCAGACGGCCGATTCGAGGCTCGGGTCCAAGTCTCCGGGCGTCACCCAGCCGAGCTCGATCGCATTGCTCGTGACCCCCTTGCCCGCGTGGTCGGCCACGGCGTCGGCCAGCGACTTGCCGGCGGCGACCGCCTGCCGGATCTCGCCCGCCACCCGGGCCCTCTCCTCGGCCGAGGGGAGCCCGCCCTCTTCGAGCACCACGACCTCCCGGAGCTGGAGCTGCTCGGGCTGGCGGAACTGCTCGATGTTCTTCCGGTAGTAGCGCCGCAGGTCCTCCTCGTCGAGCTTGACCCGGTTCGCGATCTCGCGGCCGCGGACCTCCTGGAGGCGCAGCGTCCCCCGGAGCTGCTCGCGAAGCTGCGGCTCGGTCAGCCCGGACTGGGCGAGCGCCGCCTTGAACTCCTGGTCGGTCTTGATCTGGAAGTTCTCCCGGAGCTGGCCGACCGCCTCGTCGACCTGGGCCTCGGTGACCTCGATGCCGAGCTGCTCGGCCCGGGAGCGCAGGAGCAGCTCCTGGAACATCTCGGCGTAGGCCACCTCGCCGGCCTGCTGGACGAGGCGCTGGCGCTCCTCCGGGTCCTGCTCCCGGCGCGTGATCTCCCGCACGTACTCCTGCCGCCGGTCCTGGTAGTCGTTGAGCGTCGCGATCTGGTCGTTGACACGGAGGACGATCCGGTTCACCACCTCGGCGGGCAGCACCGCGGGGGCGAAGAAGAGGAGCAGAAGGACAAGAGGTCTTTTTCGGTTCATATTACTTGTAAGAACCCGCGTAGTTGAACGGAAGATTCCGTGCGTAGACGGTGACATTGTAGCGGTTGCGTCCCTCGGTCACCAGCGAAGCCAGAAGACGGTCGGCCTGCTGCTGGCGGAGCTTCGCCACGATCTCCCCCCGAGCCCCCTCGAGCGGCACCACCTCGGCCGGGGCGCGCGCCACGACCTGGAACAGGTGAAAACCATAGTCGGCCTGAACGATGCGGCTCACCTCCCCGGGTTTCAGGCCGAAGATGACGTCGGCGAAGGCCGGCGGGAGGTCCTCCCGCGAAAGCTCCCCCTGGTAGCCGCCCGAGGAGGCGCTGGGATCGCGGGAGAGCTTCCGCGCCACCTCGGCGAAGTCGGTGCCGGCCGTGACCTGCTCCAGGGCGCGCTCGGCCGCGGCCCGGTCCTCGGTCAGGATCTGCCGGAGGCGCACCCGCTCGGGCCGCGCGAACTCCTGCCGGTGCTCCTGGTAATACCGGGCGATCTCCTGCGGGGAAGGCGCCTCTTCGAGCCCCTCCCGGAGCAGGGCGTCGATCGCCCGCCGCTCGCGCTTCGTCCCGTCCCCGGCCGCGACCAGCCCCCGGTCGGCGGCCAGGTGGATCAGGATCTTCTCGTCCAGGAACTGGTCGAAGATCTGCGAAAGGACGTCGCTCGCGAGGACGCTCTCCGGATCGCCCAGGGTCCGTTCCAGGTAGGTCTCGAACTCGGCGTAGCGGACCTCCTCGGCGTCCCCGATCCGGGCCACCACGTCGGGCGCCGGAGGGACGGACCGCTGGCAGGCGAGGAGGGCCAGAGGGACGAGCCAGAGGGTCGACCGCAACCGCGTCATTGCGAAAGGGACTCCAGGGTCTCCCGCGCCGTCTCGAGCATCTGCCGGCCGCTCCCCGCCGTGATCTGGAGGACTCCGGTGGGGCTGAAAGAGGCGCCCGGCCGGTTCGACACCATCTCGATCAGCCGCTCGACGTCGATCCGCGCGTCGCGGCGCAGGCGGATCACGAGCTCCCCGCCCTTGGCCGAGATCGACTGCACCCGGAGCGACTCGGCGAGACGCTTCAACGCCGCCACCTGGACCAGCGTCGAAACCGAGTACGGCGGCGGGCCGAAGCGGTCGGAGAGCTCGGCCAGGACCTCCTTTTCCGGCTCCTCGGCGATCTTCCGGTAGATCTCCATCCGCAGGTTCGCGTCCTCGATGTACTCCTGCGGGATCGACATCGGAACCGGCAGGTCGATCGCGACCGACGGCGCCTCCTCGACGCTCTCGCCGCGCAGCTCGCGCACGGTCTCTTCGAGGAGCTTCAGATAGGTCTCGATGCCGAGCGCCCCGATGTGGCCGCTCTGCTCGCCGCCCAGGAGGTTGCCGGCGCCGCGGATCTCCAGATCCCGCGCCGCGATGCGGAAGCCGGCCCCCAGGTCCGAGAATTCGCGCAGCGCCGCCAGGCGCTTCCTCGCCTGCTCCGAAAGGATGCGGTCCTCCGGCACCAGGAAGTAACAATAGGCGAGCTGGTTGCTCCGCCCCACCCGGCCGCGGAGCTGGTAGAGCTGGGCCAGGCCGAAGCGGTCGGCCCGGTGGACGATCATCGTGTTCACGTTCGGGATGTCGATGCCGTTCTCGATGATCGTGGTGGCGAGCAGCACGTCGAAGTCGCCGCGGGTGAAGGCGTGCATGCGCCGCGAGAGCTCCTCCTCGTCGAGCTGGCCGTGGCCGACCGTCACCCGCACGCCGGGCACGATCGCTTTCAAGCGCGCCAGGCGGTCCTCGATCGACTCCACCCGGTTGTAGACGTAGTAGACCTGCCCGCCCCGCTCGAGCTCGGACTCGATCGCCTCGCGCACCAACTGGTCGTTGTAAGGGAGGATCGCGGTCTCGACCGCCATCCGGTCCTTCGGAGGCGTCTCGATCACCGAAAGGTCGCGCACGCCGGCGAGCGAGAGCTGGAGGGTGCGCGGCACCGGCGTCGCCGACATGGCGAGCACGTGGACGTTCTTCTTGAGCTGCTTCAGCCGCTCCTTCTGGGCCACGCCGAAGCGCTGCTCCTCGTCCACGATCAGGAGCCCGATCTTGGGAAGCTGGATGTCTTTCGACAGCAGCCGGTGGGTGCCGATCAGGATGTCGACCTTCCCCTCGCCGAGCTTCTTCTTGAGCTCCCGCATCTCCTGGGGCCCGCGGAAGCGCGAGACCATCTCGACGTTCACCGGAAAACCCGCGAAGCGCTTGCGGAAGGTTTCGAGATGCTGGTCCGCGAGAATCGTCGTGGGGGCGAGCACCGCCACCTGATAGCCGCCGTCCACCGCCTTGAACGCGGCGCGCATGGCCACCTCGGTCTTGCCGTAGCCCACGTCGCCGCAGAGCAGCCGGTCCATGGGCCGCTCGCGCTGGAGGTCTTCCTTGATCGTGGCGATCGCCTCCAACTGGTCCGGGCTCTCCTCGTAGACGAAGGCGGCCTCGAACTGGTGGAGCATGTCGGTGTCCGGCTGCATGGCCGGGGCGCGGGCCACCTGGCGCTCGGCGTAGAGCTTCAGAAGCTCGCCCGCCATGTCGCGCATCCCCTTCTTCACCCGCGCCTTGGTCTTGTTCCACGACGTGCCGCCGAGCTGGTCGAGACGCGGGGCGACCCCTTCGATGCCGCTGTACTTCTGGACCTGGTCGATCCGCGAGAGCGGCAGGAGGAGCCGCTTGCCCCCCGAGTAGGAGATCTCCATCACCTCGGTCTCGGAGGCGGCTCCGGCGGAAGCCAGGGCGCGGACCGCGGGCGGTATCCCCCCGGCGCCATCCCCCTCTCCGCCCACCGAGCGGAGAGCCACGAACTGGCCGATCCCGTGGTCCACGTGGACCACGTAGTCGCCGACCTTGAGATCGCGCAGCGACGAGAGGAAGGGCCCGAACCGCGCTTTCCCCGGCCGCCGCTGGAGCTTGGCCTGCGGCAGGAGCTGCTGCTCGCCGTAGACCACGACACCCGCGGGCGGCAGCCGGAAGCCGCGGCCGAGATCGCCCGTCACCAGCTCGACACCGCCCCGGCCCAGCCGCACCTCGCGGCCTTCCAGAAGCTCCTCGATCCGCCGCCGGTGGGAGGGCGAGACGACCACGAGGCACCGCTCGCCGCGGGCGCGCGCCGTCTCCACCTCCTGGGGGAAGCGCGGGAGCTGGCCGTGGAAGAGATCGGTCAACGCGCCCCGGAAGTCGATCCCGGCCGCCTCCCCGCCGTCCCGGCCGCCCCCCATCACGAGGTCGCGCAGGCGGAGGGCCGCGCCTTCGAGCCTCTCCCGCACGTCGCCGGCCGGCTGCTCCAGCATCTCGGGCGGCACGGCGAGCCTTCCGTGGTCGCGGCGGGAGGAGAAGTCCGCCTCCAGGCGCTCGGCGTGGTGGGCCACCTCCGCCTCCAGCGCGGGGGGATCGACGGCGAAGAGGAGCGGGCTTTCGAGCACCTCGGGAAGCGTCACCGTACCGCCGGCGAGGAGCGGGAGGTAGTTCTCCCAGCCGGGAAACTCGCCGCGCGTCCGCAAGCTCTCCAGAAGCTCCGCCGCCTCCGGTCCCCAGTCCGGGTCGGCCGCCTGCCCGCCCGAGAGCAGGTCGGCCAGGCGCCTCGCCTCCTCCGCCCCCACGGGGAAGAGGGAGAGCGGGAGGATGCGGACCGAATCCAGGGTGTCTTCCGAGCGTTGGGACTGGGGATCGAACCAGCGGATCGACTCGACCGTATCGCCGAAGAGGTCGAGGCGCACCGGCGCGTCCTCCCCCGGGGGGAAGAAGTCGACGATGCCCCCGCGCACCGCGAAGTCCCCGACCTCGTAGACCAGGTCCGTGCGGCGGAAGCCGTGGCGCACGAGATGCTCGACCAGCTCCTCGATCGGGTGATCCTCGCCCGGGCGGATCTCGACGACGCTCTCGGCGAAGACCTCCCGGGGCGGGAGCCGCCGGAACAGAGCCCGCGGGGTCGCGACGATCGTCGTGGCGCCTCCGAAGGCGACGCAGTCCAGGGCCACGGACTCCTGGGCCCGGACCATGAGAGACGTCTCGGTCTCCTGATAGGGGGTGAGAGACGGCGCGGGAAAATAGACCACCTTTTCCTCGCTCCCGAAGAGCCGTGCCGCCTCGATCCAGGCGAGAGCGTCCGCCTCGCGCGGCACGATCACCAGGAGGGGACGCCCGAGGTCCCGCGCCAGAAGCTCCCCCACCCACGCCGCCGCGGGAACGGGCAGACGCACCACGTCCCCGAGCCGCTCGACGAGGGCCTTGTAGGGCGCACTGCTGCGCAGCGTCCGGGAGATCTCCTCCCACGCCGGGTTTGTCATCCGAAGAGAGTCTATGTCAGCAACCCGAGCTTGGGCCGCCTGTGCTACCTTCCGGTACAACGTCGTAACCCGGAAGGATGCTTCCGTGAGGACCCAATCCCCTGACACCCCGCCCGACATCGAGGAAATGATCCTCGAACGCTACCGCTCCATGACGCCCCAGGAGAAGCTCGCCCTGGTGATCGACCTGAACCGGGCGGCCCAGGCCATGGCGGCGGCGAGAATCCGGGTCCAATACGGGCCGGACCTCCCCGAGCGGGAGTTGCACCTCCGTCTGGCGGCGCTCTGGCTGGACCGGGAAACGATGATCAAGGTGTTCGGCTGGGACCCGGAAATCGAGGGGTACTGATTGGACCCGGCCGACACTCTGAAGGCGGCTCTGGAGGTCGCCAGAATCCTCGAGGATCTCCGGATTCCGTACCTCCTCGGGGGATCTCTGGCCAGCTCTCTCTACGGCATCCCCCGGACCACCCGGGACGCCGACCTGGTTGCCGACCTGCGGCCCGAGCATGTCCAGCCCCTGGTGTCGGCCCTCACGCCCAGCTTCTATGTGGCTACCGAGCGGGTCCTCCATGCAATCCAGCGCCGTTCCTCGTTCAACGTCATCTATCTCGGCACGATGACCAAGGTAGACATCTTCGTTCTGAGAGACCACCCTCTGTCGCATCTTGAAATGTCCCGTCGACGCCAACTCTCTTTAACCGGCGAGGCCGTCCTCTATGTCGCCAGCCCGGAGGACACCCTCCTCCAGAAGCTCCGCTGGTTCGAGATGGAGGGGGGCGTCTCCGAACGACAGTGGGACGATGTTCTGGGGATCCTCAAGGTCCAGCGGTCCGGACTGGATCTGGACTATCTGGAACGGTGGGCGTCCGACCTGGGACTCGGGGATCTCCTTCGAAAAGCTTTGGAGGAGTCGGGGTTTTCCCCGCGATAGGCTCCGGGTCCGCCCGCTCTAGCCCTGCCGCACTTCTTCCCGCGACCGCGCCTCGCCCAGCCTCGCGGTCACCCAGCAGGCACAGCGGACCCAGACGAGCGGCACGACGAGGCAGGCCAGGACGCCGCCAAAGAGTTGGGCGCCCCAGGCGATCCAGGAGCCCTCTCCCGGGCTGGCATGGAACGCGTAGAAGCTCAAGGCGATCCCCCACACCAGGGCCGCGATCGTCCCCACACAGAGAGCTGATTCCGTCGCCTCCTCACGCATCTTGATCACCGCAACTCTCCTTTTCGATGGGCCCCGGTGCCGGAAGGGCATCTCAAGCCCGATATCCTGCTTTGCCATACAGCAAGGCTTATGCCACAGAGCTCGATCGGTTCGAGGCAGGCTTGAGCTTGCTCCGCCGCGTTCAAGCTCGAGACGGCGCGCCACGAGCTTCCCCGGTTGCGGCGAAGCTTGCCGCGGTCTGTTCCAAGCCTGGCTGCCCGCGCGCAAGCTCGCGGCGAGGGGAAGCAGGCTTGGACCGCCCCGGCCCAAGCTTCGCTCCGGCGGCGCAAGCTCGAACCGGGACGCGCGAGCTTGGACCGCCGCGCGCAAGCTTTCGACGGGCCGCGTCAAGCTTGCTCGGGGCCGGGGAAGCCTGGCTCGATGGAATCCAAGCTTGCTCCGGGCCGTACCAGGCTCTGGCTCGCCGGGCGAAGCTTCATCCGGGCGGAGCACGCTTGAATTTCCTGGAACAAGCTTGACCGCGGCGAAGCACCCGGGGACGGGCTCGCCCGGTCCGCACCCGGCGTGTTAGGCTCCCGTCGCCCGTTTTTCATCCTTGAGGAGGGAAGATGACTATTCGTTACCCACAGGAAGCCGTCCTCCGGGATGGGCGGCGCCTGCTCGTCCGTCCGTTCACCGAGCATGACGTCGACCCCCTGTACGACTTCTTCATGCGCCTGCCCCCGGAGGTCCGCCGTTTCGCCTGGGACCGGATCGACAACCGGTCGCTCGTCGAGAGCTGGGGGAGGGAGCTCGACTACGGCAAGGTGCTGCCGCTCCTCGCCTGGGACGGCCACAAGGTGGTGGCCGACGCCACGCTCCACCGCCGGGAGGGCAGCCCGCTCCGCCTGGTCGGCCGCGTCAAGTGGCTCATCGATCCAGAGTACCGCGGCCTGGGGCTCGGGACGCTCCTGGTCAACAACTTCATCTCGACAGCGCGCTCGAACGGTCTGCGCCACCTGACCTGCATGCTGATCTCCGATTTCGAGGCCGACGCCGTCAAGACGCTCTCGGAGCTCGGCTTCCAGGGCTACACGGTCCCCGGCTACGGGACCGACCCGGACGGCAGCCAGCACGACATGATCAAGATGGTGCTGAAGCTGTGAGGATGCTCTACTCGTCCCGGCCGTGAGCGTGGGCCGGCGGCGAGGTCGCCTCGACGGCCGTGAACGGCTCGAGGATCCGGTAGCGGTGGGCGGCTCCCCGGGGAACCACCCAGGAGTCGCCCTTCGCGAGGATCACCATCTGCCCCTCGAGGTGCAGCTCCGCCCTCCCCTCGATCACGTAGCCGACCGTCTCGTACTCCCGCCGGCTCTCGCTCTTTTCCCCTTCCGCCGGCTCCTCTTCCCACAGGCGCATCGCCACGTGCACGCCCGAGGCGAGGTACTTCTGGCCCTGGGCGCCGTGGGGCGAGTGGCTGGAGTCGATCTTGGTCACCGTGGTGTCGCTCATCTCGAAGTCCTCCTCTCAAGTCGGACAAGGAGGAATGCACGAGCGTTGCCAGACCCGTGGCACGCGCGTTGCTCCCTGTCTGCTCTACCGGGGACGATCCCCCGCCAACCACGGAAGGAGACGAACGCATGTCGATGATCCTGCTCTCCAAAGGTGAAGAGCTTCTGCTGGTGCAGTTTCACGAACAGGCGGGCGAGCGGCTGGGCGCGAAGCCCGGCGACTCTCTCTCGGAGGAGACTTTCCGCAACTTAGAGGCGATCACGCCGGGCGTCGATTTCGACGGCGCGGTGGACGCCCTGCTCCAAGGCCATCTGATCGAGAAGAAGGACGACGGCTACACCCTCACCCAGGAGGGTTACGACTATCTCTACAAGAGGACGGGGCACCGCGTCGGGGAGGGTTGAGGTCTATCCGCCCGCCCGCTTCGCCTTGTAGCCGGCCTTCAAGAGCTCGTCGACCAGCCGGTCGGCGTGATCCCCCTGGATCTCCAGGTCGAAGGCGGGGGAGCCGTCCGCGGTCTTCCCCGCCTTGAGCGTCCCTCCTCCCCCGCAGAGCTTCTTCCAGGCGGCGAGGAGGGCGGTCGCCTCTTCCCGCGTCAGCACCAGCGGCCCCGCCACCGTCACGGTCTTCCCCCCACGCCCCGCCCGGTCCCGGCGCACCCGGGGCGACTGCTCCCAGGGCGGCAGGCTCCGCAGCGGCTCGCGGCGCGCGGGCTCGTCCTTCTTGGAGACGGAGGACTCCGTCGAGTAGACGGTCCGGCCGGGTCGTGTCTTCATGGCGGTCTGGAAGCCTCCCGTTGTAGGATCAACCCCGAAGCCCACGAAGGGAAAGGTTCATCTTGGACAACGTCCGTAATTTCTGCATCATCGCCCACATCGACCACGGGAAGTCTACCCTGGCCGACCGTCTCATCCAGCGCTGCGGGGGAGTGGAGCTGCGCGATTTCCGCGACCAGATCCTCGACTCGATGGACATCGAGCGCGAGCGCGGGATCACCATCAAGAGCAACACCATCACCCTCCAGTACACCGCGAAGGACGGGAAGACCTACCGCCTGAACCTGATCGACACCCCGGGGCACGTGGACTTCTCCCACGAGGTCCGCCGGTCGCTCATGTCCTGCGAGGGCGCCCTCCTCCTGGTGGACGCCTCCCAGGGGGTCGAGGCCCAGACCGTGGCCAACCTCTACCTGGCCCTGGAGTACGACCTCGAGATCGTGCCGGTCATCAACAAGATCGACCTCCCCTCGGCGGACGTCGAGCGGGTGCGCGAGGAGATCGACGCGGACCTGGGGCTCGACCCCTTCGAGGCCGTGCTCTGCTCGGCCAAGCAGGGGACCGGCATCGACGACGTGCTCGAAGCGATCGTCACCAAGCTGCCGCCCCCGAAAGGAGACCCGGAGGCGCCGCTGCGCGCCCTGATCTTCGACGCCCAGTACGACATCTACCGCGGAGTCGTCCTCCTCTGCCGCGTCAAGGAGGGGACGATCCGGCCGGGGCAGAAGGTCTTCCTCATGCACACGCAGAAGGAGTATGAGGTCGAGGAGGTGGGTCTGCTCCAACTGAAGCGCGTCAAGGCGGACCGGTTGGAGGCCGGAATGGTCGGGTACGTCATCGCCGGAGTCAAGGCGGTCTCGGAGATCGACGTCGGCGATACGGTCACCGAGGTCGAGCACCCGGCCGCCGCGCCGCTCCCCGGCTACAAGCCGGCGAAGCCCGTCGTCTTCTCCTCGATCTACCCGATCGCGACGGACGACTACGAGGACCTGGCCAAGGGGCTCGATAAGCTCAAGTTGAACGACGCCTCCCTCACCTTCCAGAAGGACGCCTCGACCGCGCTCGGGTTCGGCTTCCGCTGCGGCTTCCTCGGGCTCCTGCACCTGGAGATCGTCCAGGAGCGCCTGGAGCGGGAGCACGACCTCTCGCTCCTGCTCTCCGCCCCCTCCGTCCAGTACGAGGTGGTGCTCACCGACGGGACGATGGAGGTGATCGACAACCCGGCCTATTTCCCCGACCCGGGGAGCATCGACTACATCCGCGAGCCCTTCATCAAGGCTTCGATCATGATCCCCGAGCGGTACCTGGGGCCGGTCATGGAGCTCTGCCGCGAGCGGCGGGGCGCCAACACCACCTTCGAATACCTCGCCGTGGGGCGCGTCCAGGTGATCTCCGAGCTGCCTTTGGCCGAGATCCTCTTCGACTTCTACGACCGGCTGAAGACGATCACCCAGGGGTACGGCTCGTTCGACTACGAGATTCTCGACTACCGGGAGACCGACCTCGTCAAGGTCGACATCCTGGTCAACGGCGAGAAGGTGGACGCCCTCTCGCAGCTCGTCCACCGGGAGAAGGCGCGCCCCCGGGCTCTCCACTACTGCGAGCGGCTCGCCGAGACCATCCCGCGGCAGAACTTCAAGATCGCCATCCAGGGAGCGATCGGCGGCAACGTCATCGCCCGGTCGACGATCAACGCCTTCCGCAAAGACGTGACCGCCAAGTGCTACGGCGGCGACATCTCCAGAAAGCGCAAGCTCCTGGAGAAGCAGAAAGAGGGCAAGAAGAGGATGAAGATGGTGGGCTCGGTCGAGATCCCCCAGGAAGCGTTCCTGGCCGTGCTCAAGGCCGGACCCGATTCTTGAGGTTCGATGCACCTATGGGTGTATCGACTCATTTTCGACTGCCCTGAGGAGCCGCGTCATGCCCGCACGACACCTGCTGTCCGTCTCGGATCTCGATTCCGCGACGATCCGTTCCCTGTTGGATAACGCCCTGGCGATCGCCCAGGGCCGCTGGCAGGGGCGGCGCCCCCTGGACGGCCGGATCGTCGGCATCTACTTCCGCAAAAGCTCGACCCGCACGCGCACCTCGTTCACCGTGGGGGCCATGAAGCTCGGGGCGCAGGTCATCGCCTACGGCCCGAACGACCTGCAGATCGTCACCGGCGAGACCGTCCCGGACACCGCCCGGGTGCTCGCCAACTACCTGGACGCGCTGGTCATCCGCACCAACGAGACGATCGGCGAGATGCGGGCCCTCGCCCGCCAGGACCGGATGTCGATCGTCAACGCGATGAGCGAAAACGAGCACCCGACCCAGTCGCTCGCCGACCTGACCACGCTCCTCGAGCACTTCGGCCGCCTCGAAGGGCTCCACGTCCTCTACATGGGGGAGGGGAACAACTCGGCCTCGGCCATCTCCCTCGCCATGGCCCGGCTCCCGAACATGCGGCTCACGATCGTCACCCCCGAGCGCTACGGGCTCCCGGCGGATTTCATCGAGGAGGTCCGCGCGACCGGGGCGGCCAAAGGCACGGTCATCGAGCAGCACCACGACCTCAAGAGCCTCCCCCGGGGGGTCGACGCCGTCTACACCACCCGCTGGCTCACCATGGGCGTCACGAAGGACGATCCCAACTGGGTCGACAAGTTCCGGCCCTACTGCGTCACCCCGGAGGTGATGGCCGAGGTCTCGAAGCCGGGGGGCGGCACGATCTTCCTCCACGACCTCCCGGCCATGCGGGGCTACGAAGTGGTGGACGAGGTCCTCGACGGGCCGCAGAGCGTGGCTTTCCGGCAGGCCTATCACAAGATGACGAGCGCCATGGCCGCCCTCGACTGGTGTCTCGCGGAGCAGGAACGGTAGGCGTGGAATCCCGCGCCGGGCGGTGACGTTTTACCGTACGTGGCTCCGCCACAAGAAGCTGGACGATGACTGAAAACGAAACGCCCGCGCCGACCGTCCTTCCCGTGTTCCCGCTGACCGGGTCGCTCCTGCTGCCGGGCAACCTGCTGCCCTTGAACATCTTCGAGCCCCGGTACCGGAACATGGTGGCGGACGCGCTCGAAGAGGGGAATCACATCGGGATGATCCAGCCCTTCGTCCCCCGGCAGGACAACTGGGTGGATCTCGCCCAGGCGCCGGACACCCCCGAGCTCTACCGGGTGGGCTGCGCCGGGCGGATCGAGGAGTGCGAGCCGCAGCCGGACGGCCGCTATGTGATCCTTTTGAAGGGGATCAGCCGGTTCCGCGTCCGGGAGGAGCTGCCGAGTCAGCGCGGCTACCGGCGGGTGGTGGCGGACTACTCCGAGTTCCGGGCGGACCTGGCCGAGCCCTCCGCCTTCCTGAACCCCGCCCGTCTGCTCGCGGCCCTTCGCGGCTTCGGCGAGAAGAACGGTCTCGAGTTCGACTACGACCTCTTGAAGAGCGTCCCCGGGGTCTCGCTCCTGAACGGCCTCGCCGTGGCGCTCCCCTTCCGCCCGGCGGAAAGGCAGGCGCTCCTCGAAGCGGCGGGCCCGGAGGAAAGAGAAGAGCTGCTTTTGACGTTGATGGGAATGGGGGTCGAGCCGCTCTCCGCAGACGACTACTACAGCCCCCCGATTCTCAACTGACCTCTAACAGGGAGACCGCACATCTCACAGATCGACGGCGACATCCGAGGCATCAAGGCGTCCGAGATCCGGGCGCTCGAGCGCACCTACCGCCGCCGGGTCGACACCCGGCAGGTGGTCTCTCCGGAGCTGGCCCGGCACCTGACCGAGACCTCCCGCCGGTTGAACCGGCAGATCGGAGTCCTCCTCGGGCGCGACGGCACCATCCGAAACGTCATCGTGGGAGACGCCCACAGCCTCACCCTTCCCGACATCGGCCGCCTGCGCGGCGGCGTCGGCCGCTTCCGTGGGCTGCGCCTCGTCCACACGCACCTGAAAGGCGAGCCGCTCACCCGGGACGACCTGAACGACCTGGCGCTCCTGCGCCTGGACCTCGTGGCCATGATCGAGGTCCTGGATACCGGCCTGCCCGGACGGGTCGAGATCGCCCACCTGGCCCCCTTCGACCCGAGGGAACTGACGGGGGACGGCGACGGCAAGAACGGCCGCGAGACCGAGCCCTTCGAGCGGATCCAGGCGCCCGACGTCCACCAGATCCGCTTCGACGTCGAGGCCACGATGCGGGCCCTCGAAGAAGAGTTCGCCCGCGTGACGAGCGCCGCCGGCGAGACCGAGAAGGAGCGGGCCCTGGTCGTCGGCATCGTCCCGGACGACGAGCACTTCGAGGAGGTGCTGGAGCTCGTCCGCTCGGCCGGGGTCGCCCTCGCCGGCTCGATCCGGCAGAAGCGCTCCCAGGTCCACCCGCGAACCGTGGTCGGCCGCGGCAAGCTCCAGGAGATCGTCCTCGAAGCCATGCGCCGGAACGCCTCCGTGGCGATCTTCGACATCGACCTCAAGCCCGGCCAGGCCCGCGCCTTCGAGGACGCCACGGGCTTGAAGGCGATCGACCGCACGCAGCTCATCCTGGACGTCTTCGCCCAGCGCGCCCGGAGCCGCGACGGCAAGCTCCAGGTGGAGCTCGCGCAGCTCAAGTACTCGCTCCCCCGCCTCACGGAGAGGGACGCGGGCCTCTCGCGCCTGGCCGGCGGCATCGGCGGCCGGGGCCCGGGCGAGACCGTGATGGAGATCGGCCGCCGGAGGATCCGGGATCGCATCCGTGCGCTCGAAAAGGAGGTCGAGAACCTCTCCCGCCAGCGCGATTTGAGGCGGCGCCGACGGCGCGACGAGGGCGTGCCCGTGCTCTCGATCATCGGCTACACCAACGCCGGAAAAAGCACGTTGTTGAACGCCATGACCGGGAGCGAGGTCGAGTCCGAAGACAAGCTCTTCATGACGCTCGATCCCACAAGCCGGCGGCTGCGCTTCCCCCGCGAGGGCGAGGTCGTGATCACCGACACCGTGGGCTTCATCGCCGACCTGCCCGAAGACCTCGTGGCCGCCTTCCGGGCGACCCTCGAAGAGCTGGCGGACGCGGACCTCCTCCTCCACGTGGTGGACGCCTCGGATCGCCGTCTGGAGCAGAAGTTCGAGGCGGTCCAGAAGATCCTGGAGAGCCTCCATCTCGCGGACATCCCCCGCCTCGTCGTCCTCAACAAGGCCGACCTGTTGCCGCCCCACGAGGCCCAAGGCTTGGCCGCGCGCTACAAAGGCATCGCCGTAAGCGCCGTGAAACGCACCGGGCTGACCGACCTCGTCCACGCCGCCGAAGAGAGGCTGGGACGGGAGAAGCCGTTGATGAAGGAGTACGGGGAAGGGGCCAAGGGATTGGCAACAGCGTAGATTCCTCTTTGTGGTAAGCTCATCTCGGAAGACGCGATATGAGGCTGCAAAAGGAAGACGCGATCGATGGCGAAACTGAGCGGCTGTGGGTTGAGGAGGCTGAGCGGCGTCTGCAGGAACTTCTCGATGGGAAGGTCAAGGCGGTTCCAGGCGAAGAGGCGATCCGGAGGGGACGAGCTGCTTTGCGTAAGGACCGGGCCAACCTCGAAG
>DATHUD010000432.1:0-2139 GCA_035462575.1 Thermoanaerobaculia bacterium | reverse complement strand
CAAGCCTGAGGCCAGTTACATTCTCTTTGCACTAGGAGAGATGAAGTACGATCCAGTTCTTCCAGTGATTGCTGGATGTGTCTCTCGGGATGAATCTTCGTCAGTAGTGATTGACCCAGGTGAGGTAGCGGTGTCTGTAAGCCTTCATGCTCTGTTAATCATTGCCACGAGAGCATCTGAATCCGAGATTGCGGAGGGGATATTTAGGGCATCTGTTCGCAGGGCCCACATTGAGGATTTGGTTATCTTGAGGGATTTTCTCTTGGCGAATGAACAAGGGAACCCCAGTTATCGCAAGGTGTTTATGATTTTGGCCGACGCGATCAAGGCAGCTTCTCATGAGACCGTTCCCGTAAGGCACGCTCGAAGCACTGCCTGACCGCCGCCAAGTACTCAAGCTCCGGGTTTTGAAGCCTGTCTAGCGCCCTGCGTACCAGCCGAAATTTGGCCTCCTCGGGAATCTCCTCTTCGTCAAGCACATTAGTCAACTCCGCCAAAGTTTCTCGAATTCTCAATGCTCGACGACGAACAAGCCACTTACGATTGAGATCCAGATCCTGGATAGTGATTTCCGCAGAACCGCCAAGATCCAAGGGTTCCATGCGGCCATCTTCCCTAAACAAGAACAGCATCGCGGGATCGTCTTCATCAGGCCGGACGTAACAGACCCCACCCTCGGGCCAACGGTTCCATTTCGCCCCGTTGCAACCGCCACAGCCCAGGAAATAGTTGGCCCAGTCGTAGACCAGCGAAGGAAAGAGCGACTTCGGGCGGAAGTGCTCCACGACGGCGGTGCGCTCGGCGGTCAGCGGCGTCTCGCAATAGGCGCACTTCCTGTGCGACATAGCAGCGATCGCTCTTTTGGCTCTTCCCCAAATCGCCCTGAAGTCGCGGTCACCCCTTCTCCCCCGGCTAGGGAGGACCTCCGGTGCGTAGGCCTTGAACCCAGCGCGGCGAATTGGATCATCAATATCCAGCCTCTCGAAGGCTTCTGCCTTTTCGAGGAATGCCGTAAGGCTGGGAAAAGCCATTTGTACGTGCGTGCTCCACGTGGCCAGGATTCCGACGCGGGCGCGATCGAGCCGGATCACGATTTGGCCTTCTTGATTTCGGCAGCCAGATCTTCCAAGAAGGCCTTCCGCAGCCCAGTCATCTGCGACAGGAACGAGCCGTCGGCCCTGCGCTCCTCGTCCGCGGCGACGAGGCCCTGCAGGGTATCGAGATCCTTAAAGAGCTGTGTCGTGTCCTCGTCTGTCGCTCTGCCGCGCCGCACCTTCTCCTGGATCCGGGAAACCCGGTCTTCGACGGCCGAGTATTTCGGCGAGTAGCGGGAATCCACCCCGAAGAGCTTCTCTTCGAGGAGCACCGATCCGATTTCGGCTCCCTCGAGCTCTTTCATCTCCTGGGGAGTCAAAGCCCGGGCCTCTGTCCCGTCCTTCCGCTCCTGCAGCGTGATCACCCGGCGTTTGGCGTCGATGGCGCCTTGGACGACCGCGGCCGAGTGGGTGGTGAGGATGAACTGTGTGTTCGGGAACAGCTTTACAAGTTGCCGGACGACGGTGCGCTGCCAGCGGGGATGGAGATGGAGGTCCACCTCGTCGATCGCCACCGTCGCCTCGCCGAGGAGGGGATCGTCGGCGAGAGGGAAGAGGTAGACGTACCGGAGGATCAGGTCGAAGATGATCACGAGAATAGCCTGGTAGCCGTCCGAGAGCTCGCGCAACTCCAGCGGGACGCCGTTGCGGACCACCATCGGAATGTAGCTCGTCTTGCCCCGCTCCATGATGATGCCTTCGATGCCATGCCCGAGCTCGGCCAGGGATTCGTCGAGCCGTTTCCAGACAGCTTCCAGGCGCGGGTCGGACTGGCTGGCGAAGTGCAGGGCGGCGAGGTAGCGCGAGAGGTCCCGGAGCAGGTGGTTGTCAGGACGGAAGACAGTGACGGTCCGGCTGCGTCCCACCCGGTTCGCAAGATCGTTCAGATCTTGCTGGGGAGAGGGCTGGCGGCGGATGACCCCAGGATCGTCTGGGAAGTACACCCGGCGATAGCGACCGTAGGCGAAGAAGAAGCGGTCTTCGGGCAGGCGCCGGGGAGGCGCGGCGCGCCGCGTGTGCTTCCAGAGGGCAGCGGGGTTCCGCT
>DATHUD010000431.1:0-27126 GCA_035462575.1 Thermoanaerobaculia bacterium | reverse complement strand
GTAGCCCACGGGCTGCTGGTTGTAGACGGCGAGCCCGCGGTCGACCGAGAGCCAGGTCTCCCGGAACCACCGGAAGCCGGAGGGGTCGATCAGGCGCAGGAAGGCGCTCGTGCCCGGATCGAGGTCCGGGGGCCACCAGCGCCAGAAGAAGTTCTCGCACACGAGGAAGGCGAGGATAGGGAACAGGAAGACCAGGATCGGCCGGCCGGTGAAGGCGCCGATCGCGAAGGCCGCCCCGGCCGCGAAGAGCACCGCGGGCACGAGGAAGAGCAGGAAGGGCCGGACGTAATTCAGAAGGACGAACGGCCCGTACATGTCCGGATTGCCGGCGTCCGGCAGGAAGTGGCTGAGCAACCCTGTCGCGAGCGGGAGCACGGCGATCGCGGCCAGGGAGGAGAGGAGCGCGGCCAGGAACTTCCCCCAGACGTACTCCCCGGGCTTCAAGGGGGTCGAATGCAGCAGATCCCCCACCTTCTGCTCGGCGTCCCGGATCAGGGGCATGCCCGCGGCCACGACGACAAAGAAGGACACCATGAAGTAGCTGATCAGGGCGAAGACGTAGGCCATCTGGAACTCGGAGTCGACCAGGGCCTTCTGGCCGCCCAGAGAGGTGCTGTTCGAGCGGAAGATCCAGGCCCCCTGGGACATGAGCCACCCGTTCCAGAGCATGAACACCGCGAAGAGGAGGAACAGGGGACGGCGCAGGCTCTCCGAGAGGTCGAGCCCGGCGACCAGACGGAGCCGCCTCAGGCTCGTCCCTTCGCCCTCCCGGGAGAGCCCGCGCGCGTCAGACGATGCAAGGGAACGTTCCATGAGAGCCTCCAACAGGCAGTACGGATGGCGGGTGTAGGGGTTTCAGACACCTCGGAGTTGCAGGCTTTGCGCGGGTGGGTCAGAATATGCTCCCGCGAGAATGCCATTGCCCGCCCCCTTACGCCTCTACCCTCTCCTCCATGAACTGACAACGGAGACATCTTGAGCCGCAGAATGCTGATCAACGCGCAGCGCCCGGAAGAGCTGCGCATCGCCATCGTCCAGGGCAACGCCCTCGAAAACTACAAGGTCGACATCGCCGAGGCCGGCCTGACCCGCGGGAACATCTACCGGGGCGTCATCGCGAGCATCCAGCCCAGCCTGAACGCCGCCTTCATCGACTACGGCGCCGAGCGCCACGGGTTCCTGGCCATCCAGGACGTGGTCCCCGAGGCGTACTACAGAAACCCCAGGGGCACGCCGCGCATCGAGGACGTGCTCGAGAAGGGCAAGCCGATCGTGGTCCAGGTCGGCAAGGACTCGATGGGCACCAAGGGGGCGGCGCTCACCACCGCCCTCTCGCTCGCCGGGCGCTACCTGGTGCTCACCCCCTTCGAGGACACCCGAGGGGTCTCCCGCAAGGTGGAGGACGAGGACACCCGGAAGAAGCTCAAGGTGATCGCCTCGGGGTTCGACCTGCCTCCGGGGTGCGGCGTCATCGTCCGCACCAACGCGCTCGAACAGACGAAGACCACGCTCAACCGGGACCTCCTGGCCCTGCTCCGGCTGTGGAAGCGGGTCCAGACCGCGGCCGTCGAAGGCAAGGGGACCCGCCTCCTCTACACCGACCAGGACCTGATCCTCCAGGCGCTGCGGGACTATCTCGACAGCGGCATGGAAGAGGTGCTGATCGACGACGCGGACGCCTTCCACAAGGCCCAGGCCTACATGCAGGCGTTCATGCCGCGGGCGAAGACCCGGCTGGTGCACTACTCGGACCGCCTGCCGCTGTTCTCCCGCTACGGCCTGGAGCAGCAGATCGACCGCATCTACGAGCGGCGGGTGGAGCTTCCGAGCGGCGGCTCGATCGTGATCGACGCGACCGAAGCGCTGACCGCGATCGACGTCAACTCCGGCCGCTCGACCCGCGCCGCGACCCAGGAGGAGACGGCGGTCAACACCAACTGCGAGGCGGCGGCCGAGGTCGCCCGCCAGCTCCGCCTGCGGGACATCGGCGGCATCGTGGTGGTGGACTTCATCGACATGCGGGCCTCCAAGAACCAGCGGAAGGTCGAGAAGGTCCTGAAGGATGCGATGAAGGCGGACAAGGCACGCTCGACCGTCGGGCGGATCAGCCCGAACGGCCTCGTCGAGATCAACCGCCAGCGCATCCAGCAGGCTCTCCAGCTCCGCACCCACCGCCCCTGCCCCACCTGCAACGGCGTGGGCCGGCTCGCGAGCGAGGAGATGGTGAGCCTCTCGCTTCTGCGCCGCATCGAGGCGCGGGCCGCGAGCGGCGCGATCCAGGGAGCGCGGATCGGCCTTCACCCGGAGCTCGCCGACGCCCTCCAGAACCACTTCCGCCGGGAGCTCGCGGCGCTCGAGGAAGAGTTCGACATCGAGATCGAGATCGTCGCCGCCGCGGGCCTCCACCGGCCGGACGAGCAGATCGAGTGGCACAAGCGCGAGAGGCCCGTCCGTCCCCCGCGGCCCGCCAAGCCCGCTCTCCCCACCCTCCAGGCCTGGGACCTCGCCCTTCCCGAGGCGGAGGACGAGGAAGAGGACGACGAGCTTGAGGGGTCGACCGAGGGGAACGGCCACGAAGAGGAGGAGCCCGGAGCCCTGGGAGACGCCGCCCGGCGCAAGAAGCGCCGCCGCGGCGGACGCAAGCGCAAGAAGCCGGGGGCTGCCGGGGGCAACGGCGGAGCCGAGCCCACAAACGGCGCCGAGCCCGCGGCTCTCCGGCACGCCGCTCCCGAAGGGAGCGGCGGCGGCGAGGAGGGGGCCTTTTTCGAGGCGGAGGGAGACGAAGGCCCCGACGATGACTTCGAGGACGAGGGCCCGGAGGACTCCGAAACCCCGGGAGAAGGGGCCGAGCCCGGCGCCGGGGGCGGTGTCAAGCGCCGCCGCCGGAGACGGCGGCGGCGGAAGTAGGGAGGGGGACACCGGCGCGCCGGTTTCCCCCTCCGGACGATCAGGCCCGGTCCCCGGTGTCCTGCGTCTCCGCACACGGTTGAGAGATCGTGGTGTAAACGCACTCGCACCCGGACGCGAAGATACAGTCGCTACTGGTGAAGAAGTGGCCTCCGGCGACGCCCGCGAGCGCCTCCCTGTCCAGAAGCAGGATCGTTTCGCGGCGCAAAGACAACTTCATAACAGCCTTCTTCTTCATCGGTTCTCTCCCACTCGGAACGGCGCCCGGGACCCTTTTCCCGGGCGCGGCAGAGCTATCGGTAGAAAATCGGGAACGAGGCCGGATCGGCCTCGTGCAGGATCTCGTAGACCGCTTCGAAGACCGACTCGCGGCTGGGCTTCGAGAAGTAGTCGCCGTCCGAGCCGTAGGAGGGGCGGTGCTCTTTGGCGGCGAGCGTCCGCGGCTCGGAGTCGAGGAAGCGGTAGCCGCCCTGTCGGTCGATCACCTGCTGGAGCATGTAGGCGGTGCCGCCCCCGGGCACGTCCTCGTCCAGGAAAAGGACGCGGTTGGTCTTCTTCAGGGACTCGACGATCCGGCCGGAGGGGTCGAACGGCAGGAGGGTCTGGACATCGACCACCTCGATCTCGATCCCCACCAGGGCGAGCTTTTCGGCCGCTTCGAGCGCGATCCGGCAGCAGGCGCCGTAGGTGACCACGGTCAGGTCCGTCCCCTCCCGGATCACCTCGGGCACCCCCAGCGGCACCCGGAATTCGCCGATGTTGGCCGGGAGCTTCTCCTTCAGGCGGTAGCCGTTCAGGACCTCGATGACGAGCGCCGGGTCGTCCCCCTCGAGGAGGGTGTTGTAGAAGCCGGCGGCCTGGGTCATGTTGCGCGGCACGCAGATGTACATGCCGCGGACGAGGTTCAGGAGCCCGGCCATGGGCGAGCCCGAGTGCCAGATCCCTTCCAGCCGGTGGCCGCGGGTGCGCACGATGACCGGCGCCTTCTGCCGCCCTTTGGTGCGCCAGCGCAGGGACGCCAGGTCGTCCGAGAGGATCTGGAGGCCGTAGAGGACGTAGTCCAGATACTGGATCTCGGCGATGGGCCGCAGGCCCCGCAGGGCCATGCCGATCGCCTGGCCCATGATGGTCGTCTCGCGGATGCCGGTGTCCGACACGCGCAGGGGGCCGTACTTGGCCTGGAGGCCGGCGAAGCCCTGGTTGACGTCGCCGATCTTGCCGACGTCCTCCCCGATCGCGATCACCCGGGGGGAGCGGGCGAGGGCGGCGTCGAAGCAGGCGTTCAGCACCTCGAAGCCGTTGACGAGCGGCGCGTCGGCCGCGTAGACCGGCGCGACCGGAGCCACGGAGAGGGCGGCCTCGCGCGTGGTGCTGTAGAGGTGCGAGTTGTAGCGGTCCCCGTTCTCCCGGTCCTGCTCCTTCTTCCAGGCGACGATCTTCCGCGCGGCGGTCAGGTCCTCCCCCACCGTGGCGATCAGGGCGCTGTGGAGGGCCGACAGGATCTCCCGGCGCTGGGCGACCTGCTGGCGCTTGAGCTCCTCGGCGATCTTCCTGACCTCGCCGCCGTGGGCCGACTCGCGGGCCAGCTCTTCGAGCATCCCCAGGGCCACCGCCTTCTCCGCCTCGACGGGAGCGCGGAAGGCGTCCCAGGCCCGGCGCTGGGCGTCGCGCACGGTGCGGGTGTCCTCCTCCTCCACGGCGTCGAGCTCGGGGGCGGTCGCGATGCCCTGCTCGATCATCCACTCGCGCATCTTCTTGACCGGGTCGTACTCCGCCTCCCAGGCCAGGCGCTCCTTGGACTTGTAGCGCTCGTGGCTGCCGGAGGTGGAGTGTCCCTGGGGCTGGGTCATCTCGGCCACGTGGACGATCGCGGGCACGTGCTCGCGGCGGACGATCTCGACGGCGGAAAGGTAGGTCTCGCAGAGGCCGGGGTAGTCCCAACCCTGGACCGTGTAGAGGTCGTACCCCTCGGTCGTCCCGGGATTGCGGCGGAAGCCCGAAAGAACGGCCGAGAGGTCCCCCTTGGTGATCTGGTGCTCATTGGGTACGGAGATGCCGTAGCCGTCGTCCCAGATCGAGATCAGGGCCGGGGACTTGAGCACGCCGATGGCGTTGACCGACTCCCAGAACATCCCCTCGGCGCAGCTCGCGTTGCCGATGGTGCCGAAAGCCACCTCGTTGCCGTGGGTCGAGAACTTCGCCGCCATCCCCTGGAGCTCGGGAAGCTCCCGGTAGAGGCGCGAGGCGTAGGCCAGGCCCACGAGGCGCGGCATCTGGGAGCCCGTGGGCGAGAGGTCCGCCGAAGAGGTGACGAGGCCGGAGAGCTCCTTGAAGCTGCCGTCGTCGTTCAGCATGCAGGTCGCGAAGTGGGCCGTCATCGAGCGGCCGGCCGAGCAGGGCTCGCGCTCCACGTCGGGGTCGGCGTAGAGCTGGGCGAAGAACTGCTCGAGGGTGAGGAGGCCGAGCGCCATCATCAGGGTCTGGTCCCGGTAGTAGCCGGAGCGGAAGTCCCCGGGCCGGAACGCCCGGGCGAGGGCGACCTGCGCCACCTCCTTGCCGTCGCCGAAGATGCCGAACTTGGCCTTGCCGGTGAACACCTCGCGGCGCCCCAGCAGGCTCGCCTGCCGGCTCTGGAAGGCGATCCGGTAGTCGCGGAGGATGCTCTCCTTCGTGAACTGCGAGCCTCCCGCCCAAGTCGAATCGGCAGGCCGGGAGGAGGCGTCCCGGCCGGTGAGAGAAAATGTCATGGGCTAATGCTAGCACGCACCCTCCCGGGGGTGCCCGGCGCGCGTGGTAGCATCGCCCCTCCACACCGCCGTCTTCCGAGGAGGCCATGATAGACACGTTCCAACGTCGAGCGATCTTCGTCCTGGCGGCCCTGCTCGGCTCCGCCATCCAAGGCTGCGCCAGCGCGCCCGCGTCTTCCCCCTCTACCCCGGCGGCCGAGGCTCCGAAGGCCCAGGCGCCCGCGGGCGAGGCCCCGACCCGGAAGCCCGCTGCTCCGCCTTACGCGTCCACCTACAAACCGCTCCCGTCTGAGCCCGTCCTCATCACCAACGCCACCGTCCTGACCGCCGCGGGCGACCGCATCGAGCGCGGGTCGGTCCTGCTGCGGGACGGCAAGGTCGCCGCCGTCGGCCCGAGCGTCCAAGCGCCGCCCGGCGCGGTGACCGTCGATGGCACGGGCAAGTGGGTCACTCCCGGCATCATCGACGCCCACTCCCACCTCGGGGTCTACCCCTCGCCGGGAGTGGAAGCCCACGAGGACGGCAACGAGGCGACCGATCCGAACACGGCCGAGGTCTGGGCCGAGCACTCGATCTGGCCCCAGGACCCGCAGTTCCCCCTGGCTCTGGCCGGCGGGGTGACGACCCAGCAGATCCTCCCCGGCTCGGCCAACCTGTTCGGCGGCCGCGGCGTCACCGTGAAGACCGTCCCGGCCCGCGGAGTCGCGGAGATGAAGTTCCCCGGCGCCCCCCACACGCTCAAGATGGCCTGCGGCGAGAACCCCAAGCGGGTCTACGGAGAGCGCAACCGGACGCCCGCGACGCGCATGGGCAACGTGGCCGGCTACCGGGCCTCCTGGATCAAGGCTGAGAAGTACCGCCGCGAATGGGACGAGTACGAAAGAAAGACCCGGGACGGGGACAAGGACGCCGACAGGCCCGACCGCGACCTGGAGCTCGAGACCCTGGCCGGCGTGCTCGACGGCGAGATCCTCGTCCAGAACCATTGCTACCGGGCCGACGAGATGCTCACCATGATCGACATCGCCAAGGAGTTCGGCTACAAGATCACGGCCTTCCACCACGCCGTCGAGGCCTACAAGATCGCCGACAAGCTGGCCGAAAACGGCATCTGCGCCGACATGTGGGCCGACTGGTGGGGCTTCAAGATGGAGGCCTTCGACGGCATCCGCGAGAACATCGCCCTGGTCGAGAAGGCCGGCGCCTGCGCCGTCGTCCACTCCGACTCCGCCGAGGGCATCCAGCGGTTGAACCAGGAGGCCGCCAAGGCCATGGCCGCCGGCAACCGGATGGGGATGCGCCTCCGGGAAGAGGACGCGATCCGCTGGCTCACGATCAACCCGGCGAAATCGCTGGGGATCGACCGGCAGACCGGCACTCTGGAGCCGGGAAAGATGGCGGACGTGGTGCTCTGGAGCGGCAATCCCTTCAGCGTCTACAGCCGCGCCGAGAAGGTCTACATCGACGGCGCCCTGGTCTACGACCGCAACGATCCGTCCCGCCAGCCGGAGATGGACTTCAGCCTCGGGCAGCCTGGAGCCCAGGAGGGCGACCGATGAGCCGCCTCGCGACACACTTCATGCTCCTGGCCGGCCTCGCGATGGCGGCCGTGCCCACGCTCGCGGAGACGATCGTCATCACCGGCGCCACCGTCCACACCCTGGGCCCGCAAGGGACGATCCGGAACGGCACCGTGGTGATCGAGGGCGGCAGGATCCGGGCCGTGGGCGCCTCCGTGGCCGTGCCGGCCGGAGCCCGGCGGATCGACGCCCGGGGCAAGGTGGTCACGCCCGGCTTCCTCGACTCGTTCTCCCGGATCGGCCTGGTCGAGGTCAACGCGGTCGAGGGCTCGAACGACACCGAGACCGAGGACGACCGGATCACCGCCGCCTTCAACGCGGCCGACGCCATCAACCCGCGCTCCAGCCTGATCCCGGTCAACCGGGTCGAGGGGCTGACCCGGGCCGTGGTGGTGCCCGACACGGGCGAGAGCCTGATCGCGGGGCAGGCGGCGCTCATCCATCTGGGCGGCCCCGGGGACTACCTCCTGCGCTCGCCCGCCGCCATGTACGCGACCCTGGGCGAAGGCGGGGCCGGCCTCGCCGGCGGCTCGCGGTCGTCGGCCCTGCTCCGCCTCCGCGAGGCCTTCCAGGACACCCTGGACTACATCGCCAACCGCAAGTCCTTCGAGCAGGGGGAGCGGCGCGAGTACGCCCTCTCGCGGCTCGACCTCGAAGCGCTGATCCCGGTCGTCCAGGGAGAGCTGCCCCTGGTCCTCCGGGTCCACAGGGCGAGCGACATCCAGGCCGCCCTGCGGCTGGCCCGGGAGCACAAGCTCCGGCTGATCCTCGCCGGCGTCAACGAAGGCTGGATGGTCGCCCCCGAGATCGCCGCGGCCAAGGTGCCGGTCCTCCTCAACCCGCTCGACAACCTGCCGGGGAGCTTCGAGCTCCTGGGGGCCACGTTTGAAAACGCGGCCCGCCTCCACAAGGCCGGGGTGACCGTGGTCTTGATGAGCGGCGAGGCGCACAACGCCAGAAACATCCGCCAGGCCGCCGGCAACGCCGTGGCCTACGGCCTCCCCTGGGACGCGGCCCTGGCCGCCATGACCTCCGTGCCCGCCCGCCTCTGGGGCCTCGCCGACTCCTACGGCACCCTGGAGCCCGGCAAGGACGCGGACGTGGTGATCTGGGACGGCGACCCCCTGGAGCTCACCACCTACCCCGAGGCCGTCTTCATCCGCGGAGTCCAGATGCCCACGAAGACCCGCCAGACCGAGCTGCGGGACCGCTACAAGGACCTCTCCGGTCCCCTGCCGCCCGCCTACGACAGGCCGTAAAAGACCCGCCCCCCTCTCGTTGTCCCGCGAGAGGGGGGTAGTCACACCCTGTATTTCAGATACCTCTTCATTTCGAGGTGTCGGCCCCGGCCGGGTCTTCAGGAAGCTTCCACAGCCATCTTTTTCGACCGGCTGCTCTGCAGCCAGAAGGAGACGTGTATGAAGAAGCTCGTGGCTCAGACCCTCGCCTCGGGGCTCCTGCTCCTCGCCGTCCTGGCCCTTCCGGCGGCCGTCACCGCCCAGGCGTTGCCGACGCCGGCCCGGTTCGTGGAGAACCTGGACGTCCGGTGCTACAGGATCCCCAACCAGCCGCCGCTCAACGTGAACCTGCGGCTCGATCACCTGAACCCGGTCTTCATCAGCAAGGGGCTGCCTCCCGAATTCGTGACCCTCTTCGAGCCCCAGGAGCTCTGCGTTCCGGTCCAGAAAGACCAGCAGGTGCCTCCTCCGGACGTCCTCCCGTTCATCCGCTACGTGGACCTGAAGTGCTACCGCATCACGGGCCCGCCGATCAACGTGGACCTGAGCCTGAGCCAGTTGAACCCCGTGATCGCCCACAAGTTCGGTCCGGACGTCAAGGTCACGGTCCGCGAGCCGCAGCAGCTCTGCGTCCCCGTGGCCAAGAACAACATGGTGCCTCCGACGGCGATCCTCAACCTCATCTCCCAGCTTGATGTCAAGTGCTACCGGGTGGAGAGCAGCCAAGTCGTCAGCGACACCATCGGCCTCACCCACCTGAACCCGCTCTTCTCCAACACCACGCCCGAGACCGTGAAGATCCCCGGGCCGGCGCCCCGCCAGCTCTGTGTGCCGGTGGCCAAGAACCAGCAGATCCCGCCGCCGGCGGTCCTCCCCATCATCCGGTTCTCGGACGTCCTCTGCTACGACATCCTCGGGCTGCCGCTCAACATGCAGCTCACGCTCAACCACCTGAACCCCGTGCTGCGCAACATGGGCCTGCCCGCGGAAAACGTCTTCGTCACGGACTCGACCAAGCTCTGCGTGCCCGTGGCCAAGGACGGCCAGGTCCCGCCCGGCTGATCCGCCGCCGGCTCCGTGGGGCGGCTTGCCGCCCCACGGGCCTTCGTATCCCCGAACCGTTCTGGCACGAATCCTGCTCGTCCGCACTCTTCGAACCAGTCGTAATCCTCGGAAGGAGGAGGAGCCATGTGGACGTACTTCGAGAAGGGCGGCCCGGTGATGTGGCCGCTCCTGGCACTGTCGATTCTGGGCGTCGCGGTCGCGATCTGGCGCTGGTGGACCTTGCGGCAGGTGACCCGGAACGTTCCCGGTTTCATGAAGGAGCTGCGGTCGCGTCTCATCGAAGGGGACGTCGCCGGCGCCATCTCAGTCTGTGAGCGTTTCCCGAGCCCGGTCTCGGCGATCGTCAAGGCCGGCCTGCTGCGCTACGGCCGCCCCAAGGACGAGATCGAGCGCGCGCTCGAGGACGCTTCGGCGCACGAGCTCGCGGTGCTCGAGCGGGGACTGCCGATCCTGGCGACGATCGCGATGGTCGCGCCGCTCCTGGGCTTCCTCGGCACCGTCACCGGCATGATCAACTCCTTCGAGGCCCTGGCCTCCGTCGGCTTGAACAACCCGGCGGCGGTCGCCAAGGGGATCTCCGAGGCCCTGATCACCACCGCCGCGGGCCTCATCATCGCGATCCCCATCCAGATGGTCTACAACTATTTCGTCACCCGGGTGAACGTCCTCGTCCGCACCATGGAGTCGGCGGCCACGGTGGTGCTCGAGGCGATGTCCGACGCCAAGGCCGGCGACATCCAACCGGACACGCCCACGGTCGAGCCGCTCCCGATCGCCGGAGCGAGGTGAGGCCATGCACATCAGGCGGAGCAAGCGCACGCTGGGAGCCGCCATCCCGACCGCGAGCATGGCGGACATCGCCTTCCTGCTCATCATCTTCTTCATGGTGACGACGGCCTTCAGCCTCGACCGCACTCCCATGGAGCTGCCGCAGACGAAGGAGCAGCAGCAGACCGCCAAAGGGGCGGCGATCATCTCGATCACCCGGGACGGCGAGATCCGTTTCTCGGCGGGCGAGGAGGACACGCGCAAGGTCGTGGGCATCCCGGCCCTGGCCGCGGAGATCCGCGCCGTGACCGCGTCGAACCGGTTGCACCCCTTCCTCATCAAGGCAGACCGCAACGTGCCGTACCGGGTGATCGATCAGGTTTTGATGGAGCTGCGCGGCGCCAAGGCCCAGGACGTCGCGCTCCTGTCGCGCGGGGAGGGCGAGCCATGAAGCTGCGGCGCACCGAGGTCCCGTCCGAGATCCCCACCTCGTCCATGGCGGACGTGGCATTCCTGCTCATCATCTTCTTCCTCGTCGCCTCGTTCTACAGCGTGACTCGCGGCATCCAGTTCTCGCTGCCGCGGCACGACGAGCAGGCGCTGACGGCCGAGCCCGAGGCCGCGGTGCTGATCGAGATCGCCGGAAACGGTGCGTTGACCGTCGACGGCCGGCCGCTCCGGCTCGGAGAGATCCAGGGCTATCTCGCCCCCAGGCTCCAGAGGAACCCCAACAAATCGGTGATCCTCCAGTCGTCGCTCCAGGCTCCCTACCGCGCCATGACCGACGTCTTCGACGAGCTGCGCCAGGTCGGGGTGCGGAACCTGGTGATCCCCACGAGCAACGAGCTCCAGCTCTACGGGCTGCGCTCCCTCGAGTAAGGAGACCGCGATGGCGAACGAACGAAAGTCCCGCCGCGCAGAGCAGGAGCTCGAGCAGGCCGAGAGCTGGATGAAAGCGGACCCGCGCGACCGGAAAACGGCCCTCTGGGCTCTGGGCATCGCTCTCGTCCTTCACGCGGTGATCCTCGTCGCTCGCATGCCGGACTGGGGGCCGGACCCCGTCCGCGTCGACGCTCCGGTGGAGCAGGCGATGAAGGTCCAGTTCCTGGAGCCTCCCCCGCCCGCCCCGCCGCCGCCTACACCTGAGCCGCCCAAGCCCGAGGTCAAGAAGATCGCGCGTCCCGATCCCACGCCGGACGAGCCCGAGCCGGTCGTGGAGCCCGAGCCGCAGCCCGCGCCCGAGGAATCGCCGGTCACCACCGCGCCCGCGGCACCCGCGCAGACGGGGCCGATCCGCGTCTCCGCGGGGCAGGGACCGGGGCTGATCAAAAGAGTGGAGCCGATCTACCCTCCCGTGGCCCGCGCCACACGTCTTCAGGGCAAGGTCGTGTTGGACGCCGTGATCCGCGCGGACGGCAGCGTCAGCGACGTCACCGTGATCGAGTCCGCCAACCCGATGTTCGACCAGGCCGCGATCGTCGCCTTGAAGCAGTGGCGGTTCACGCCGGGCAATCAGGATGTGATCATGTCCCTGACCGTCCACTTCAAGCTCGACCGCTAGCCTCGCCTACCCCACCACCTTGCTGCCCGGTGGGATCCCCAAGGGCTCCGGCTCTCCGGCCTCCACCGGCTTCACCCGGCGGGCCGGGCCCATCGTCTGCCGGGCCACGAACCAGGCGAGGGCGATGGCGCCGACCGCGAACAGGGTGTCGCCCGGCACGCGCATCCAGCGCAGGATCTCCATCACCGGCATCTGCATGAGCTCGGGGCTCCGCGCGTACCAGTAACCGTGCTCGACCGACGCCCAGGTCTGCATCAGACCCAGCGGAAGGAGGCTCAAGGTCACCATCGTAAAGAGGCCGATGTTGATCGACCAGAAGGCGAACTTCAAAATGCCTTCCTTCCAGACCGCGCCCGGTGCCATGGCGCGCAGGCAGAAGAGCATGAGCCCCATGCCCAACATGCCGTACACCCCGAAGAGGGCAGCGTGGCCGTGGACGGGCGTGGTGTTCAACCCCTGCATGTAGTAGAGCGCCACGGGCGGATTGATCATGAATCCGAACAGGCCCGCTCCCACGAGGTTCCAGAAGGCGACTGCCACGAAGAAGTAGATCGGCCAGCGGTACGCCTGCACCCACGGCCTCGCCTTCGAGAGCTTGAGATTGTGCCAGGCCTCGAACCCCACGAAGAGAAGCGGCACGACCTCCAGGGCTGAAAAGACCGACCCGAGCGCCAGCGCCACCGTGGGCGTGCCCGAGAAGTACAGGTGATGGAGCGTCCCGATGATGCCGCCGGACAGGAAGATGGTGGCCGACAGGATGCTCGCCTCGTTGGCCGTCTTCAGGCTCAGAAGCTTGAGGCGCGCGAAGAGGAATGCGATCACCACCGTGGCGAAGACCTCGAAGAAGCCTTCCACCCAGAGGTGGACCACCCACCAGCGCCAGTACTCGGCCACGGCGAGGTTGGTCCCGCGGCCGGCCCCCAGGGCCGCGCCGTAGAAGCTCGCGATGGCCGCCGAAGAGATCAGGAAGAGCGTCAGCACCGGCTGCTGCTCGTCCTTTCTCCGGAGCGCCGGCCGGATCGCCCGCCAGACCAGGAAGAACCAGAGGAAGAGCCCCACCAGAAGCCCGATCTGCCACAGCCGCCCGAGGTCGATGTACTCGTAGCCGCTGTGGCCGAGGTAGAACCAGGCATCACCCGAGAGCATCTGCTTGACGCTCATCCACTGCCCCACCATGGAGCCCACGACCACGACCAGGAGGGCGCCGAACAGCACGTTCACGCCGAGCCTCTGGCCGCGCGGCTCGCCGCCGCCCACCGCGGGAGCGATGTAGAGCCCCGCCGCGAGCCAGGCCGTGGCGATCCAGAAGATCCCGAGCTGCACGTGCCACGTGCGGGTGATGGTATAAGGCAGGGTCTCGGACAGCGGAACGCCGTAGAAGCCGTCCCCCTCGACGCCGTAGTGCGCGGTGACGACGCCTAAAAGGATCTGCACCAGGATGAGCGCCGAGACGATCCAGAAATATTTGACCGTGGCCTTCTGCGACGGCGTGGGCCGCGAGCCCAGCAGGGGATCTCTCTCCGGCAGCTCCCCCAGGAGCTCGGGCTCCTGCTTCGCGTACCAGAACGCCATGGCGCCGATGCCGGCGAGCAGAAGGATGATGCTCACCCCGGTCCACACCACCGCGTCGCCGGTCGGCCGGTTGCCGACCAGCTCTTCGTGCGGCCAGTTGCTCGTGTAGGTGATCGTATCCCCCGGGCGGTTCGTGGCGGCGGCCCAGGAGGACCAGAAGAAAAAGCCGCTCAACTGCCGGATCTTCACCGGATCGGTCAAGGTGCCGGCCGGCAGCGCGTAGGCCTCCCTCCCCTTCGAAAAGACGTCCGAATAGTGGGCCAGGTTGGCCTCGAACGCCCGCGCGCGGACCGGTGCGACCGTGATCGTCCCGGTCGCCGGGTCGTACGTGTTGGCCCGCATCATGCGCTCCAGCCGCTCGCGCAGGGCGGCCTGCCGTTCGGCCGGAATGCGCTCGTAGGGAGCGCCGGCCTCGGCGCGGGCCCAATCCTCCAGAATGAACACGGCCTCGCGGTGGAGCCAGTCGGCCGTCCAGTCCGGAGCCACGTAGCTGCCGTGCCCCCAGATCGAGCCGGACTCCATGCCGCCCAGTGACTGCCAGACGTTCTGCCCCGTCCGGATGTCGCCCGGCCCGAGCAGCACCCGCCCGCCGGTCGACACGACCCGGTCCGGGACCGGCGGCGCCATCTGATAGATCCGCACCCCCACCCAGCCCAGGACGGCGAACGACACCAGGATGACCGCGGCGAAAGCGATCCAAAGCCGTCTTATGCTCATTGGTCTTGATCTCCCCTTTCTCCGGGCGGGCGTTGCGAACGCCACCTCGGACACAGGAGAGTCTCCCGGCTTCGGAGAGCGGAGTCTTTGTCCTGGAGCAAAGAGAGGATGGGGTCACGATCTTCCCCCAAACGCCGCAAAGTCGTGTGAGAGCGTCCCGCGGAACCCGGAAGGGCTCCGGAGATCTTGACGGCCTCGCGCGGAATTTTAAATCGGCGCGATGTGATTCAAAATTGGCGCGATCTTATCCTGATCGCTCCGACCGCGAACCGAATCGGCACGAAATCTTCCACGAACCAGCCGGAGGATTCCAGGACGGCACGAAGAGACCTTATTTTGAAGCAAAAACATCTATTTCGGAGCGATAGGGATCTCGCCCGGAGCGTTGCTCCTCAATGTGCAGCGATTTGAACCCAAAACGGAGCACTGGAAATCCAAGCGCGGCAATTTTGATTTGAATCGAAGCGATCCGGATCAAGACGGAGCGAAACGGCTCTCCCGCGCAGCGTTGGAGCCTTCCCGCGTGAGATCGAAAATTCCCGCGTCACGATCTCGCCTTCTTCGCCGCAAAATAATTTTCCCGTGCAGCGAAGTGGTTTTCAACGGAGCGATCTGGTTTTCCCCAACGGATTGCGAGACGAGATCGCTCCGATGGGTCCTGCATCCTGTGGAGACGGGGAGACTTTGCGTCGAATCTGGTGTAGGCTTCCCGCCACGGTTTTCCAGCAGCCCGCCGAAATCGACTTCGCTCCGCCGCGTTTTGTGGCGAGGCGGGGCCGGCTTCTGCGCGGCGTCGAAGGAGGAGAGGTGAGCTCACAGCTTTCCGTGGCGCAAATCCTGGCGAATCTGGAGACCCAGATCGCCGAGCACCGGGCCCAAGAGGCCTTTCACGCGCAGCAGGAGATCCTCCACCGCGAGCAGCGGTCCCTCCACGCCGGCGAGCTCGAGGCCATGATCCGGCACTACGAGGCGTTCAAGGCCACGGCCGACGCCGCGGCGGAGATCGCCGCCCGCGTGGCGCCTCCGGCGCCTCCCCCGCCTCCCAAGGAGGAGCCGCTGCCCGCCAAGGCGCTCCGGAGCAAACTGGTGGCCCGGGTGGTGATGTCGATGCCGGAGGGCGAGGCCTTCAAGCCCTCCGGCGTGGCCGCGGAAGTGAACCGGCGCTTCGGCAAGGCGCTCAAGAAGCCGGTCGATTCCCGGCTGGCCTCGTCCGCCCTGCTCCGCATGCTGGCCGACGGCAGAATCCGGCTCGTGCAGAGGGGGACGGCACACCGGGAGTCGGTCTACACGAGGGGCTAGGAGCCCGGGACCCGCGCGGACGGATCTGCCGTGACGCCCGCCGTCAAAAAGCCCTGCTTGCCCGCTCCCACCTTCCATGGTATATTTCCGGAATCGGACACCGGAAGCTGCCTCTGACCCCAAAGAGAGAGAATACAGTCCCATGGACCAGGAACAGATCGCCCACTTCGAGCGGCTCTTCTCCTCGTTGAGCCAACGGATGGACCAGCGTTTCGACGCTGTTGACCAGCGCTTCGACGCTGTTGACCAGCGCTTTGACGGCGTTGACCAGCGCCTCGACAAGGTAGAAATTGAAGCCCGTGAAGCCCACATCCTTATCGAGGGCCTCAGGGAAGAGGTCAAAATGGTCGCTGAGGGAGTCGCCGATGTCCGCGAAGAGCTGCAAGCGCACAAAGCGGAGGTCAACGCGAGGTTCGACAAGGTCGACAAGAGGCTCCTCACGATCGAAGCCTACGCCCACACCTCTTACGAGGATCTGAACTCACGCATTCCCAAGCGGCAATCGGCGGAGCCCACGGGTCTCTGATGTAGAACAAACAGGGCCTCTCCGCTGTATCCTCCCCGGAACCAACGACACGGGAGGAGAACGGTGGACGAGAGAGAGACCGAGGTCCGGTCCGAGTTCCAGGTCGAGCGCATCGCCTTCTTCAGCGACGCGGTGTTCGCCATCGCGATCACGCTTCTCGTTCTGGATGTCGATGTGCCCCATCTCGGCCGCGAGGCAGGGGAAGCCGCCTTGATGCAGGCCTTGCTCGACCAGATCCCCAAGATCCTGGGGTTTGTCGTGAGCTTCCTCGTCGTGGGCACGTATTGGACCTCCCACCACCGGTTCTTCCGCTGGATTCAGGGCTACGACCAGGCCCTCGTCTGGCGCAATCTCTTGTTCCTTCTCGCCGTCTCCTTCATCCCCTTCCCCACCGCCGTCCTCAGCGAGAACGGGGCGCAACGGGCCTCCCTCCTCCTTTACGCCGCCAGCCTGATCCTGGTCGGCATCACGCAGGTGAGCGTCCTGCGCCACGTCCAGAAGCACGAGCGGCTGCGGCATCCGGCGATGCCTGCCGGAGAGCTGGCGCTCATCCAGCGGCGCGCCTGGACGGCGCCGGTTCTGTGCTGCCTGGCGATCGCGCTCTCCTTCGTAAGCCTGATGGCGGCCCGGCTCACCCTCGTCGCGATCCCGCTCGCCGTCCGGTTCTCCCAGAGGCGAGCCCCTCGCCCCTAGCGAGAGGCTGCGGCAGCTCAGCGCAGCCCGGTCTCCGCGAGCGGGAGGCGGACGGTGAAGCGGGCGCCGTGCCCCAGCCCCTCGCTCGCGGCCTCGACCTCTCCACCGTGCAGGTCGACGAGCCCCTTGACCAGAGAGAGGCCCAGCCCGAGCCCTCCCCGGCTGCGGTCCAGGCTGCGGTCCGCCTGACTGAAGATCTCCCAGAGCCGCTTCATCATCTCCGGCTCGATCCCGATGCCGGTGTCCGCAACCGTGATCTCGGCGGTCGCGCGGCCGGCCGGCGCGCAGACCGTGACCGTGACCCGGCCTTCGGGGTCGCTGAACTTGCCCGCGTTGTGCAGGAGGTTTCCCAGGGCCTGGGAGAGGCGCGTGGCGTCCCCCTCCACAAAGAGCGGCCTCGAAGGCAAAGCGAGCTCCACCGTCAGGCCCAGGGCCTCCAGGCTGCCGCGATGGTCCTCGACGGCGTTGCGGACCACCGAGGCCAGGTCCAGCCGCTCCTTGCGGAGCAGGATCTTGCCGCGCGAGATGCGGGAGACGTCCAGCAGGTCGTCGACCAGCCGCGCCATGTGAGTGACCTGGCGGTCGATCATGTTCCGGGCCCTCTCCTGGAAAGGCTCGGGGGTGCCCGGCTGGCGCAGGAGGTAGACGGCGTTGCGGATCGGCGCGAGAGGGTTCCGGAGCTCGTGCCCCAGCATGGCGAGGAACTCGTCCTTCCTCCGGTCCGCCTCGCGAAGGGCCACCTCCACCCGCTCCTGCTCGGTGATGTCCCGAAACTCCATGACGGCACCGACCACGGCCCCGTTGCGCTCGAGGGGCGCGACCGAGCAGGAGACCGGGAAGAAAGTCCCATCCTTGCGGATGAAGACATCGCGAGCCTCCCGGACTCGCCCCGGCCGTTCCGGGGAGAAAGGGCACTCGGACCGCGGGTAGGGAGCACCGTCGGGCCGGGTGTGGTGGATCGAATCGTGGATCGGCCGGTCCTTGATCTCGTCCAGGGTGTAGCCGGTCACCGCTTCGGCCGCCGGGTTCATGAAGGTCGGGCACCCGGTCTCGTCGATCAGGAAGAGGCAGGAGGCGGCGTTGTCCGTGATCGTCCGGTTGATCTCCGCCAACTCCTCGGCCCGCAGGCGCGCCTTCACCATGTCGGTCACGTCCACACCGTGAACGAAAATGCCGGAGACCGATCCCTCCACCTCGAAAAACGGCTGGTAGACGAAGTTCACATAGCGCAGCTCCAAGGGACCGTGTGCCGTGCGCTGCAGCAGGGCCGGCAGCTCGTCACCGATGAACCGCTTGCCCGTGCGGTAGACCTCGTCGAGCAGCTCGTAAAAGCCCTGCCCCTCAAGCTCCGGGAGGGCCTCCCTGACCGATTTGCCCAGGATGTCCCGGTTGCCGATGAGCTGTTCGTACTTGGGATTGGCCATCTCGAAGACGTGGGCGGGCCCACGGAGCGTCGCGATGAAAGCCGGCGCCTGGAGGAAGATGGCGGCGAGGCGGGATTGGTCGAGATCGAGATTGGTGAGGGCCTCGACGGGCTCTCCCACTGCCCAGGACTTCTTGCTTCCGATCGTGCTCTTGTCGTTCAACACCACAGACAGGCCCCTTCCGGACTCCGTACTGTAGTCCATCACGGCAAAGGCGGGTACCCGAAGGAGGCTCAGGCGGACGCCTGATACCGCTCGCGCACGCTCCCCTGCCCGAGGAGCCCTTCGATGGAGGCGGCCAGCTCGGGGCCGAAGCGGACCTTGAGCTTCTCCTGGGCGGCGATGCGGACGGTGCGGTCCGGGAGCTTGACCTCGAGGGTGACCGGCACGTCGCCCGGATGCTCGATCAGGAGGTCGCGGAGGCGGAGCATCTCCCGCTGGGAGGTTCTGGGGCCCAAGGTCAGGTCCACTCCGGCCAGCGGACGGGTGCCGAGCTTCGACAGAGGCTGGACCTCTTCGACGGTGATCTCGACCTCGGTCCCCCGCTCGCGGACCTGGCCCTTGACCAGCACCACGGCGTCGTCCGACAGAAGGTGGCCGAACTGCTGGAGCTGGTTCGCGAAGAGGGTCACGGGCAGGCTCCCCTCCAGGTCTTCCAGCACGAAGCGGCCCATGAACTTGCCGGCGTTCATGCCGCTCTTGATCTTCACCCGGTTGAAGCCGTTCACGATCCCGCCCAGGGTGACGGAGCCTTCGAAGCTCCCCTCCTTCAGGATCTCCTTCAGGGAGACGCTGGTGTGGCTGACGACCCGGCCCAGGGCCTCCTGGTGCTCCGAGAGCGGGTTGCCGGTGAGATAGAGGCCGAGCCCCTCCTTCTCGAAGCGGAGGCGCTCTTTTTCCGCCCATGGACGGATCGAGGGATCGGGCTGCGGCTCCGGAGCCGGGATCACGGCGCCGAAGAGGTTCGACTGCCCCACCTCGCGCTCCTGCCGGCGGCGCTGGGCATAGTCGAGGAGAGCGTCCAGCGAGTGCCAGAGGGCGGTCCGGTGGATTCCCAGGCTGTCGAAGGCGCCGGTCTTGACGAGGCACTCGAAGACCTTCCGGTTGACGAGCCGCAGGTCGACCTCGGTCGCCAGATGGGCGAGGCTCCGGAAGCGCCCCACCCGGCGGCGGGCTTCGAGCACGGACTCGATGGCTCCCTCCCCCACTCCCTTGATGCCGCCCAGGCCGAAGCGGATGTTGTTGCCATCCACCGCGAACTCGTAGCTGCTCTCGTTGATGTCCGGCGGGAGCATGGAGATCCCCATGTTCCTGCACTCGCCGATGTACTTGGCGATGGTGTCCGAGGAGGAGAGCTCGGAATTGAGCATGGCGGCCATGAAGGCCACGGGGTGGTGGGCCTTCAAGTACGCCGTCTTGTAGGCCAGGTTGGCGTAGGCCACGCTGTGGCTCTTGTTGAAGCCATAGCCGGCGAAGGGCTCGATGTAGTCCCACAGGCCGCTGGACTTCTCCCGCGGCACGCCCCGGGCCGCCGCCCCCTCGACGAACTTCTCCTTCATCTTGGCCATGACGTCGACCTTCTTCTTGCCCATGGCCTTGCGGAGCGTGTCCGCCTCGGCCATGGTGAAGCCGGCCACCGCCACGGCGATGAGCATCACCTGCTCCTGGTAGACGATGACCCCGTAGGTCTCTTCGAGGATCGCCTTGGTTTCAGGGACGGTGTACTCGAACCGCCGGCCCTGCTTTCTCTGGATGTACTCCTCGACCATGCCCACGGAGAGGGCGCCGGGCCGGTAGAGGGCGTTCAAGGCGGCGAGTTCGTCGAAGCGCGAGGGCCGGACCCGCCGCAGGAGGTCGGTCATGCCGCGGGACTCAAACTGGAAGATGCCGCTCGTGCGCCCCTCGCAGAAGATGCGGAAGGTCTCGAGGTCATCCAGCGGGATCTCCTCCAGGTCGAGCTCGATCCCCTGCTGGCGGATGATCTTCACGGCATCGTCGATGACCGTGAGGGTGCGCAGGCCCAGGAAGTCCATCTTCAAGAGCCCGAGGCTCTCGATGACGGTCATGTCCCACTGGGTCATGATCTGCTCTTCGTCGCCCTTGGTGACCCTGTAGAGCGGCACGAGGTCGTCCAGGGGGCGGGGCGTGATCACGACGCCCGCGGCGTGGACCGAGGCGTGGCGGGTGAGCCCTTCGAGGCGCTTGCCCACCTCGATGATCTGCTTGACCTCGGGGTCCTTGAGCTCGACGGCGAGCGCGTCGTTGTCCTTGACCGCGTCAGCGAGCGACTTGGTCATGTCGGGGATGAGCTTCGCGATCTTGTCGACCTTGGCGTAGGGGAGGCCCATGACCCGGCCCACGTCGCGGATCACGGCCTTGGCCGCGAGCGTCCCGAAGGTGATGATCTGGGCCACCCGGTCGCGGCCGTACTTCTCCCCCACGTACTGGATGACCTGGCCCCGCCGGCGCATGCAGAAGTCGATGTCGATGTCGGGCATGCTGATGCGGTCGGGGTTCAGGAACCGCTCGAAGAGCAGGTCGTACTGGAGCGGATCGATGTCGGTGATCCGCAGGGCGTAGGCCACGACGGAGCCGGCGGCCGAGCCGCGGCCGGGGCCGACCGGGATGCCGTTTTCCCGGGCGTGGCGGATGAAGTCCCAGACCACGAGGAAGTAGCCGGGGAAGCCCATCTTCTCGATCACCTGGATTTCGTACTCGAGCCGCTGGCGGTAGTCCTCGTCCGGATGCCGCACGAGGCCCTGGCTCCGACGTTTCTTGAGCTCCGCGAGCCGCCGCTCCAGCCCCTCGCGGGCCACCTCCTCGAAGTAGTCCTGGAGGTTCGAGCCCCCGGGCACCGGGAACTCCGGCAGGTGGAACGTGCCGGAGGGGATGACGAGGTCGCACTTCTCGGCGATCGCGAGGGTGTTTTCGATCGCCTGGTGGTCGTCGGGGAAGATCGCGTGCATCTCCTCGGCGTTCTTCATGTAGAAGTTGTCCGAGGCGTACTTCAGGCGGTCGGTGTCCGAGAAGGTCTTCTGGGTGCCGATGCAGAGGAGGACATCGTGGGCGAAGGCGTCGTCCTTCTTGAGATAGTGGCAGTCGTTCGAGACCACGAGGGGGATGCCGAGCCGTTTCGAGATCCGCCGCACGACCTCGTTGGCGAGCCGTTGCTCGGCGATCCCGTGGTCCTGCATTTCGAGATAGAAGTTCCCTTCTCCGAAGATCTCCAGGAACTCCTTCGCCGTGGCCTCCGCCTCCCGTTCCCGGGTGGCGACGATGTGCTCGTTGATCTCGCCTTTCAAGCACGCGGAGAGGCAGATCAGCCCCTCGCTGTGCTTCCTCAAGAGCTCCTTGTCGATCCTCGGCTTGTAGTAGAAGCCTTCGAGGTAGGAGGAGGAGGTCAGCTTGATCAGGTTCCGGTAGCCGGTCTCGTTCTTCGCGAGGAGCACGAGGTGGTTGCTGCTCCCCTTGCCCGGAGTGCGGTCCAGACGGCTTCCCTGGGCCACGTAGGCTTCCATGCCCACGATCGGCTTCAGCCCCGAGGCGCGCGCCTTGTTGTAGAACTCGATCGCCCCGAACATGTTGCCGTGGTCGGTCAGGGCCACGGCGGGCATGCCCGCCTCGACCGCCGCCTTCATGACGTCGTCGAGACGGTTTGCGCCGTCCAGGAGGCTGAACTGGCTATGGAGATGGAGATGGACGAAGTCGGACATCGGGCCTCAGTCGGTCTTAGGACATGTTACCAGAATCCGGTACGGTCCCCCACCGGACCTCACCCCCTGTCCCCCTCAGTCGTGCGGAGCTTTCGCGGGCTGCAGGCGGCCGACGCGGATGACGTAGTCGAGGCCGGAGGCGAGCGTGAGCACCGCGACGCCGTAGATCGCGCCGTCCGCCAGCAGGTCGATCCACCGCAGGTGCGGCAGCGTGCTCGAGAGGAGGACGAGGACGACCGTCACCACCTGGAGCACGGTGTTGACCTTGCTGAGCACGCTCGGCGGGAAGCTCCGGACGCCGGCCGCGAGGTAGAGCACCAGGGCGACCACCACGAGCAGCACGTCGCGGGCGATGACGAGGACCGTGACCCAGAGGGGGATCTGGGTGCCCTGGTTCAAGCTGGGGATCGACAGGGCCACGTAGGCGGAGACCAGGAGGAGCTTGTCGGCCACCGGATCGAGGTAGGTGCCTAAAAGCGACTGCTGCTTCCAGACGCGGGCGATGAACCCGTCCAGGGCGTCGGTGATCCCGGCCACCAGGATGATCAGGAGCGCCCGGAAGGCGTGGCCGTCGATCACCGCGATGATGAACAGGGGGACGAGCCCCATGCGCAGGATGGACAGCAGGTTGGGGATCGTGAAGGTCATGCTCCGCCCAGGAGCTTCAGGCTGCGGCGGATGAGCTCCACGGCGTCGCTGCCGGAGAGCGAGGCCCCGGGCTGGCACTCCTCCTCGGGGAGGATCAGGTTGCAGCGCGCAGACCGCTCGCAGGTGCCCGTCGGGGCGTCCTTGAAGCAGGGGATGCCTTTCCCGAAGCGGGCGAGCATCTCGTTGACGCTGCGCAGGGCGGCGCCCCGGCGCTCCGGCGAGCCGGGGAAGAAGCGGTGGATCGTGGGGTCCACGTCCATGAGCCCGAGGTTCACCACCCGCACGATCTCCTCCTGGTGAGGGTGATCGAGGACATCGGTCGCGATGCGCCCGGCCGTGGGCCGGCTGTTGCGGACGTCCGGCACGAGCCAGTAGAGGAGCACGGCGAAGTCGGCCTTGGAGAGCTCGAACTTGGCGGCGACCTCCTGAACGGACCGGGGGAGTTGCGACAGGCGCCAGCGGAACTTCGCCGCTTCGAGCCGGTCGGCCATCCGCGGATCGTTGGGATGGCGGGCGGCGAGATCCTGGACGATCTGGAGGCCGGCGCTCGGGTCCCCCACGGCGAGCTCCAGCTCGGCGCGGCGCTCGAGGAGCGGCTGGTCGCTGGGCCGGCGGGCCGAGAGCGCCTTGACGGCGATGAGCTCCGCGGCGCGATCGTTCCTCGCCACGGCCAAGGCGCGCGCCCCTTCGAGCGTCTTAGTCTCCGAGGGGGCCCACTGCTCGAGCAGCGCGAGCTGCTTTTCGGCCTCCTCGGTCCGGTCCTGGCGGAGCGCCTCCTGGAGCCGGTTGGAGACGATCTCCAGGGCCCGCGGGTGGAGCTCGCCCGTGCGCTTGAGAGCCAGCGGGTTCCGGGTCGCCACCGCGCGGAAGGCCGCGTAGGCGAGCGGGACATCGCCCAGCCGCTCGGCCGAGCGGCCGAGGAGCATCTGGCTCGCGGCGTAGCCCGGCAGGGCGTCGCTCACGGGGAGCAGCCGGTCCAGCACGGCCTCGTCGTCGTCCGCGGCGAACTCCACCTGCGCGGCGAGCACCTCTGCCGGATGGAATTCCGGATCTTCCGCGAGCAGGGTGGCGGCAGTCTCGGTCGCACCGGTGACGTCGCTCTCCTCCAGAAGGGCGCGCCAGACGCTCCGGACACGGTCCCGCAACGCGGGGTCCACCTCGCGGGTGTACCCCGTCATCGGGTCGATGAGGTAGGACCGGTCGGCCTGAGAGACGGCCAGAGGCTCCGGAGCCCTCCGAGCAACCGGCTCGCGAGCCGGCGGAGGCGGCGACGCGGAGCTGCAGGCGACTAGGTGGACGGCCGCCAGAAGGACGGCCGTGAGGAGGATCGGAGCCGTGAGAGCCCTCAGGCCCCCCTCTCTACGACGCCGGAGGGGCCGCTGAGATCGTGGCGATGGCATGCTTGTAAATGAGGATTTCCTTGCCTTCGCTCTCGAGCACCACGGCGAAGCGGTCGAAACGCTTGAGACGACCCAGAAGGTGCCGGCCGGTCACAAGCTCCAAGTACATCGTCTGCCCTTCCTTGAGGCTCTGGAAGAGATACCCATCCTGAATATTGATGTTGTGCTTAGCCATACGCCCTCCCGAGACCCCTGTGCTCGACATGTTCAATGACTTGAGGAATTCGTTGTTCCAGATCCTGGGCTGAAAACCAGGTTACATCGGACTCCTTCCGAAACCAGGTCTCCTGCCGTTTGGCGAACCGGCGCGTCGCCTTGACCGTCTCGCCGATCGCCTCGTCCAGAGACTCTCCCCCCATCAGGTGGCGGACGAGCTGACGATACCCGATTGCCTGGAACGCGGGAAGATCCGGGGACAGCCCCTGCCGGAGCAATCCGGCGACTTCCTCCAACCACCCCTCCTCCAGCATCCGGGCCACGCGGCCTGCGATTTGATCGTATAGGATGCTACGCGGAACCGTCAATCCAACTTGGAGTGCCGCAATCCGCTGACTGCCAAAGGGTTGCTCCGCCAGAAACGCGGAGAGCGGCCGGCCGGACACGAGGGCGACCTCCAGGGCGCGCAGCACGCGTTGCGTATCGCCCGGCTTCAAGCGCGCGGCCGTCGGCGGATCGAGCCGCCAGAGCTCCTGGACCAGCGCGGGGAGCCCCTCCGCCGCGAGCCGCTCGCCCAGCCTCGCGCGGACCTCCGGATCGCTCGGCGGCAGCGGACTGATCCCCTGAAAGAGGGCCCGCAGGTAGAGCCCGCTCCCCCCCACCACGATCGGCAGCCGCCCCCGCCCCTCGATCTCCGCGATCGTCTCCCGCGCCCGCCGGGCGAACTCCCCGGCCGAATAGGGCTCGTGAGGCTCCAGGATGTCGATCAGATGATGCGGCACCCGCGCCCGCTCCTCAGCGCCCGGCTTGGCGGTGCCGATGTCGAACCCCCGGTACACCTGGAGGGCGTCCGCATTGACGATCTCCCCGGAAAACCTCTCCGCGAGCGCCATCCCCAGCGCACTCTTGCCCGTGGCGGTCGGGCCGACAATCGCGAGGATGGGCTCCATAGATACTAGCCTATGCGTTTGACCGCTTGAGAGGAAGAGGCAGGCTCCTCCCGGAGCGAAAGTGCTAGACTAAGAAGGGAGGCGTTCCGTGAAACAGGCACCGAGCAACCATCTTTTCGTCATCGACATCCCTCGCGATCGGGAATCGGTCGCGCGCCGTCTCACTCCTCTCGGAAATATAACGCCGATCGAGGGAAGTGACCGGCTGCTGCTGTCGATTCCGGCGGACTCTGGAAACCCCGAGACCCGCTGGGCGCAAGCTCAGGAGCTGCTGGGCGAGCTCGGGACCGTACAGCCTCTGCTGCTGGACGAGCTCGGGGAGGCCCACTTGCCCACGGGGGAGATCTCGGTCCGTTTCCACGAAGCTCCTCCGGACGACCGGCTCGAAGAGTTCGCTGCGGAGCACGGCCTGCGCTTGAGAGACCGCAACGAGCTCGTCCCCCAGCAAGCTGTGTTCCGGCCAGCCATCCCCTCTTCCAGCTATCTGCCGAGACTGGTGCAGGAGCTCGCCCAGATGGAAGTCATCAAGGCGGTCTGGGCGAACACACTGATCCGCTTCCGCCGGGCTCACGGGACCTGATCCGGCCGCTCATCCGAGCAGCGCCTCGGCTTCGGCGACCGCCTTGGCCGCGTTGATCCGCCCCGCGCCGAGAGCGTCCCGGTCGAAGCCGATCCTGTCTGCTGTCCGCTCCAGAAGGTCCCGAAGCTCCGAACGGCTCAGGTCGGGGTTGACCGACAGCACAAGGGCAGCCACACCGGCGGCGAGCGCTGTGGCTGCCGAAGTACCCCCGAAGCTGTTGGTGTGCAGCCCGTCCTCTCCTCCCTGTTCCTCCTTGCCGGGGTTGAACCCGCGATTCTCCAGAGAGACGTCGGTGGTGAAGACGGCTCGAGTCCCACCGCTCGTGGGGGCGGCGAACGCGATCTGCGGTCCGAAGCTCGAGTAGGCCGCCCGCTTCCCCTGGTCTGTCACGGCACCAACGGCGATGGCATTGGGATCTCGGGCTGGGAAGCCCACCGGGCTCCTGTTGTCGTTCCCCGCGGCACAGAAGACCGCTGCTCCCCGGCCTTTGCGGCCGAGCAGACCGGCATCCTCGAGAGCCAGCTCGATGTCCGGATTGGTACCGCCCGTCCAGGAGCACGAGAGGATGTCCGCATGAACGGCTGCATAGCGGATCGCATTCGCGACGCCCTCGCTGGGGGTCAGATCGTCGGCATGGAAAATCTTGACCGGGAGAATGCGGCAGCGGGGCGCGACCCCGACGGAACCCCCGTTCTTGCCGGTCGCCGCGATGAGACCGGCACAGGGAGTTCCGTGGATGTCGTTGCCGGCCATAAGGTGGAAGGGAAACGCGAACCTCTTCGGCCGCGGGTTGAAATGCTCGGGGTTGTCGGCCGGGACGAAGAAGTCGCGTCCGATCCTGTCCCGGGAGCTGGTGTCCGAGTTCTTCCAGATGTTGTCGGCCAAATTCGGATGTTCCACGTCGACACCATCGTCGAGGACGGCAACGACGATCCTGGGGTCCCCGATGGTCTTTTTCCAGGCCTTGGCGACGTCGAGACCTCTCGGATTCCTCAGATGCCACTCCTCCGAGCGGATGGAGGGCATCTCTTGGCGCAGGAACTGGGAGATGAAGTTCGGCGTGGCAAACACGACCTCCTCCAACTCCATCCAGCGGTTCGAGACTTCGACGAGATCCTCCCCCGAGTGCTTTCGCCGAGGGTCGAAGACCACCACCTGGTCCGGGACAAAGGGGTTGACCCGGCGAACTTTGAACCCCCTGTCCTCAAGGATGTCCCGCCTCCGCTTCTGCGTTGTCGCAGGCGTGAACCGGATCACGACCTCCCGATACACCACGTGGAGGAGACCGCTCGTGGTCTCGCAGAAGGTGACTGGAGGTGGCCCGGGTTGTTGCCTTCCGATCCTGAAAAAGGCGCGGGCCCCACAAGCAAGCAGAACCTCGGTGTCGACGCGGGCGAGTCGAACCTTTTCCCTTCGGGCATTGAGGACGTACCTCCGGTCTGCTTCCCGGGCGGCCGGTTTCCCTCCACTCATCGCGGCGCCCCTGGGGTCTCGATCCGGAGCCTGCCGTCCTCCCCGAACGCGACGCGGATCATCCCGCTCCGGTCGGTCCTGAGCACCCGGGCGCCGTGCTCTTCGATCC
>DATHUD010000430.1:0-25067 GCA_035462575.1 Thermoanaerobaculia bacterium | reverse complement strand
CGAGCCGCCGGTCGCGACGCCCACTCTCCGGATCACCGTGAAGGCGTCGTCCCGCATGGCCTGGTATTCGCGGTCCGAGAGGGTCTGCTGCGGGGCGCAGGTGATCGAGTCGCCGGTGTGGACGCCCATCGCGTCCACGTTTTCGACGGAGCAGACGACGATGGCGTTGTCCGCCGTGTCGCGCATCACCTCGAGCTCGAACTCTTTCCAGCCGAGGACGGACTGTTCGAGGAGCACGCTGTGCGTGGGGCTCGCCTGGAGGGCGCCCGCCACCACCTCTTCGAGCTCGTCGCGGTTGAACGCGACGCCTCCCCCTTCGCCGCCCAGGGTGAAGCTCGGGCGGACGATGACGGGATAGCCGATGCTTGCCACGATCTCCCGGGCCTCTTCCATGCTCCCCGCGTAGCCGCTCTTGGGGACCTTGAGCCCGATCTCTTCCATGGCCTGCTTGAAGAGGAGCCGGTCTTCGCCGAGCCGCAGGGCGGCGATGTTCGCGCCCAGAACCTCGATCCCCAGCCGGTCGAGCGCTCCCCGCTCGGAGAGCGCGATCGCGAGGTTGATCCCGGTCTGGCCGCCCACGGTGGGAAGGAGCGCGTCCGGCCGCTCGCGTTCCAGGATCTTCTCGACCACCTCGGGCACGAGGGGCTCGATGTAGGTGGCGTCTGAAAATTCGGGGTCGGTCATGATGGTCGCCGGGTTCGAGTTGACCAGCACGACGCGGTAGCCCTCGCGCTTCAGGGCGCGGCAGGCCTGGGTTCCGGAGTAGTCGAATTCGCAGGCCTGGCCGATGACGATCGGACCGGACCCGACGACGAGGATGGAGCGGATGTCGGTTCGCCTGGGCATGTCGGGGCGGAGTTTATCGCAGGCGGGACCGGAAGCCGCACCCTTGAGCGGCGGCAGCCTGCGACCTCACCCTCCGGCTCCCTCTCCTAAAGGAGAGGGAGAGAAAAGCAAACTCGACAAACCTGAGCCCCTCTCCTTTAGGAGAGGGGTTGGGGTGAGGTCGCAGGCCACCCGGCCCTCACTCCTGGCAAGCCGGCCAGAACGTCGGCTGCATCCTTTCCGACTTCTCCAGGAAGAGGATGCCGTTGAAATGCTGGCGCGGCCGGAACGGGAAGTTGCCCATCTCGTAGATGCGGCGGGGCGCGAGTTGCAGGGAGGTGCTCCTGGCGAGGTCCACGAGCAGGGCGTCCTCGCCCAGGGCGGCGAGCCGCTCTTCGATCGATCCCGGCGCGGCTTCCCTCACTTCACAGACGCTCAAGAGGTCGAGCTCGGCGCGGTTGGCGGCCAGGGCGAAATTCACGTAGTTGCGGCCCAGCCGGGCCCCGAGGAAGCTGCCGATCGGGCGCGCGCCGTTCGGGACCGGAGCGCGGGCGATGTGGATGTTGGCCGCCCAGACCACGGCCTTGGCCTTGGGGAAATGCTTCTCCTTGAGGAGGAAGAAGACCTTGGCCATGGCTTCGTCCCGCTTGTTGAAGCCCAGCGCGAAATCCGCTCCCTCGAAATCGGGCCCGATGTTGAAGACCTGCTCCTGCCACGCTTTCAAGCTCAGCAACCGGAGCTTGGCCAGGTCGAAGTCCTCTCGGGAGGTCTGCTCCTCAATCCTCCGCCTGTTGCGCTCGAAGTGCCCTTCGATCGCCTGGAGCGCTGTCATGCACTGCTCGTGGAGCGCCGGCGGGATCTCGTGGGGGGGATGATCGACCGTCACGTTCTCGCACGCGTTGACGCCCGTGACCCACGCGTGCTCCTCCCCGATGCCGATCCGCTCGAGGAAGGTGATCAGACCCGGGCCGTCCCACCGGGGCCCCTGGATGTCGAAGCCGTAGTAGTGGACCCGGTCGTCGGGATGGGCCTGGTTCCACTCGCACATCCACTCTATGAGCTCGCGCACCTCGACGCTCGCCCAGACGCCGATGTGGAGGTTCAAGGCTTCGTCCGGATCGCCTTCGCACGTCTGGACGTAGCGGTTCGCCTTCTCCGCGGCGGCCCAGTGGGTCTCGATGGCGAAGACGCGGAAGCCCAGGGTCTCCACCAGGTCGCGGAAGATCCGGTGCTTGAGCTTGTAGAAACCGCCCGACAGGTGCCACGACTCGCCAAGGCCGACCACCGTGGCCTTGCCGATCATCCGGCGCAGAGGCGCCAGGTCCTCCGTGCCGGTCAAGGTGGGATCCACGCCGTGGAGGCGCCAGAGCCCCGGCCCGACCGGAATGCCGGCCTGCCGGGCCTCCTCGACCTCCGGCTCCAGCCCGAGAGCCTGCGCCCCGGCCGGCGAGGCCGCCATCAGGAACGGAACGGCCGCGACGAAGGCCCACAGAAGCTTTCTCTTCATCTCTCCCCTCCAAAGCCCGCCTGGTTTGTTGCAAAAAGCAAAAAGAAAAATCTCCACTCTTTCGCTAAGTATGACTCGGGAGGCTTGAGACTTCAAGCTCCTTCCTTCCGACCCTGAAGGCTTGGCGCGGGGAGGTGGCACGAGTTTCGCAGTTCGAACCCTCCCTGAGACACGTTCCGCCAAAGCTGCGAATCGACGCGCTCCAGCGGAGAAAGGAAGAGCTCACACAATGGACAAGACCAACCTCGAACGGCTCCAGCAGCTCCTCAAGGGGCACGAGGAGATGTTGGAGGAGAAGCGGATTCACCCGGAGGGCGTGATGCGGCAGAACGACCCCTTCCGCGAGAGCTTCAGCCGGGCGGCGCGGTCGGTCATCGTTCCGGTCCTCGAAGAGATCAAGGACATCATGGTGGGCAAGGTGGAGTCGGCCTCGATCTTCCACCGTTCGACCGCCGCGGGCCTGCGGATCAAGCTCGACCGCTGGGAGGACTACGAGCGCTCGCTCCTGTTCTTCGGAGACGACGCGACCCACGTGGTGAAGATCACCCACGAGGGGGTCGGCTTCAGCCTGCTCTCGGACAAGGTCCAGCTCTCCCAGCTCACCTCCGCGCTGGTGGAAGAGGAGGCGATGAAATTCCTGCGGCGCCTCTTCGGCCAGGAGCAGCTCCGCCGCACGGGCTCCTACAACACCCAGACCGGCAATGGCGACTACCGCCGCTCCCCCGGTGTGAGCACCGCCCCGCGCTACGCCACCCCCGAGCTGGTCCGGCTCTAGGCGACCCGCCTCAAAAACAAATCGGGGGACCCCCGGAAGGGTCCCCCGCAAACAACCAGATACGGATCTGAATTCGATCCAAAAAGAAACTAGTAGAGGTCGTTGATGCCGGCGTCGTCGTCCGCCTCGGTCGAGGCGGGGTTGTTGTTGCAGGACGAAACCGACGGATACATCGTGGCGCCGGCAACGTTGGTGTGGCCGAGGCCGAGCAGGTGGCCGACCTCGTGAACCATCACGCCCTCGATGTAGAACTCGGAGGAGCAGCCGTCCGGCTCGCCCAACGAGGTCCAGTTGTAGCGGGTGTTGGTGACGATGTCCGCGTCGTTGATGGTGCCTCCGCTGTAGAAGCCGGTGAAGGTGGCGGCGAGGCAGGAGCCCTTGCAGGCGCGCTGCGGATCGCGGAAGTTGAGCATCGGGATGCCGTCCCCCAACTGCCAGGCGGAGACCGAGCCGACCACGGCGGTGAGGACCGTGCCGGAGCCGGAGCCGTTCCAGGCCGCGTTCGAGGTGATGGCGTTGCGGGTCGCGGTCGCGCCGCCGTCACCGTCCGTGATGCTGGAGGCGCCGCGGTTGTCGACGATGACGAGCGGGGCGCTGGCCCAGGACCGGCGCGGGGAGAGGAGCACGTAGGCGGACGCCGAGCTCACCACCATGGCGGCGAGAAGGACGAACAGGGTGATCTTGGTCTTGTTCATGATTTGTTATCTCTCCTCTCCAGTTACTAGTTGGCCATGCGGGAGGTGCGCTCGAAGTCAGCCCGGACCGAAGCCTTGAGGGCGTCGAGCCGCTGGGCCTTCGGACGGGCGACGGTCGCGCCATCGGGACGGACGAGGTTCACGCCCGCCTCGAGGGTCGGGATCGCCATCTCGACGCCGGCCTGACGGACGACGCGATACTGGCCCTGGCGGTAGCCCGTCACCTCGGCGGTGCCGTCCGCCTGGTTCTGGAGGAAGAGGACGACCCGCTCGCCGACACCGAACGTCGGGAAACCGTGGGCTTCGACGTTGTAACCGCCCACCTGGCCGCCGAAGGTCTTGACGATGACCACGCTCGGAGCCTCGCCGGCAATCCGGTCGGTCACCTGAACCATCGCCTCGGTCACGATCAGGCTGCCGTTGGGGCTCCAGAAGGAATTGATCTTCAGGACCTCGCCCTCGACAACGGCATTCGACTGCGCGGCCAACTCGCCGCGGGTCATCGCGACGAAGGTCGACGCCCCGGCCGGAATCGACGCCAGCACCAGCGCGAACACAGCCAACCAAACGAAACGCTTCATGAAAACCTCCTTGTTCTCCCCCAAAGGGGACTCACCATGGTTTCCCCGGTCGTAGATCTACAGCCGGTGGTGATATGTGGCTTCCCTATAGGGCAAGGGTGATGCCAGGGGGTGGGGACTTCTTTAGACGAACTCCAAGTAGCTTCAGGCCAAGGAGTTACGGCCACAGAACCACCCCGGCGGGCGGGCTCGTGGAGGAAGATGGCTCAATTCTGAGCCCAGGAAGACGGGTCAAGACCTGAGCGCGGGTCAAGGGCTGACCCAAATCAGAGAACTTTCGCTTCGATCCTTCTTTCTTCAATATTTCAAACCTACCGGCACCCCCTGCGGGTAGGTTTCCTGAATGGCGGCTTCGATCCTTTCGACGCGGCGGTCCGGGCCCGGGTGGGTGCTCCGGAGCTCGGGCCTCCCCGAGCCGCCCCCGGCCCGCTCCAGGACCCGCATCGCCTCCACCAGGCTCCGGGGGTCGTAGCCCGCGCCGGCCATGAAGCGCACGGCGAGCCGGTCCGATTCGAGCTCGTCCTCCGGGCTGAAGCGCATGTCGACCATCTGCCCGAGGAGCGCGGCGACCGCGGCGCTGTTCCTGGACGCCGGGTCGTCCGGGTCGTAGGCGGCGAGCGCCTCGGCGCCGGTCAGCCCTTCGGGGAGCCGGGCCTCGGCAAGGTGCTCGGCGCCGTGCCGGGCCACCACGTGGCCGATCTGGTGGCTGAGGACCCCGGCGAGCTGCCCCTCGGTTTCGAGCCTCTCTAAAAGGCCGGCGGTGAGGAAGACCTGCCCGCCCGGCAGGGCGAAGGCGTTGACCGTCTGTTCATCGGCCAGCACGTGGCACTCGAACTCGAAGGGGGTCGCCCGCGCCGCGGTCCGCGTCACGATCGCCGTGCAGATCTCGTCGACCCGGTCCTGGGTCGTCCGGTCCGGCAGGAGCCCTCCATATCGCTGCGCCATCCGCGGGGCCGCCTGGAGCCCCAGGGCGATCTCCTGCCGGGGGGACAGGTCAAGGAACGGTGCCTCGCCGGTGACCGGATTCTCGTCCTGGGAGCCGTAGTAGGTGGCGAGGGACGCCACCGCGAGGAGCGCGGCCAGGAAAAGCCGGCCCTTGCCGAAGCCGCCCGGCTTTTGGGAACGATGATACGGGTCCATCCTTGCACCTCCCCTCGAAGCCCACGCGGCCGGAGCCGCGCTGCCTTTCAAGGAGAGCAAGAACTTCGCCAGAAGAATTCGTCATCAACCTTGTCTCCTTTTCCCCACCTCGTGTACCAGTAGTAGTAGAAGTGGAGAAATGCGGCGGCCGGGTCGCAGCAAATGACAATCTTTGAGTTTCCGGCTGCACGGTTCATCAAGTATCGGCTTTGACTCGCCGATGGTCGGCGATTCCGTGTCTGGTCCGAAGAGGACAAGGAGATCCGCATGAAGCGTTTGGTGTCACTGTGTCTTTTGATGGTGGTGGCGGCAATGCCGGCGGGAGCCTCGACTTTCTTGAAGATGACGCACAAGGATCTGGTCAGGGATTCGGCCGCAGTGGTCAAGGGGCAGGTCATCCAGGTGAGCTCTTTCTGGACGCCCGACGGCTCGGTCATCGTCACCGAGGCCATGGTCAAGGTCGACGAGGCCTTCCTGGGCCGGCCCGACTCCGTGGTCGTCGTCAAGACCTACGGCGGCGAGGTCAACGGCTACTACCTGGAGGCCCACGGCTTCCCGAAGTTCACGGTCAATGAGAAGGTTCTCCTCTACCTCGAAGCGGAGCAGGATGGCGTCGCCCGCGTCGCCGGCTACCAGCAGGGGCAGTTCCGGGTGGTCGAAGAGGCCGGCATCGAGTACGCCGTCCCGATGACGGACGACGGCTCGAACGTGCTGTCCCGCGACGGCCGCCCGGCGGCCCAGCAGAAGGCCGTCCGTCTGGACGCCGTCCGCGACTCCATCCGCAGCGAGGCGGTCCGCGCCGGCCGCGCTCTCGAGAACTAAACCTTCGGATCGAGAATTGGAGCCATAGCCATGAAGAAGATCGCGTCTTTTGCCACCCTTACGGTCCTCGGCTGCCTCACGGCCGGCAGCCTCTCCGCCTACGTCCTCCTGTCGCCCCGGCGCACCTGGAGCGCCGACCCCAACGTGATCGTAGACAACCGCGGCCTGTCGAGCGTCACCGACGGCGACCTCGGGCGCACCCGCACCCGGAACGCCATCGTCTCCTCCATCGCCTGGAACGGCGCCGGCTCCGGTACCGTCGTCAACGCCACCGTCGGCTCGATCTCGGGCTTCAGCCTGGGCGACGGCCGCCCGATGCTCAACTTCACCGATCCCATCCGGGTCTGCACCGGCAACTGCCTCGCCGCCACCTTCACCGGCTACTACCGGCAGCGCAGCAATGGCACGTATGAGATCTACGACGCCGACATCGTCACCAACACGGCCTATGCCTGGGCCTCGGCGGGTGAGAGCTGCTCCTCCGAGATGTACGTCGAAGGCGTGATGGTCCACGAGGTCGGCCACTTGCTCGGCCTCGGTCACACGAGCGTCAGCGGCGCCACGATGTATCCGTCCGTCAGCTACTGCAACAACGGCCCGGCCTCCACCGCGGCCGACGACGAGAACGGCATCAACAACCTTTACTAAGACCCGGACCAGGCCCGTTCTCCTCCGGGCCTTTCTCAAGGGGGACCTTCACGGGGGTCCCCCTCTTCTTTTGTCCAACCTGCAATTTCACTGAGATGCGCTCCGGGACGCCTACGCATCCTCTTGATCTTTGCAGAGGGTTCCGCGCAGATCAGGCAAGAACAGCCGGGGTTAGTGAAGTGGCGAAGGCCACAAAGCCCGGAAGGCATTCGGAAGAATTTCGAGAAGATGCAACGAAAGGGCTCTTCTTCTCCGTTCTCCAGATATCGGCGAAGCGCATAGACGCAAAGATCGGCAACCTGGACGCCTGAATTGGAGCGGCTGTCCAGAAAAAACGGGGCCTCGATGACACGATCCACGCCGCCTTGGCTGTGATCTCTTTGCTGAAACCGAGCAAGCAACTCGGCATACTGGCTGCTGTGCGCTTCATCCCGGTCAACAACAACGATTCCCCATGGATTTTCTTCATGGTTTTTCAGGAATACTTCGAATCGGTCGATGAGTCGGGAGAATGCCTCGTGTGCGGCATGGACCGAACTCGGCAGGGCTGATTTATCAAGGGCCTCACCAAACAGAGTGATGCCCCGGCGATGTTCGCCGATGAGAGAAAGAGCCTTGAGGTAGAGAGCCCTCCGTTCCCCCAGCGTGAGGTGGACAAAGGGTTCCGTCTTTCTGAAATCCTTCTTTTCGGCTTTCACCTTCTTGACAGGTATGTGCGGCCAGCCGCGCAATTGATGCTCGTAGCGCAGAGCCATGACGGCGTCATACCGAGCCTTTCTGCTGAGATCCGCGAAACCGGGGATCTGGTCCTGTTCCCAGTAAGGCCGGCAGAGCCAGGCGGCGTGTAGCTCCAGCTTTTCTACGTCTCCCTCGAGAGCGTAGAGTCTTTTGAGCTGCTTGACCCGGCGAGTCAGGGCAAACCACGTGCCGACATGTACAGCCAGACCCAGAGCAACGTAGTGTGAGGTTTGGCTCGGTGAGGGGTCAGCGACACCGGATTCATCGACGTAGAGGAGATACATGGCGCATGGCTTACAACCCGGAACCGGAAACAAAGACAAAGGAGGCCCGGGGGGCCGCTAAGCCCTGCGAGTCGCTAAACGTCTCTTCCCGGGTATGGCTTTATCCTAACCGGCAAAACCGCGGGCGTCAAGGCCCTCAATCGCCGGGCCCAAATACTTTCGTCTCCCTTCCATGAACTTTATCATCTTTCCCGAGGTCGTGCTAGACCCGGAAGGGAGAAGGGCGGCTAATCCAGAGACCCGTACGCTTCCGCCGTGAGGAACGGCACGAAGTGCGGGCTGAGCACGAGGTGGTCGAGGATGCGCGCCGCGTCTCCCAGGCGCCCCTGCCCCTCTCCGCCGAGCCTGGCGATCTCCTGCTCGCGGTACTCCCGGTAGAGCTCGGCCGTCACCGGCCGGTTGTCGTCCAGGTGGGTCTCGTTGTGGACCCACTGCCAGAGCTGGGCGCGGGAGATCTCGGCCGTGGCGGTGTCTTCCATCAGGTTGTGGATGGCGACAGCCCCTTGGCCCTGGAGCCAGAAGTCGAGGTACACGAGGGCGATCTCGATGTTGGTGCGGACACCCTGCTCGGTGATCTTCCCGCCTTCGATACGGAAATCCAGGAGGTCTTCGGGGGTGACGGCGACCTCGTCGCGCAGGCGGTGCTTCTGGTGGGGGCGGGGGCCCAGGGCGCGGTCGAAGATCTCCTTGGCCACGGGGACGAGGTCGGGGTGGGCGACCCAGGTGCCGTCGAAGCCGTCTCTGGATTCGCGCTCCTTGTCCTCGCGGACCTTGGCGAGCGCACGCTCGTTGACGTCCCGGTCCTTCCGGCTCGGGATGTAGGCCGCCATGCCGCCGATGGCGTGGGCCCCGCGGCGGTGGCAGGTCGAGACCAGAAGCTCGGTATAGGCGCGCATGAAAGGGACGGCCATGCTGATCTGCGAGCGGTCCGGGAGGACGGTGCCGTGCGGGAGCTTCCGGATGATGCTGAAGATGTAGTCCCACCGGCCGGCGTTCAAGCCCGCGGCGTGCTCGCGGAGCTCGTAGAGGATCTCGTCCATCTCGAAGGCGGCGGCGATCGTCTCGATCAGGACCGTCGCGCGGATGGTGCCGCGGGGGATGTCCAGAGCCTCCTGCGCCATGAGGAAGGCGCTGTTCCAGAGCTGGGCCTCGAGGTGGCTTTCGAGCTTCGGCAGGTAGAAGTAGGGGCCGCTGCCGCGGGAGACGAGCTCGGCCGCGTTGTGGAAGAAGTAGAGGCCGAAGTCGAAGAGGCTCGCGGAGACCGGGACGCCGTCGATCGTCACGTGGCGCTCGAGCAGGTGCCAGCCGCGGGGACGGACGAGGAGCGTGGCCGTCCGGTCGTTCAGCCGGTACTCCTTGCCGTCGGGGCTCTCGAAGCGGAGCCGCCGCCGGACCGCGTCGATCAGGTTCACCTGGCCTTCGATGACGTTCGCCCAGGTCGGTGAGAGGGCATCTTCGAAGTCGGCCATGAAGACGCTCGCGCCGGAGTTCAACGCGTTGATCATCATCTTGCGCTCGACCGGGCCGGTGATCTCCACCCGGCGGTCTTCCAGGTCGGGCGGGGCCGGCGCGACCACCCAGTCCGCTTCGCGAAGCGCCTGGGTGTGGTCGTTGAAGCCGAAGGAAATTCCGTTCGAAAGGTCTTCCAGCCGCCGGGCGCGCTGCACGAGCAGATCCTCCCGCGCCGCTCCCAGGTTCCGCTGCAGATAGGCCACGAAGTCCAGCGCCTCCTGCGTGAGGATCGCTTCCTGTCGGGGCTCCCGCGAGCCCGCCACCCGGATTTCCGCCATGGTCGTCCCTCCCCTCTGGATCATGCCGCATTGCGACGAAGATGCCAAGAGGTCCGGGACGTCCCGTCACTCCCCCGTAAACAGCGGGTTCTGAGCCACCTGCACCTCGCCGGTGTCCATCTCCGGCGGCATCTCCTTTTCCATCTCCTCCTGGGCGTGCGGCTCGATGGGGTCGGGCGGCCCGGGCTGGGCCCTCTCTTCGAGCGGCGGGAGGTAGACGTAGCGCCCCAGGCCGCGGTGGAAGAGCATGCCGGGGGAGGCGTCGCGGGAGGCGCGGAGCTGGTTGAGCTTGGAGTCCAGGTCGTCCACGAAGTGGAGGGCCAGGGCCTCGGGGGTCATGGGCTCGACGGGCGAGGCGAACTCCTTCTTCCCCTGGTGAGAGAGCACCATGTGCTCCAGGAGCATGCGGATCTCGTCCGGGAATCCGTCGATCGCGTTGCAGCGTTCGATGAGGAGGTCGCGACCGATGACGACGTGGCCGATCAGCCGGCCTTCGAGGGTGTAGTCGTTGGCGGGCATGGCGCCGAGCTCGCGGAGCTTGCCGAGGTCGTGGAAGAGGACGCCCAGGAGCATGAGGTCCAGGTCCAGATCCCGGTAGTGGCTCGCGACGAGCGTGGCAAGCTCGGCCATGGAGACGACGTGCTCCAGGAGGCCGCCCCGGTAGGCGTGGTGCATGTTCTTGGCCGCCGGATGCTCGCGCAGAGCCTTGCCATGGATGGCCAGGGTCTCGGCGGCGAGGCGGCGGAGGACCGGACGCTCCACCTTGTAGGTCAGGAGATGTTCGAGTCGCGTCCAGAGATCGCTGATGTCCTCCCGGGTGGACGGAATGAGCAGGGCTTCGTCGAAGCCGTAGCGCCGGTCGTCCTCCCGGGCCTCGCGGCAATCGTCGATGGTGAGCTGGAGCTGATCGCGGTAGCTCTTGACCGAGCCTTTGAAGGCGACGAACTGGTGGCTCTCGTACTGGCCGGAGAGGGCCGGGCTGTCCGCCCAGACCTTGGCCACGATCGAGCCGCTGGCGTCGGCAAGCTCAAGGTCCAGATAGCTTTTGCCGTTTCTGTCCTGGCGCGTCTCCTTCTTGACGAGGAGCGCGAAGCCCTGGACGACGTCGCCGGCGTTCCAGGAGCGGATCGGAGTGTTACGGAGCGGGCTCGGCATGATGAACGGCCCCATAGTAATCTCTCGCGCGGACGAGTGCCACCCCGCCCTCCATCATCTCCTAAGACAACCCGTGGCACCGGCCGTGCAAAAGGAGCATTCGTGATCCACCCGAAGTCCCGATTCCTCATCCTGTCCCAGCTCCTGCTCGGGCTCGTCCTCACGGCGGGGACGGCCTTCGCACAGGGCCTGCAAGAAAACGACGCCACCTTCTGGCCCGAGTCCCAGCGGTCCTTTTTCCAGGACGGTCCGGGGCTCCTCCTGACCCCCGAGCAGCGCACCGACCTCCGGGGCCTGAACCCCGAGGCGCGGGCCCGTTTCATCCAAGAGTTCCTCGACCGCGATCCCATCCCCGAAACGCCGGCCAACGAGTTGCGGGAAGGGGTCGAGCGGCGCCGGCGCCTCGCCCTGCAGGAGTTCACCTCGCCGTCCGACGTCCGCGCCCGGATCCTGTTCCTGAACGGTCCCCCCAAAGAGCGCCAGTTGATCGACTGCGGCCAGGTGTTCAAGCCGCTCGAGATCTGGACCTACCCGGGCGGGATCGGGCCGGACGGCAAGCCGGTCGACCGCCAGCTCGTCGTCTACCTCCCCAACAAGGGAGAGGCCTGGCGGCTGTGGCTGCCTTCCGACGCCAAGCGGGCGATGTACACGCCGCAGATGGAGTACTGGCTCCAGCAGTGGGAGGAGCTGCGGGGGAAGATCCGGGCCGTCCGCTTCGACAAGCAGAACTGCAAGGAGACGGAAAAGGTGGACGAGGCCACGGGCGTTCCGGGGCTGACCGGCGCGCTTCCGGGCTATGGCTCCCGCGTGAAGCCCAAGGACGCGAGCTCCTTCCTCGCCCCGCCCAGGGACCTCGCCCGCTGGGCCCGCGAGGCCGCGGCCACGAAGCTCGAACAGGCGGCTCCCCAGCTCGAGATCGCCTCGCTCGACCTGCGCTTCCCCGAGAAGGAGGAGCAGCGCATCGTGACGCGGGCGCTGATCTCGATCGGTCCCGGCGCCGGGTTCCAGGTGGCGGAGGGCAAGAAACCCGAGGTCGCCCTGATCGTCGAGGGGATCGTGGAGCAGGAGGGGCGTCCGTTCGAGGAGTTCCGGATGCGCTTCCGCCTGCCCGAGCCCAAGGAGGGGGCGCCCGCCGTGCTGGCCGTCGACCGCTCCTTGCGGCCCCGGCAGGCGTTCGTGCTGCGGCTCAAGGTGACGGACGAGACGAGCGGCGCCCAGGCCTCGCTCTCGCGCGCGTTCCGGGTCCCCTCGGAGCCCAAGCCGGAGCCCATGCCCGAAGGTGTGGCCGCCGGCAATCTGGTGCCCGAGACGGTGGTCAAGGGGCCGGATACGCTGCTGCTGATCCCGCCGCCGGCCGATGTGGTGCTTGGCCTCTGGCGCGCCGAGACGATCGTCACCGGCGATCGCATCAAGAAAGTCGTCTTCCTGGTGGACGGCAAGCCGCAGCTCACCCGGACGGGCGCGCCGTACACCGCCGAGGTCCGCCTGGAGCAGTACCCCACCGAGCAGATCGTCCGCGTCGAAGGGTACGACGACAAGGGGGCGCTGCTCGCGTCGGACGAGGTGATCTTGAACCTCCAGCGCGGCTCGCTCGCCGTGCGGATCGCGGCTCCCGCCAAGGGGACGAAGGTGAACGGTCCCACTCTCGCCAAGGCCGAGGTGGTGATCCCCGACGGCCACCGGATCGAGACCGTGGAGTTCAAGGTCAACGACCAGACGGTCCACACCCTGGTGAAGCCGCCCTGGGAGGCCACGGTCACGCCGCCGGCCAACGTCGACCTGGTCTACCTGACCGTCGTCGCCACTCTGGAGGACGGGAGCAAGGCCGAGGCGGTGCGGTACTTGAAGGCGCCCGAGTACGTCGAGGAGGTAGAGGTCAACCTCGTCGAGCTGTACGTCGCGGTGACGGACCGGGCCGGCAGCCTGGTGCGCGACCTGAGGCAGGAGGAGTTCGAGGCCCTGGAGGGGGGAAAGCCCCAGGAGATCGCGAAGTTCGAGCTCGTCCAGAACCTTCCGCTCAGCATCGGCATTCTGCTCGACACCTCGGGCTCGATGGCGTCCTCGCTCATCGAGACGCAGAAGGCGGCCTCCGAGTTCCTGGAGAGCACGATGACGCCGCGCGACCGCGCCTTCGCCGTGAGCTTCTCGCGCCGCCCGCGCCTCGAGATGCCGCCGACCGACGACGTGGGCGCCGTGGTGAAGGCGCTGTCGGACCTGCAGGCCGTGGGCGACACGGCGCTCCACGACGCCCTGGTCCACAGCCTTTACTACTTCCGGGGCCTGACCGGGCAGCGGGCGCTGGTGCTGCTGTCGGACGGCGACGACAACGCGAGCTATGTCCAATACAAAGACGCGCTCGAGTACGCCCGCAGGAGCGGGGTCGCGATCTACGTGATCGGTTTGAACCTCTCGGCCTTCGAGACCGGCCTGCGCGGCAAGCTCGGGGAGCTCGCCCAGGCGACCGGCGGCCGGTCGTTCTGGGCCAGCAAACCCGAAGAGCTCGCGCCCATCTACAAGCAGATCGAGGCCGAGTTGCGCAGCCGCTATCTCGTGGCCTACAACTCGACCGAGACGGGCGGCAAGGCCGGATTCCGGGAGGTCGAGGTCAAGGTGAAGAGGCCGGGCCTCAAGGCCCGCACGGCCCGCGGCTATTACCAGTAGAGTCCGATTCCTTGGAGGAATGGCAATGCGCGCGGTCTTCTCGGTCCTCCTCGCCCTCCTGGCCGCGCCCGCCTTCGCCCAGGCGCCGGACCCCGACCCCCTCCTCTGGCCCGAGGCGCAGAGGGCGTTTTTGGAGGACGGTCCCGCCCTCCTGCTCTCGGACGAGCAGCGGGCGGCCTTTCTCGCCCTGGACGAGACCGGGCGCGAGCGGTTCATAGAGGACTTCCTCGGCCGGGATCCCCTCCCCGGGACCCCGGGTAACGAGCTTCAGGAAGGGATCTTACGGCGGCAGCGCCTGGCCGCGCAGGAGCACTCCCTCGTGGACGCCCGGGCCCAGCTCCTCTTCCTCAAGGGCCGGCCCACGGCGTCCACGGTCATCGACTGCGCCGTGATCTTCAAGCCGATCGAGATCTGGACCTACGCCGACGACGCGGCCCTTCGCGACCTCGTCCTCTACCGGCCCACGCCGGGCGAGCCGTTCCGCCTCTGGCTGCCGATCGACTCCAAAGCGGCGCTCTACACGGACGACGCGGCGGCGTGGCTCGAAGACTGGGAGGCCCAGGGCCGGGGCGGCACGCGGATCGACCGCCGGTTCTGCAAGGAGGCCCCTTCGCAGGTGGACCGCGCCACGGGGATCGACGGCCTCCGGGGCCGGCCGGTCCTGACCGCTACGTTTTCGGACGTGCCCAAGGTGATGATCCGCTGGGTCCGCCCGCGGGACCGCGCCTCCTTCCTCGCCGCGCCGAAGGATCTGGCCGCCTGGGCGCGGATGGCCGCGGTGACGCCGCTCCCGGCCCCGTTGCCCCGCCTTGCCGTGGACCCGATCCAGGTGGACTTCCCCCGCTGGCAGGGGCAGCGCCTGATCGCGCGGGTGCTCGTCACCCTCCCGGCCGAAGGGCTCCACGTCACGAAGGAAGAAAACGGCGAACCGCGCGTCCGCCTGACCGTCGAGGGCGTCCTGGAGCACGACGGGCGGGTGTTCGAGGACTTCCGGATGCGCTATCAGTTCGCCCCTCCCGGGGAGGGAGAGCGTGCCACGCTGCTCCTGGAGCGGCCCCTGCGCCCGGGACAGGGTTTCCTCCTCCGGCTGCGCCTGACCGACGAGGGCGGCGCCGAGGGGCTCGTCAACCGCGGCTTCCGGGTGCCGGACCAGCAGGTCGCCACCCTGCCCTCCGCCTTGATGGAGACCGCGGTCCGGAGCGACCTCACGGAGGCGCTCACGGTCACCGGGGCGGACACCCTGCTGCTCATGCCGCCGCCGGGGGACGTCGTGCTCGGCACCTGGCGCGCCGAGACGGTGACCGCGGGCCAGCGCATTTCCAGGGTGGTCTTCCTGGTGGACGGCGAAACCCAGCTCACCCGCACGCGGCCCCCTTACTCCGCCGAGGTGCGCCTCGCGACCTTCCCGCGCGAGCAGGTGGTGCGCGTCGAGGGCTACGACGCCGCGGGCGAGCTCGTGGCCGCCGACCAGATCGTTCTGAACCAGGCGCGCGGCGGGTTCCGGGTGACGATCACCGAGCCCGCCCGGGGCCGCGGGATCGCGGGCCGGGTCGAGGCCCGGGCCGAGGTGACGGTCCCGGAGGAGAGGAAGATCGAGTCGGTCGAATTCCGCGTCAACGACGAGCTGGTGACGGTGTTGCGGACCCCGCCCTGGCAGCACCCGGTGGAGGCGCCCGGCGGGAGCGATCTCGCCTACCTCTCGGTGGTGGCGCTCCTGGACGACGGCAGCCGCGCCGAGGACGTGCGCTTCCTCCGGGCGCCGGAAAACCTGGACGAGGTGGAGGTGGACCTGATCGAGCTGTTCACCACGGTGACCGACTCCTCCGGCCACCCGGTGCGCGGCCTGGCCGCGAAGGATTTCGAGATCCTGGAGGACGGCAAGCCGCAGCCGGTCGCCCGCTTCGAGCAGGTCGAGAACCTCCCCCTGAACCTGGGGATCGCCATCGACACCTCGTTTTCCATGGCCAGCTCGCTCGACGAGGCCCACCGGGCCGCCGCCGGCTTCCTGCGCGCCGTGGCGACCCCGAAGGACCGGTGCTTTGCCCTGGCCTTCGCGACCCGCCCGGCGCTCCTCATCCCGCCGGTCGACGACGTCGAGGCCGTGGCCCTGTCGCTCGAAGAGATGCGCGCCTTAGGCCGCACGGCCCTCCACGACGCGATCATCACCAGCCTCTACTACTTCCGCGGCCAGCGGGGGCAGCGCGCGCTCGTGCTGCTGACGGACGGGGACGACACGGGGAGCAGCACATCCTGGGGGGATGCCCTGGAGTACGCGCGCCGGAGCGGCGTCGCGATCTACACGATCGGGCTCGACATCCCGGAGCTCAAGCGCGGCCCGCGCGGCAAGCTCTCGGAGCTCGCCCAGGTCTCGGGAGGACGGTCCTTCTTCATCGACCGGGCGGAGGAGCTCTCCGGCGTCTACGAACAGATCGAGGACGAGCTGCGGAGCCGCTACTTCCTCACCTACAACTCCGGCCTCCGGGCGGACGAGAACGGGTTCCGGAAGATCGAGGTGAAGGTCAAGCGGGGCTTCAAGGCGCGGACGGGGCGCGGGTACTACCCGTAGGGCCGCGGGACCTCACCCCCTGGCCCCCTCTCCCATCGCCCTCCCCCCGACCGGGCACCGACCGGGGAGAGGGGGAAAGCGGTCCGGGAACATCGAGGCGGCTCCAGGGGTTGAATCTCCCGAGGGAGGTGTCGTCTGCCTCCTCACGGAGATTATGAAGAACTTTCGTAGAACCACGATCGGAATCCTCGGGCTCCTTCTCCTGGGTGCGGCGGCTCCCGCGCCTCCGGGGCAGATCCGTTTCGCGCGGCTGAACCGGACCTACCCCGACGCCGTGACCGACATCGCCCCGGTCAGCGAGGGGCTGGTCACCATCCGGCTCTCTTCGCCGAAGAACCAGATGACCTTGAGGAACCACGTGCTGCGGCTGGAGCCCGGAGCGGCCGGCTCCCACAGCGCGGAGCTGCGGGTGGAGTTCGAGGGCAAGGGGGTGCTCGTGGCGGACGTGGACGTGGCCGGGTTCGGAACGCGGCTAGAGGACAACGTGGTCGTGCCGCCCCAGGCCGCGAACCTGGAGGGCCGGGTGACGGTGCGCAAGGTGGCGGAAGGGTACATGGTGAGGCCGGAGCAGCTCCCCCCGCGCGTGGCGGTCCGAATCCAGAGCGGGCTCGCCGGCCGCGTCGTCGGCGTCTGCCAGAGCGCCTCGCGGATCTCGCTCGCGGAGATGGACTGCGCCGGGCTCGCGAGCCGGCTGTCGAAGGCGTCCATCCCGCTCCCCGCAGCCGGGGAAGAGTTCCTCCTCGAGGCGGCCGAGCTCACTCCCGCCGAGCGCCAGCAGTTGGACTCCTACCTGGGGAAATCATGAGCCGCGCCCCCGTCACCAAGCTGCTCTTGGTCGCGATCGTCGCCGCCTTCGGCCTGCAGATCTGGGGAGAGACGTCGGGCACGGACCTGGTCGCCCTGGGCGCCAACGAGCGGACGTCCGTGCTCGCCGGGCAGTATTGGCGACTCCTGACCAGCATGTTCCTGCACGGAGGTTTCCTGCATCTGGCGCTCAACGCCTGGGGCCTTTATCAGCTCGGCACCCTCTTCGAGTCGTGGCTGGGGTCGACCCGGATGCTCGCGACGTACTTCGTGAGCGGAATCGCCGGCTCCGTCGCGAGCATCGTGTGGACCCAGATGCCGAGCGTCGGCGCCTCGGGCGCCATCTTCGGCCTCCTGGGCGGGCTGATCGCCTTCCTGCTCAAGCGGCACGAGGCCTTGAGCCCCCAGGGGAAGTCGATCCTCTCCCAGCTCGTGATGTGGGCGGTGATCAACGTGTTCATCGGCGCCTCGACTCCCAGGATCGACAACGCCGCCCACCTGGGGGGCTGCGCGGCCGGATTCCTGATCGGGCTGCTCTTGAGGGAGCGCGGAAGTTACCGCTCTGTGGCCGAGGCGTAACGGTCTGATAGAATAAGCCGTTGGGGGTGTAGAAAAAGTCTCTGCCCACCAACCCATCCCCACCCGTACAAGCAGTCGGCCGGGGTTTTCGGGCACGCCCGCGGGCAAGCCCGTGCGCGACCGCGCAAAACATCGTCTGGAGGAGCGCCTCATGGCAGCAGCGCGACGTTTGATGAACCGTCTCTACTACTTCACGATCGAGGACGAGAGCATTCTCGCCGAGTCGTTCGCCCAGCTCGAGAAGGAGACCTACGCGATCACCTACAAGGTCACCGGCACGGAGGACGTCTTCGTCACCACCGCCGAGACCAAGGACGCGCTCGACCGGCACGACATCCCCTACAACCTGCTGGCCGAGGAGGACGGCGCGAAGATCGCCGTCTACCACTCGCCGCTCTCCCGCGAAGAGCTGTCGGAGTACGAGGACGCGGTGAAGGCCCTGGCGCTCGCGTGCCGCGCCATCGCCTTGGCCTGCGTGGGGGTGAACGGCGAGTCGAACCTGGGCTTCGACCTCTCGAACGGCGCCAAGAGCTACACCTACTTCACGGCGCCCGCCGGGCACACCTTCATCTGGCGCCTGTTCCACGAGCGGGAGGAGGCCGTGAGCTTCCTCTCGAAGCTCACGGGCGGCGAGAAGAAGGCGGTCGAGTGGGCGGAGTCGATCCCCCTCTCGTCCTCCAAGGAGCTCAAGTCCTACCATTGAGCCTCCCTCTGCTCGAGCCCACGTACTCCGTCTCCCAGCTCTGCGGGGAGGTTCGCGAATTCCTCGGGGAGGCCTTCTCCTCCGTGTGGGTCGTGGGCGAGGCGCAGCGCGTGCGCCCGAGCGCGCGGGGGCACGTCTACTTCGAGCTGGTCGAGAAGGGGGACCACGACGAGATCGTCGGCAAGCTCGACGCGGTGATCTGGAAAAACGACGCTCTGAAGATCAGCCGGCTGCTCGCGGCCTCAGAGCAGCGGCTGGCCGACGGCGTCCAGATCCGCTGCCGCGGAAGCCTCGATTTCTACGCGCCTTCGGGCCGGCTCCAGCTCTGCATCCGCGAGGTGGACCCGGCCTTCACCCTGGGTCTCCTCGAACGCCGCCGCCGGGAGACCCTGGCCGCGCTCGCCGCCGCCGGCCTCCTCGAAAAGAACCGGGGCCTCTCGCTCTGCGACCTGCCGCTCACGATCGGCCTCATCACCTCCTACAAGAGCGCCGCCTACGAAGACTTCCTCTCGGGGCTCGCCGAGAGCGGCTACGGCTTCCGGGTGGTCTTCATCCACGCCGCCGTCCAGGGGCGGGAGGCCGAGCGGGAGGTCGCCTCCGCGCTCGCCTCGCTCGCCGGGATCGGCATCGACTGCGCCGTGCTGATCCGCGGCGGCGGCTCGCGGTCCGACCTGGCGGCGTTCGACAGCCGCGTCATCGCCGAGGCGATCGCCGCCGCGCCTTTCCCGGTGCTCACCGGGCTTGGCCACGAGATCGACCGCGCGATCGCGGACATGACGGCCCACACCGCGTTCAAGACGCCCACCAAGGTGGCCGAATTTCTGGTCGAGTGCGTGGGCCGCTCCGAGCAGGAGCTGATCAATGTGCGGCGCTCTCTGCTGCGCGAAGCCATGGAGCCTTTGCGCGCCGGCCGCGAGGCGCTGGGCCGGGCCGAGCGGGGCGTGAGCCTCGCCCGCATGCGCCTGGCCGCCGCCGGGGCGAGGATCGAAGAGCACGCCCGCGCGCTCGCCCGGCTCGGCAAGAGCGGCCTGCGGCAGGCCGAGCGGCGGCAGGGTGCGCTCCGCGAGCGTCTGGCCGAGCTCGCTCCCCGGCAGCTCGCCGCAGCCCGGCGCGAGCGCCGGAGGCTGGGCGAGCGCGTGGCCGGCGTGGCCCGCGGGCACCTCCGCGAAGCCCAGGCCACCCTTCACGGGATCGAGCGGCTCTGCCACCAGATCGCCCCGGAGCGCACGCTCGAGCGCGGCTTCAGCCTGACGCTCGACCCCGTGGGAAAATCCGTCCGCCATCCGGATCAGGTCCGGGCCGGAGACCTCATCACCACCCGCGTGGCCGGCGGGAGCTTCGAGAGCCGAGTGGAGACGAAATGAGCGAGACCCTCAAAAACACCGACGCCGGCCAGGACACCCCGAGCTTCCGGGCCGCCATGGACGAGCTCGAGGGCATCCTCGAGCGCATCGAAGGCGAAGAGATCGACATCGACCGCCTGGCCGAAGAGCTCCGCCGCGCCGCCCAGCTTCTGGACCTCTGCCGCGGCAAGATCCGCAAGGCCGAGGTCGAGGTTACCCAGATCGTTCAGAGCCTCGAAGAGAACGAGGCGGAAGAGAGCTAGGGACTGCAAGGACATCGGGCTTTGTCCTTGCTGTCCCTGCTGTCCTTTGGGTCCTTTTCTCGGACCCCATGCTAAAGTGGCCTCCGTCGCGGAGGCGCGCGGATGCATCAGACCGAGGCACTCAAAGCGGCGCTGTCGCGCGGTCTCGAAGGGGAGATCGCGGCGTTGCGGCGGTTCTCGCCGGGCTCGCGGGCCCTGGAGCTTCTCGTCTTTCCCCTCCTCTGGATCTCCGGCTCCGTCCTCGTCCTATCTCAACCCGGATCTCCCTCCGGATTTCCCTCCGAATACGCGCTGCGCATCCTGGGCACGCTCCTCGCGGCGCTGGGGTTGAACGCCTTCGTGCTCCTGCTCCACGAGGGGATGCACGGGACCCTCTTCCCCTCCCGATTCTGGAACCGGTGGATCTCGGTGCTCCTGGGGGGCTGCGTCCTGATCTCGTTCACCGCCTACCGGGTGATGCACGAGGAGCACCACCGGTACCTGGGCGATCCCCGGGATCCGGACGAGTACAGGAACTACACCTCCTCGCCCGTTCTCCTCTGGGCGCTCCACTTCGTGCGCCTGACCGTGGGCTGCTTCCTCTACATCCTGCTCATCCCGGTCCTGGCCTGGCGCCGGGGAGACAGCCAGGACCGGCGCCGGATCTTCGAGGAGTACGCGATCCTGGGCGCCGCCTGGACGGCCGCGTTCCTCCTGATCCCGTTCGAGACGCTGCTCCACGGCTGGCTGATCCCGCTCGTCGTCGTGGCGTACATGACCCAGATCCGCGGCTTCACCCAGCACGGCATCACCGATCCCACCGACCCGCTGCTCGCGAGCCGGTCGATCCACCCCGGGCCGCTCGTCCGCTTCCTGGTGCTCAACGAGAACTACCATCTGGAGCACCACCTCTACCCGGAGATCCCCAGCTACAACCTGAGAAAGCTCCATCACCTGCTGCGGGACCGCCTCCCGAGAAGCGTCACCGGCTCCTCCTACTCGGGTTTCCTCGCCCGCTTCCTCCGCGCCACCTGGAAGCGGGACGACACCCCGATCGGCATGACGGCACCCTCCGGCAGGAAATAGGCCGACAGGAGATGAGGATGAAGAGAGGGACGTTCCGGAGGGTCCTGGCGACCGCGGCCCTCCTGCTCTGGAGCACGGTTCCGGCGTTCGCGGCTTCCGAGGCGATCGCGCCGGGCGTCCAGCTCTTCGAGAGCCGGCGCTTCGAGGAGGCGCGGAAGTTCTTCGAGCCCTACGTGGAGAAAAACCCCCGGGACGCGGAAGGGACGTACTACCTCGGCCGGACCCTCTTCGCCCTGGGACGGTTCGAGCCGGCGGCGGAGCAGCTCGAAAAGTCGGTGGAGATCCGGCCGAGCTCCGACACCCTCCTGTGGCTGGGCCGGTCCTACGGGCAGTTCGCCATGCAGGCGAGCATCTTCCGTCAGGCGGGGCTCGCCAAGAAATGCAAGGCGGCCTGGGAGAAGGCCGTGGTCCTCGATCCGAACAACCTGAACGTCCGCGAGGACCTGATCCAGTACTACCTCCGGGCCCCCGGCTTCATGGGTGGCAGCGTCAGGAAGGCGCGGGAGCAGGCGGCGGAGATCCGGAAGCGGGACGCCGTCCGCGGGTCGCTCGCGGCCGTCACCATCCACCTCTACCGGAAGGACGACGCCGCGGCGGAAAAGGAGCTGGCCGAGGCGATCCGCAACGTCCCGGCCGATTCACCGGCAAGCCTGGGCCTCTTCCACTTCCGGCTGGGCACCGTCTACGAGAGGCAGGGGAACAAGGCCCTGGCGCGAACCCATTACAAGAAGGCCGTGGAGCTGGACCAGGGCCTCAAAGAGGCGAAAGAGGCCCTGGCCAAGCTCGGGTGACCTACTGCGGGAACGCCCCCGTATCCCCCCGGCTGGCCATGGTGCCGGCCGGGTTCCGGTAGGTCCGCGTCTCGTCCGAGAAGATGTCCGTCACCGTGATCGTGTACTCCACGTCCGACAACGCCCCGTAGAAGATCCAGTGGTGGCCGTTGACGGGCCCGCCGTCCAGCGCCTTGATCATCAGCTCCAGGTTGTCGCTGTCGAAGAAGGAGAACACGCCCGTGTCCGCGGTCAGCGCGAGCGGCTGGCCCTGCCCGACCGTCCCCGTGCGCGGATCGACGAACCGGACGCTCACGCGGAAGCGTTCTCCGAGGCAGAGCTCCGTGGACCCCGGCCCGACTCCGCAGTTGAGGAGCGGCGGCGTCAAAGGCAGAGAGACGCGGGCCGGCGCGGCGGCCGCGGCCGGCGGCGCAACCGGATCGGAGAAGGCCTGGACATCGGCCCGGCTCGCCATCCTCCCCGAAGGGTTGGTATACGTCCGTACAACGTCCGTAACCGTGTCCGTGACCGTCACCGTGTACGCCACGTCCGACAGCGCTCCGTAGAAGACCCAGAAGTGCCCGTTGACCCCGCGGCCGTCGAGCACCTTGAGCATCAGCTCCAGGTTGCTCTCCTCAAAGAACCAGAAGGCGCCGGTGTCGTCCGTCAAGGCGCGGGCCTTCCCCGTGCCGGAGTTGCCGTCGTGGTCGGTCCACGCGACCTCCACGCGGAAGCGGCCGGAGCCGAGGCAGAGGTGGCCCGCTGCGGGGGAGCACCCTGCGAAGCGCCGGCCGAACACGCCGTAGAAGTTGCCGTCCTGCGAAGAGAGCCCTTCGTCGCCCCGGGGGAGGATTTGCGGATAGCCCGAGCCGCTGCTCCACACCGCCATGAAGTTGCCGTGGGCGTCCGCGGCGACGGCCGGCTCGCTCTGGTCTTCGCCCTTGAACACGTTGGCGAGGAAGGGGTCGCCCAGAGGCTGCAGGGAGGGACCGAGGATCCGGCCGTGGACGCCCTCGTCCTCCGGGCCCGTGCCGCTCCAGAGAAGGAGGAGGCGGCCGTAAGGATTGGAAGCGAGGGCCAGCGGCTCGAGGGAGTAGGGCGTGACGCCTGAGTCGAGCACGGTGACCCCGGCCTGCGGCTGCCCCGAGCCGACGAACGTCCGGCCGTAGACTCCCAGGCGGCCGCCGCCGATGCTCAGGACCGTCTGCCAGACGATCGAGAAGCTGCCGTCCGCATGGAACACCGCGGCCGAGCCGTTCTGGTAGCCGGCCTGATAGGGGGCCTCGCCGTTGACCAGGAACGCATGGCCCTGCTGGGGCTGGCCGTTTTCGTGGAAGAGACGTGCCCAGATGTCCTCGGTGAAGTACCCCTCTCCCATGGACCACGCGACCAGGAAGTCTCCCGACGGGGCCACCGCGAGGGAGGGCTCGAGCGCCGAGCCGGCCTTGTGGACCAGCGTGAGCACCGATCCCGGGATGGCGTCGCTGTCGAGGATCACACCGCGGATTCCGGTGTCATCGGCCCAGACCACGAGGAAACCTCCTCCCGGCCGGGCCTCGACCGCCGGCTGGCTTCCGGACGTGCTGAGGACGAAGGCCGCCCCGAGCGGATGGCCGCCGGCGTCGAACCGGCGGGCGGAGATTCCATTCCCTTGGCTCCAGACCACCAGGAATCCGGTCGTGGACGCCGCCACCCTGGCCTTGAGCTGGAACGAGCTCCCCGGATCGGAGATCTCGAATTCACCGGTGAGGGGAGCCCCCGAGGCGCCATAGATCCGGCCATAGATCCGCGTCAGAGCTTGCGGGCCCAGATGATCGCTGTTCCACACGGCCATGGAGCGGCCGGCTGCGTCGATCGCGACGTCGGCGAACCGCTGCTCTCCCAAGGCCGTGACGTTGACCTGGAACTCCGGGCTCCCTTCGAGGGTCACCGCGGAAGCTCCGGAGGCGAGGGAGAGGACAACGAAGATCGAAAGGGCGACAAGAGAACGCATGGCTACTCCTCCAGGGGACAGGATCGCGAATTCATGCGATCTTAGCATAAAGGAATTTTCCTGCCGCACCCCTCCCAATTTTCTTGACACACTGCGGCATAAATCCCTAGGATGGCCTCATGACGGTCATCGAAGCGCTACCCAAAGCCAAGCTCACCGGCGCCGGGGCGGCCCCGGGCGCCCTCGCCCTCGAAGACGGCATCGTCTGGCTCCGGCTGGACGAGCCCGGCAAGAAGGTCAACACCCTGTCTACGCGCCTCTTCGAATGGTTCGGGGAGCAGCTCGGCCTGATCGAGCGGGCGGACGCGAAGGGGCTCGTGATCTATTCCGGCAAGCCGGACGGCTTCGTGGCCGGCGCGGACCTGGAAGAGCTCCTGACCTTGACGGACAAGGACGCCATCCTCGACATGCTGCAACGCGGCCACGAGTTGATGGAGCGGCTCGCCCGCCTGCCCTTCCCCACCGTGGCGGCCATCCACGGTGCCGCCCTGGGCGGCGGCCTGGAGCTGGCGCTCGCCTGCAAGCGGCGCGTGGCGACCGAGCACCCGAAGACGAAGCTCGGCCTCCCCGAGGTCCAGCTCGGGCTCATCCCCGGCCTCGGCGGCACGCAGCGCCTGCCGCGCCTGATCGGCGTGCCGGACGCCCTGGACCTCATCCTCACCGGCAAGCAGGTGGACGCCAAAAAGGCGAAGCGCCTGGGCCTGGTGGACGAGACCTGCCACCCGGCCGATTTGCGGACGGCGGCCGAGCAACTCCTCCGGGGCGGCCGCGGGGAGAAAAAGGCTCGTCCCAAGCCTTTCGCGTCCCGGGCGGGCGATTTCCTCTCGAAGACGCCGCTCGGCGGCCGATTCGTGTGGGACAAGGCCCGGGCCGGGGTGATGGAGAAGACCGGCGGCCACTACCCGGCGCCGCTCGTGGCGATCGACGTCGTCCGCGAGGGGGGCAAGCTGCCGCTGCGCCGCGCCCTGGACCTCGAGGCCGGCGCGTTTTCAGAGCTCGTCGTCTCCGAGACCGCGAAGAACCTGATCTCGATCTTTTTCGCCAAGAACGAGGTCGAGGCCCGGGCCGGCAAGATCGCCAAGGCGGCGCGCCCGGTGACCCGGGTGGGTGTCCTCGGCGCCGGGTTCATGGGCGCGGGGATCGCCCAGGTGCTCGCCCAGAAGGGGGTCCCGATCGTCTTGAAAGACCGCGACCTCGCGGCCGTGGGGCGGGGCTATGGCTTCTGCCAGCAGCAGTTCAAGGAGCGGGTCAAGCGCCGCCGGATGACCGACGCCGAGGCCAAGCAGGCGATGGGCCGGATCCTGCCGACGGCGGACTATGACGACCTCAAACGGATCGACTTCGTGGTCGAGGCGGTGTT
>DATHUD010000429.1:0-1629 GCA_035462575.1 Thermoanaerobaculia bacterium | reverse complement strand
AAACCACCGACCTATCTTTTCCCCCTCTCCCAGGGAGGGCGGGAGGGGTGGTGGGAGAGGGGGTTAGGGGGTGAGGGCCGGGTGGGGGCCGGTGTAAAGTCTCCGTTGATGAACGTGTCGCCCCCGAAGCCCCGGGTCCTGATCGCCGACGACCAGCGCGAGGTGCGCGAGGCCCTGCGCCTGCTCTTGAAAGCCGAGGGGTTCGAGAGCGAGACCGCCGCCTCCCCTTCAGAGATCATCCAGGCCGTCGCCACCCGTCCGCTCGACGTGGTGCTGATGGACCTGAACTACACCCGGGACACGACCTCCGGCCGGGAGGGGCTGGACCTCCTGGGAAAGCTCCGGGTGATCGACGCGGCTCTCCCGGTCGTCGTGATGACCGCCTGGGGGAGCGTGGGGCTCGCGGTCGAAGCCATGCGGCAGGGGGCCCGCGACTTCATCGAAAAGCCTTGGGACAACAACCGGCTGGTCTCGATCCTCAAAACCCAGGTCGACTTAAGGGTGGCTCTGCGCCGGGGGGAGCGCCTCCAGGCGGAAAACGAGCTGCTGCGCGGGACGGGCGAGCCGGTCCTGGTCGCCGAGTCGGCGGAGATGAAGCCGGTGCTCGACCTGATCGAGCGGGTCGGCCCCTCGCAGGCGAACGTCCTCATCACCGGCGAGAACGGCACGGGCAAGGGGGTGGTGGCCCGGGCCCTCCACGCCGTGTCCCCGCGGGCGGGCCAGCCCATGGTCACGGTCAACACCGGCGGCCTCTCGGAGTCGGTCTTCGAAAGCGAGCTCTTCGGCCACGTGCGCGGCGCCTTCACCGACGCCAAGACCGACCGCGTGGGCCGCTTCGAGCTGGCGGACGGCGGCACGCTCTTTCTGGACGAGATCTCGAACATCACCCTCGCCCAGCAGGCGAAGCTCCTCCGGGTCTTGGAAACCGGCGAGTTCGAGCGGCTGGGGTCGTCGAAGACGCGGACGGCGGACGTCCGCGTGTTTTCGGCCACCAACGCGGACCTCCGCGAGGAGGTGGCGGCCGGGCGCTTCCGGCAGGACCTCCTCTTCCGGCTGAACACGGTCGAGATCCGTATCCCGTCTCTGCGCGAACGGCGGGACGACACCCTCCCGCTCGCCCAGCACTTCTTGACCCAGCACGCGCTGCGCTATCGGAAGCCCCTGCGCGGGTTCGACGAGGGGGCCCGGAGGGCGCTCCTCGCCCACGACTGGCCGGGCAACGTCCGGGAGCTGGACCACGCGGTCGAGCGGTCTGTGCTGATGGCAGTGGGAGAAGAGGTGCGGGCCGCGGACCTGGGGCTCCAGCCCGCAACCGGAGGGTCCCCGGCTTCCGCCCGCCTCGAAGACCTGACGCTCGAGGAGGTCGAGCGGGTGCTCATCCAGAAGGCGCTCGCCCGCTACGGCGGCAACGTCAGCCAGGCCGCTCACGCGCTGGGTCTGTCGCGCAGCGCCCTCTACCGGCGGCTGGAGAAGCATGGCCTCTGAGATCGAGGTCCGGCGGCGGAGCGCGCGCGCCGCCTTCCCGAAAGCCGACGGCCGGAGCCTCTCCTTCGAGAAACGCATCCTCCTCTTCGCCTTGGGGGTCGGCGCGCCGGCCGTGGCCCTCGCCCTGATTCTCGTCTGGGCCGG
>DATHUD010000428.1:0-4498 GCA_035462575.1 Thermoanaerobaculia bacterium | reverse complement strand
GGGAATCGGCTGGCACCCCTACTTCCTCCTCCCGAGCGGCCAGCGGGAACAGGGCCGTCTCCACCTCCCCGCCCGCTCCCGCACGGTGGTGAACGATTACGACGAGGTTCTCCCCACCGGAGAGGTCCTCCCCGTGGCCGGAACCCCCTACGACTTTTCGAAGCCCGGAGGAAAGCCGCTCGGAGACCTCTACCTGGACGACTGCTTCGTCGAGCTCGAAACCCGGGACGGCCAGGCGATCGCCGAGGTGATCGACCCCGCGGCGTCCTACGGCCTTCGCATCGTGGGGACCTCCCCGCCCATCCGCGCCCTCCAGGTCTACGGCCCGCCGGAGCGGAAAATCGCCGTCGTGGAGCCGCAACTCAACTGGGCCGATCCCTTCGGACCGCAGTGGGGACGGGATGTGGACACGGGGATGGTCATTCTGGAGCCCGGGGAATCCGTGACCTACTCCGCGCGGCTGGAGCTGTTCAATCCATAGCCGGCCTTCTTTACCTCCCGCCCCCCGCCTGCTAGACTCTCGAATCGTTCAGAATCAGAAGAGAAAGTATTTTAGACCGAACGGTTCGGTCCTCTCGCGCGAGGCACGGCTCTCCGCATGCAGTCGGCAGGAAACATTAAAATGCCGGATTCTAAGTGGTCGGATGACCGGTTCCTCAATGAGCTCAAAAACCAGAGCGATGAGCTGGCCGATCGGACGGTCCGCCGCCTGATCGAAGATCAGGGCCTTCGGCAGATCGGGCTCATCTTCCAGCAGATGCGCTCCGACGACAGCCAGATGCCGGCGGACGCCCCGGAGCCGCTCCGCGAGTTCATCGCGCAGACGGCCGCGCTGCCGGCGAACGCCGACGTGGAGCGGCTCGACAGCAAGAACGCCCTGCTCCCCTACGGCCCGGCCGCCTGCCTCGTGATGCTGGCTTCGAGCATGCCGCGCGGCTACGCGGCTCCCAGGATCACGGAAATCCTCACCATCTCGGACGACTTGGATACCCACCCGTTCAAACGGTTGATGGGCGTCCTCCAATTGCTGATCAACCTCGGGGGGACAGGGTCCTTCGCCTCCGGTGGGCGCGCCGTCCTGATGGCCCAGAAGATGCGGCTGCTCCACGCCGGCATCCGTCACCTGGCCGGCACCTACAGGCCCGGGTTTCACCAGCGGTTCGGCATCCCCGTCAACCACGAGGACATGCTGGCCACGATCATGGGCTTCTCGTACCTGGTCCACGAGGGGATGGGCAAGCTCGGCCTTCCGTTCTCCGAGGACAAGTACTACCGGTGGCGGATCTTCGCCCAGCTCATGGGCATCCACCCTCCCGGCCGGCCGGACGACGACAGTTGGATCCCCGCGAGCTACGAGGAGGCCGCCCTGTTCTACGCCTCCTATGCCCGCCGGCACTACACCGGGCCCGAGGAGAACCCCGCGGGAGTCCGGCTGACGCAGGTGAACCTCGAGATGATGGTGCAGATGGTCCCCCGCGGGCTGCGCCTCCTGGGCTTCGGCGTGGTCCCGCAGCTCGCCATGGCCGAGCTGCTGAGCCAGGAAGACATGGCGCGGGTCGGGTTCGAGCCCGTGGCCGGCCACCCGGTCGTCAAGGCCGTCCTCACCGCCGGCCTGTTCGTCCTCCACGGCCTCTGGCGCGTCATGCCGCCGAATTTCATGCTGATGGCGAGCGACCTGATCAACTCGGAGATGGTCAAGGTGGGCCGCGGCGGCGAGGTGGAGTTCACCATCCCCACCACGCTCGCCGACCTGCGGGGCTCGGGACTGGTGTGAAAAGGGTCGCAACCTCTCTGGCCCTTCTCCTGGCCTGGCCTTCGGGAGCGGCCGGCCAGGAACCGGCGGACGTTCCCGAAGAGACTCCGAGCTTCGCGGACACGCTGACCGTGGAGGCCGCCTCGCGGCAGAGCGAGCCGATCGCCGAAGCGCCTTCGGCGGTCACCGTCCTCGAAGCGGAAGAGATCGAGCGGCAGGCGGCGCACGGCCAGTTGCCGCGCCTCCTCGCCGGCACGCCGGGCGTGGACCTCGTCCAGAGCGGTGTCTACGACTGGAACCTGAACGCCCGCGGCTTCAACCGGCCGGTGAACCGCCGCATCCTCACCCTGCTCGACGGCCGCGAGCCTTCTCTCGCGATCCTCGCGGGCGGCCAGGAGTGGGGCTCCGCCGGCCTTCCTCTGGACGAGATCGCCAAGGTCGAGCTCGTGCGCGGCCCCGGCGCCGCGCTCTACGGGGCCGGCGCGTTCAACGGCGTCCTCGCCCTCACCACGAAGACGCCCCGGGAGAGCCGGGGGGTGCGCGTGGGTTTGACGGCGGGCGAGCTCGAAACCCGTCGCCTGGACGCCCGGTTCGGAGGGGAGATCGGTGACGGCTTCTGGGTGAAGCTCGTGGGCTCGGCCCAGGAGAGCGACGACTTCACCCGCTCCCGGGTCGGGCAGGCCGAGTACGAGCCGCTGCCGCGCGAGGTGATCGAGCCGGAGCGCGACCGCATCCGCGCAAGATGGCTGAGCGCGCGCCTCGACCGGGAGCTCGGCGAGAGCCGGCTCCTCACGGTCGAGGCGGGCGACATGGCGCACGCCGGGATCACGACGATCACCGAGTCCGGGCGCGTCCAGCGCCAGGAGGTGAGCGGGCCATGGGCGCGCTTCGCGCTGGGCGGCACCCGCTGGGACCTCCTCGGAACCTGGACGCGGCGCGAGGCCGACCGGGAGCTCCACCTCTCCACCGGGTTCGAGGACTACTTCGAGGAATCCCGCGCGACGGCGGAGGTCAAGAGAACGGCTGAATTCGCGCGTGGGCGGGGGCGGCTCTCGGGCGGGGCCTTCTACAGCGAGATCCGCGTGGACACCGCGAACCCCCAGGGCCGGCAGACGCTCTTCTCGGCAGCCCGGTCCGCGGAGAATTCCGCTCTCTTCGGGCAGGCGAGCTACGGCGTGGGCGGGAATCTCGAAGCCGTGGCCTCGCTGCGCTGGGGCAAGAGCAATCTGCACGACGAGCGGTTCTCCCCCCGGCTGGCCCTGGTCTGGGCGGCACACCCGTTCCATACCCTGCGCCTCTCCTGGAGCTCCGCGTTCCAGAGCCCCACGCTCGCCGAGGTCTACCTCGACCTGCCCGTGGCCGCGCCCCTCGACCTCTCGGCCCTGGAGCAGAGCCTCGCGCCGCTCCTGGGCGGGACACGCCTGGGGCTCGGCTCCGTGCCCATCGTGGCCGCCGGCAATCCGGACCTCGGGATCGAGGAGATCACGAGCCTGGAGCTGGGCTACACCGCCATCCTCGGCCGGCACGCGTTCTTGACGGTGAACGCCTACCGGAGCGAGCTCGAGAATTTCACGACTCCCCTCCTGCCGACGTCGGGCACGAGCCTGGGCCTTTTTGCGGGAGACACGTTCACCCCCTACCGGCCGCCGGCCGGGCTCTCTCCCGAAGCCTCCGCGGCCGTGCTCGCGGCGCTCGCCGCGGCGCTGCCGCCGGAGCTTTTCGCCACCCTCTCGCTACGGCCGGACGGCACGGCGTTCATCCCTCTCCTCTCCTATACGAATTTCGGCCTTGTCGAGACGCGCGGCCTCGAAGCGGGCCTGAACGTGGCCTTCGATCCCTGGCGCATCGACCTGAGCTACACGCGCTTCGAATTCGACGTCCGCGAGGCGGCCCACGAGAGCCCCCTCGCGGCCAACGCGCCCGAAAACCAGGTGGGCTTCGGGATCGCCTACAGCCAGGGCCGCTTCGACGGCGGCCTGCGCGCCCGCTGGGTGGACGGCTTCCCCTGGCAGTCCGGCGTCTTCGCCGGCGAGGTGCCCTCCTACACGGTGGCCGACCTCTCCTGGAGCACGGACCTGAAAACGGGTTGGCGCTTAGGGATCGACGTCACCAATCTTTTCGATCATGAGCACTACGAGATCTTCGGCGGCGACCTCCTGCGGCGCCGCGCTCTGCTTCATTTGACCTACGATTGGGGAGGAAGAAAATGAACGGCCAGACCGCCTGGATCAATCTGATCGATTACACGCCGGCGGAGCTTTCGGTCTACGGGCTCGGCTGCCTCTTGTGGGTGATCGCGTACGGGATCTACATCCGGAACATCGTCAAGCTCAAGTACGTGGAGATGCCCGTCTTCGCCGGCTGCTGCGACGTGGGCTGGGAGTTCACCTGGAGCTTCCTCGCCTACAACAACATGGGCCTGCTCTTCCAGGGCGCGAACGTCGTCTGGGTGCTGCTGGACCTGGGCTTCATCTTCAGCGTGGGCGTGATCGGCTACGGCTGGAAGCAGCTCACGACTCCGCGGCTCCAGAAGCAGCCCTTCTATGCCCTGATCTGCATCTTCATCGCGGTGTTCGCCGCGGCGGCCACGTATTTCATGAACATTCAAGGATTGGACAACGAGGTCGGCGGCCGCTCGGCGTTCCTGATCCAGCTTGCGATCTCGTTCCTGTACGTCCCGCTCATGCTGCGCCAGGCGAACCTCGAAAACTTTTCCTATGCCGCAAACTGGCTCCGCGCCCTGGG
>DATHUD010000427.1:0-6834 GCA_035462575.1 Thermoanaerobaculia bacterium | reverse complement strand
CTCGTCCCCTCGAAGTGGACGGGGATGTTGTACTCGGTCCGGATGCGGTCCGCGAGCACGTCGAACTGGAGCGCGCCCGCGACCCCCACGATCCACTCGTTGCCGATCGCCGGCCGGAAGATCTGCGCCGCCCCCTCCTCGGCGAGTTGGAGGAGGGCCCGGCCCAGGTGCTTGGCCCGCATCGGGTCCTCGGGGCGGACCTTTTTGAGAAGCTCCGGTGCGAAGCTCGGAATGCCCGTGAAGCGCAGCTCCTCCCCCTCGGTCAGCGCGTCGCCGATCCGCAGGTTGCCGTGGTTCGGAATGCCGATAATGTCCCCCGCGTACGCCTCCTCGGCGAGCTCTCTGTCCCGCGCCATGAAGAGCAACGGGTTGTGGATGCCCAGGGTCTTGCCGGAGCGGACGTGGAGCATCTTCATCCCCCGCTCGAAGCGGCCCGAGCAGAGGCGGACGAAGGCGACGCGGTCCCGGTGCTTGGGGTCCATGTTCGCCTGGATCTTGAAGACGAAGCCGCTGACCTTCTCCTCGGTGGGCTCGACGAGCCGGGTGACCGCGGGCTGCGGCCGGGGCGGCGGCGCCACCTGGCCGAGGCCCTGGAGCAGCTCGCGGACGCCGAAGTTGTTCAAGGCGCTTCCGAAGAAGACCGGCGTCAGATGCCCCTCGCGGTAGGAGTCGAGGTCGAACTCGGGGCAGAGGCCGCGGGCCATCTCCACCTCCTCGCGGAGCTTCGAGACCGCCCGTTCGCCCAGCCGCTTGTCGAGCAGCGGATCGTCCAGCCCCTGGCAGACCTCGGGCTCGCGCACCACGTCGCGGCGCGAGCGGTCTAAAAGGAGGAGCCGGTCGTGGAACAGGTCGTAGCAGCCGAGGAAGCTCTGGCCCATGCCGATCGGCCACGAGGCCGGGGTCACGTGGAGCTGGAGGTCCTGCTCGACCTCGCTCATCAGGTCGAACGGCTCGCGCCCCTCGCGGTCGAGCTTGTTGATGAAGGTGATGATGGGGACGTTCCGCAGGCGGCAGACCTCGAAGAGCTTGCGCGTCTGTGTCTCGATGCCCTTGGCCGCGTCGATCACCATCACGGCCGAGTCCACGGCTGTCAGCGTGCGGTAGGTGTCCTCGCTGAAGTCCTCGTGACCGGGGGTGTCGAGCAGGTTGAACGTGCAGCCGCCATACTCGAAGGTCATCACCGACGCGGTCACCGAAATGCCGCGCTCCTGCTCGACCTTCATCCAGTCCGACCGCGCGCGCCGCGCCTCGCCCCGGGCCTTGACCGCGCCGGCCATCTGGATGGCGCCGCCGAAAAGCAGGAGCTTCTCCGTCAGCGTGGTCTTGCCCGCGTCCGGGTGGGAGATGATGGCGAAAGTCCGCCGCTGGGAAACTTCGTCGTTCAGCTTGCTCATGATGTCCGCGAAAACCCCGTGCCGGCCGCGCCGCGCGCCGGCGGTCTCGTTCCTCAGATGCAGGGGGATGGCAGGGAGCCCAGGGCTCCTCCCGTGAGAACCGAGTGGATAGGGTAGCAGATTCCCGGGACCCTCCTCTCCCGCCCCGGAGCGTTCCCAGGGGGCCGCGGAACGCTCGCGAGGGTCCGGGAACGCTTCGCGAGCCTTGCGGAGCCTTCTACCGCCCGGCTGGAACGTTCTGCGGCCTCCGTGGAGTCCTCCTCGGCGACTGGGACCGTCCGCCGCGTCCGCGGACGTTCCGCGAGCGTCCCGGAATGCTCCGCGAGCGGCCCAGAGCGTTCCGCCAGGGCGCGCGAGCGTTCGTGTCGCCTCGTGAGCGTTCCGGGAGGGAGGCGGAGCGTTCCACGGATGCGGCGGAAGGCTTCGCGACTCCGGGGCAGCACTCCGGGGGAGCGGTATACTTGCCGAAGCCCTGCAGCAATCTCCGGGAGTGCTAGGGCTAAATCACTACTCGACTTTTCGATTCCTTATCTAAGGGGAGCGTCGGTAAGAGCCTATTAAGAAGGTGAAGGCGCACTTTATGGCAAATTTTCACCGGTAGTGCTAGAAGGTCGTTTCGAACCGCAACCCATCCAGGCAGGAGCACCTTTCAGGACACACCACTTCACTTCATGGTATGATCTTGGTTAAAGATTCCGAATTTTGCTTCGGCAAGGAGGACGACCATGAGCGCGCACCGCGCATCGCCGTGGAAGACGCGAGTTGCTTGTTTGGCTATATTGTTTATTTTTCCTATAGCCAATCATCTCGCTGCTGCTTCCGGGGTTATTATCTATCCAGTCAATCCCGAAGGAATTTTAATCGCAAGCATTAGCGGCTTGTCTCCTGAAGCAGTTGAAATTTTTGATGGCGTCTCGTTTCTCCGTTATTCAACCGCGGAAAATTATGATACGCCTATTTCCCTTACTCCCGGTCGTCATGTTATTGGTGTTAATTTTAATGGCATTACATTGGAGAGAGCGATTAATCTTGCGGAAAGCGAAGTAAGAATTCTTACTATCGTTTTCCCCAGGGAGGAATTTGATATTGCCGGCTGGATTGACGAGCAAAAAATTTCTTCGTCCCAAGTTTTGGTAAAATCACTTGATATAACTGCTCCTGGCGAGCAATGGTTCGACTCCTTTTATGGCACATGGGAGGTCCACCTTCATGGTTTGGCAGCTACGGGAGGAATAGAAGTAGTACCATTACTCACCAAGCAACAGATATCCTACAGATTAACCAGCAGAGATTTTGAATTCTCGCTAGGCAACGAAATTGCAGTGACATCCTTTCAAGACAGTTCGGTCTTTTTGAATACATTGGTAGATCCTCTTCTCAGCCGATCTTTGGATGTCCAGATTTCGGAGCGACCTTTTACTAACTGGTATTTACAGTATAGGAAAAATCCGGGTTATCCGGAATTTCCTCACATTCAATTTTCTGGAGGTTCTCCTTTTTTGGCGTCCCATATTAATGCTTTAGATGGAGAGGGCGATAGCATGGATCTGATTGCTGCGCGTATTTCTTTTTCTTCTCTGCGCTTTCGCATTCCGAGAAAACTCGAGGCAGAGGGCCTTGCGGTATTTTCCTCAAATGGAACCTGTTGCCCCGCAAGCAATTCAAATTCAGAATTGATCTACGGAAATCTTGACTATATCAAAATGTCTTCAATGCCATATGATATTCTGGGTGCAGGTATACCATTGTTGAAAAACTGCGGGAACGGTGTGCTCGATCCCGGGGAGGAGTGCGATGACGGAAATAGGAAAAACGGGGATTGCTGTTCAGTCACTTGTGGATGGGAACCTTCTGGTAGCTCTTGTGGACGGCAGGACGCCTGTGTCCAGGATGCCTGTGATGAACATGGTCACTGTATAGATGGAAACCATTTAATCTGCGATGACGGGAAATTTTGTAATGGAGAGGAAATCTGTAATCCTGCATGGGGCTGTCATTCGGGAAGTACTCCATTTCATTGGGCTTCAGAGGCACTGAATTTGTTCCTTTGCGAGGAGGGCGACCCTTGCACCATTAATTTTTGTAACTGGGAAAAGGATGAGTGCGAAAGCTTGGATATTCCTGATTGTTCGTCCGGCCAGTTTGATTTGCCGCTTCCGGTTCCCATAAGAGTTACCATTCCTTCAGGTCGGAACATTGAGATACCGATACCGAATTCAGTGCCCCCGCCGTTTCCTGTTTTGATCAATTATCTTTCGACTAGCGAAGGATACCTGACCGCAATCCCTATTCTCATTCAAGTCTCGGTGCCGCATAGGGTCCATGAACCGGAGGCGGCATCTTGGTCGGTGGGCAGTCTGCCACCTCTCAGCTTTGGCGTTGCAACTCAACCCGCGCAGCTATGGTATCTCAATCTTGAAGGCGACCCTGCGCTGCCTATGACGCTCACCTTCTTCTACAACCCTTCCTTCTTGCGGGCAGGAGTTAATGAATCAGAGTTAATAATGTATAAATTGACTGAGGCGGGATGGGCTCCGGTGCCGGGAGTGATAGATCCGATTGCTAAGACGATAACAATAACGACTGATTCTCTGTCGATTTTTTGCCTTGGTGCTATGCATTAAGGTCAAAATATCCTTGGGAGCATAGGCGCGCCTAAGAAGTCCTCGACTCATGGTCAAGCCAAGTGCTTCATTTTAAATCTTGCTGGCCGCGAGCGGCTTTTTTCAGAGAGAGCCCGAAGTTAAATCAGTCAGCAAGCAAGGCGGCTTCATCCTCGGCAGATTGGAGCCTTGGAGAGCGACCAATGCGTCTACGATAGAACTCCTGGTAGTCCTGAAGGAGGACGAAGCCCGACATCCGCGACGCCGCCTGACAACACCTTGGTCCGCCTTGCCGGGGTTAGAAACAGGCAGGCGGCGGTCGCCTAAGGGCGGCCGGAGCCGAGTCAGCAAATTCCGCCCCCCTGAAACCTCCCCCCGCCCTCCGGCGTAAGGCTCGACAGGACAGGAAAGGGCGGACCCCATGGAAACACTCCTCCAAGACCTTCGATTTGCCGGCCGGACGCTCTTGAAGCGCCCGGTGTTTACGGTCATCGCGGTGATCACGCTGGCTCTGGGGATCGGGGCCAATACGGCGATCTTCAGTGTCGTGGACTCGGTGCTCCTTCAGTCGTTGCCGTTCCGGAATCCGGAGCGGCTGGTGATGATCTGGGCTTCGAACCCGGAGCTGGCGGCCCGGGTGGGGTTCCCGGACAAGCTGCCGGTCTCTCCGGGGGCGTTCTACGACTGGAAGGAGGCCAAATCCTTCGAGAAGATGGCGATGGTGACGTCCAACCGGACCCCCTTCACGGGCGAGGGGGAGCCCGAGCTGCTGGGGTCGGTGGCCGTGTCCGGCGAATTCTTCGAGGCTCTGGGGACCCCGGCGCTGGCCGGGCGGACGCTCCAGCCGGCGGATGACGAGCCGGGCAAGGGCACGTCGGTCGTGCTCTCTCACGCCTTCTGGATGCGCCGGTTCGGCGGGGACCGCGGCGTGATCGGCAAGACGATCCGGCTCTCCGACACGCCGATGACGGTCGTGGGCGTGATGCCCCCGTCCTTCGAGTTCCCCCGGGGCGGCGAGATGCCGAAGGGTTACGGGTTCGCGGCGAAGCCGGAGATCTGGACCCCGCTCGCCCTCCCCGCGGAGAACCGGCAGAGGCGGGGCAATCGCAGCTATCTCGCTTTGGGGCTTTTGAAGCCGGGCGTCGGCCTGCAGGCGGCGCAGGCGGAGCTGAGCGCCATCGCGGACCAGATCGAGAAGCGGTATCCCGATTCGGACGCGGGGTGGCGCAACCGCGCCGAGCCGCTGCCCGAGCAGCTCACGGGCGACGTCAGGCCGGCTCTTCTGATCCTCCTGGCCGCCGTGGGAATGGTCCTCCTGATCGCCTGCGTGAACGTGGCGAACCTCCTCCTGGCCCAGGCGGCGGCGCGGCAGAAGGAGATCGCGGTCCGCACGGCGCTGGGTGCGGGCCGGGGGCGGATGGTGCGCCAGCTCTTGACCGAGAGCGCGCTCCTCGCCTTCCTGGGCGGCGGGCTCGGCCTTCTCCTTGCCTTCTGGGGGCTGAAGGCTTTCTCCGTGTGGATTCCGGAGGACATCCCGGTGTCCGGCGAGATCTCGCTCGACCTCCGTATCCTGGGCTTCACGCTGCTGGTCACCCTGCTCACCGGGGCGCTCGCGGGGCTCGTTCCGGCTTTCCAGATGACCCGGCCGGATCTCTCGGAGACGCTGCGGGAAGGAACCCGGGCGGGCTCCGCCACATCGAAGAGCGGGCGGACGCGGGCGGCCCTTGTGATCGTGGAGACGGCGGTCGCGGTGCTCCTGGTGGTAGGCGCCGGCCTCCTCATTCGGAGCTTCGCGCGGCTGACCGCCGTGGACCCCGGGTTCCGGCCGGAGGGCGTCCTGACCTTGCGGCTCCTCCTGCCCCAGGGGAAGTACAACGACGCGGAGCGCGTGGCCTTCACCCAGCGGGTGGAGGAGAGGCTCCGGGCCGTGCCGGGCGTCACCGGAGCCGGCATGGTGTCGAACCTCCCCATGAGCGGGGAGGAGAACATCGAGGGGATGGTCATCGAGGGCAAGCCGCAGCCGAAGCCCGAGGACGTCCCGCTGGGGGATTTCCGGCAGGCCACGCCGGGCTACTTCGAGGCCATGGGCATCCCGCTCGTTGCCGGGCGGCTCTTCACGGACGGCGACCGCCTCGACGGGGCGCCCGTGGCGGTGATCGACGAGACCCTGGCCCGCGCCTACTGGCCCGGAGAGAACGCGCTCGGCAAGCGCTTCCGCTTCGGAGGCTTCGGCCAGTCGGACGAGCCCTGGATCACGGTCGCAGGCATCGTGGGCAACGTGCGCAACTCCGGGCTCCACGTGGATGCGCGCCCGCAGCTCTACGTGCCCCAGGCGCAGTCTTCGTCGGGGCAGATGAGCTTCGTGGTGCGCACGGCGGGCGATCCGAAGCGCCTGATCCCCGACGCCCGCGCGGCCGTGTTCGCCGTGGACCGGAACCAGCCGATCGACCGGATGCGGACCATGGAAGAGATGGTCTCCGCCTCGGTCGCGGGCCGGCGCTTCAACATGGTGCTCCTGGTGATCTTCGCCGGCCTCGCCCTGGTGCTCGCGGCCGTGGGCATCTACGGCATCACCTCCTACTCGGTCGCCCAGCGCACGCGGGAGATGGGCCTTCGCATGGCGTTGGGCGCTCAGCCCGGCACGGTGCTCGGCCTTGTCCTCAAAGAAGCTGGAACGCTCGCTCTCCTGGGTCTCGGAGCCGGCCTGATTCTCGCCTTTGTCGCGACCCGGGTGATGTCGAGCCTGCTTTTCGGAGTCGGCTCGACCGACCCGGCCACCTTTGCGGCGGTTTCCCTGGGGTTGGCGGCCGTCTCGCTCTTCGCGGCCTACCTGCCGG
>DATHUD010000426.1:0-6608 GCA_035462575.1 Thermoanaerobaculia bacterium | reverse complement strand
TGCTCAACGAGATCCTTGAGAGCCGAGTCGTTTCCAGCCGGGGACGCCACAACCCTCGCGCGGTGAAACGGAAAGTCAGCAAATTCCCTACCCGCAGCCGGTCTAAGAGAACCCCCCCGACTCGAACCCCTGTCGGCCTCGAGATCGTTAAATGAACAGCATTGGCATTAGCCCGGGCCTTCAGGCCCGGGGACCCAGGCCCCCCAATCCCAATGAAACCCCGCCAGGGGTGACAGGAGCCGCCTTCCACCGACGCCCCCTGTCGCCCCTGGCGGGGCTCTGGAAACACGGGGTGCGCCGGGTTCCCGGGATTGAAATCCCGGGCTAATGTCGGCCGCCCCTGGCGGGGCTTGCTCTTCGCTAGCTTTGATTGAGTTGCAGGCTTACAGAGTGGGATTAGTCTGCGGTGCGAGTCCACCAGGCGGGCAGGTCGCGGAGAGCGGCTCGCCCTATCCCTTTCAATTCGGTTCGTCGATGACCGCGGCGACCGAATTGGCAAAGATAGCCTTTTCCAGCCAGCGCTCCAGCCGCTCCGGATCCTTCTGCGCCAGGATGTGCTCGCGGACGGAGTCCGGCACCGGGATGCCGCGAGTCCGCAGCACGGTCAGCAGGTTGCGAGCTGCCTCTTCGGCACGCCCCTCGGTACGCCCCTCGTCGCGCCCCTCGGCGCGTCCCTGCGCGACGTATTTCTTCGCGAAATCACTCTGGTATTCGTAGCCCTTCATCATTGCCTCCAGTGCCCGGCGAGCCGCCTCATTCAGGGAATTGTATACGAGATCGTAGTAGAACCTGGCCCTGTCCTCGTCGAGTCCCCGGACCGCAGGCAGCACCGCGGCGGCGATCGTCGCTCCTTGACCGGTCTCGCCGTGGGCCATCGCGGAGAGCACCCCGAGCTCGGGCCGGCGGGCCGCTTCCGTGGGGTCCGTCACGACCGGAACGGCGGTGCGGCGCAGCACCGGCGGATGCAGGACGAAACCGGGGACGCCGATCTCGATCGGTTCCGCGCACCAGCCGGCGACGGCCAACTCGGGCGCGACGATGAGGAGATCCGCCGGACAATCGTGGATTGCGCGCGAGACCGTCACGTAGGCGGGCCAGCTCAGGCGCTTTCTGGAGTCGACCGCGAGTTGGACCTCGACAATGATCACCCGGACGGAGACGTCGTTGTCGAGAAGGGTGACGACGGCATCGGCACGGTATTCAGCAGGCTGAATTTCCGTCAAGTCAGTCGAGGCGAGGCGGGCTTCGCTGTAAGGCGGAAGCGGGACGCCCAGCACCTCGGCCAGGATCTCGGCGGCGAGCGAGGGACGGTTCTTGAAGAGATCCACGAGGATCTCGTGAGCCATTGAGGGCATGGGCGGCGATATTTGCACGAGGAGGAGAGGGGATCAACATGCGGCGTTAGCCACTGGGCACTCTGTGGCCGAGCCTTGTAGGAGAAGGGCGCATCTTATGGTTGGAAAATAATCCGTACGAATTTGAACGCAGTCGATCCAGGCATATAATTGCCAAAAATTTTTCACGGCTGAATCCAGGTCAGAGGAGGTCGGAGCGCCCCCCAATGTAGAGACGCCCCGTGGGGCGTCTCCGGATCGGGAAGGACGGCTCGGACTGGCGAGAGATCCCGCGGCACGGCATTATTTCCGGAGGGATCTCGCCGCCTTGGAGCCGCCCCACGGGGCGTCTCTACATTGGGGGGACCTGCTGAAGAAGATTTCGCCTGAGGGTGGCTCTCAGGTCTGGCTTCCGCGATGAGATATCATCCTCTAGTCAGAATATCCGGTTGGTTGAGCGCAAATCAAGGAGAGCCCATTGCTTCGTACGTCCAGAAATCGCGTTTTGTCCGTCCTGCTTCTCTCCGTCATGTCCCTGCCCGCGACGGCAGCGGAGCCCCAGGAAACGACGCAGGGAAAGGTCGAAGGAACCTTCGTGGTCGGAGGAGTTGACGCGGGGTTGAAGCATGTCCGCGCCGCTCGCGTCAAGCTCGACGAGGAGGGGAGGACCGGGTATGCCGCGCTTCTGTCGGCGCGCCCTGCCGAGGGCGACATTGCTCAATGGCAGACCGGTGACCCCGCCGAGAAAGGCAGCTTCCTCTACGTCGTTTTCGAGCCGAACGGCGCGATCTGGATCGCCGAGCTCGGTCACGCGAAGGCGAAAAGCGGCCGGTTCGGCGTCGTCATGGAGGTCAAGGTCGAGAGCTTCAAGGTCACGGGTGACCGTATCTCCGCTCACATCCGGACGGTCGGTGAGCAGGAATTCACCGAGGATAAATACCAACTCGACCTCACCTTCGAAGCGCCTCTCGAGAAGCGCTGACCGGGACAGGGAGCCTGGGTACACGGGGCCGGTGCCAGACCGGCCGTGCGTGTCCCGAGGGACTCGATCCCGCCCGCCTTCGCGATCTTCTCGGGGCGGCGGAGTACCGGCCGGGAAGGGCGGGATGTCATGGAGACCCGTAAACCGGCGATGGGGAGACTTGAGCCTCTAACAACACCCGGCCCACCGGGCCGGCAGAGTCCAGCCCAGGGCTGAGGCCGAAGGCCGATGCCCTGGGGCAGGAAGCCAGCAAGACTGGCGGCCTGAAAGGCCGCGAGAGCTTTCAATCCACACGGAGCGCTCGTCAACCTCAATCTCATAAGATTTCAAAAACGCATGGAACTCATCTTGAAACGATTTCACTCGGTGATGCTCGCGTTGGAGCCGAGGCCTTTGAACGTCCCGCCCAACTTGGCATGAAGGTCGGGGCGAATCTCGTCGGGCAAGGTGCGCTCGCGGTCCTTCGTCGTGCCGGTCTGTCAAGCCGGGCTCTCGCGGCCTTGCAGGCCGCAAGGACGGGGGTGCATGTTGACCCAGGGCATCGGCCTTCGGCCTCAGCCCTGGGCTGGACTCTCCCGGCCCGTTGGGCCGGGTTTTTGGCGCTCTTACCCGGCGCTGGCTGCCGCAGAAGACGTCCGGGATAAGTCGGGCGATCGTGCCCTAAGCTTCTCCAGGATATCGGCTTACCCGGTGCCGCATTTGCGGCTCTTGGCACGCTTCTCTTCCCGTAGAAGTGCCTGCCCCTTCGTTGCAAAGGGATGGCCCCCGAGGACGCTTCTGAACGTGTCTAAAGGCGTATAAGCCACCCTCCGAGCTTATCACCAGAAGAGACTTAGCCGGCGTAAATCCGCGAGTTGACGAGATCGTTGGAGCGGCGTATTATAGTGGTAAATGACTGCTATGGATGGAGTTAACGGAGAGCTTGGACGTTGCGGAGTTAAGGAAGCATGAGGCGAGGTCAACAGGAAATCTGCCGTGTCGAGGGGTGGACGATTCGTTGACTCCGAAGTTGTCTCCTGTTCTTTACTGGATAGCACTATGGCAACTGTCTTCATCTCATACGCAAGAGAGGATCTTGAGTTCGCCAGATCGCTCTATGCGTTCGTTCTCGAAGGCGGGCACAAAGTTTGGATGGATAAGGAATCACTGCTCCCGGGAGAAGACTGGAAGCAAGTCATTCACAAGGCCATCAGAGAGAGCGACTTCTTTCTCGCGTGCTTGTCGAAGAAATCTGTAAGCAAGCGAGGATATGTACAGAGAGAGTTGAAGCAAGCCTGCGAGGTGTTGGACGAATTCCCTGAAGGAGAGATCTTTATAGTACCAATCAGGCTGGACGATTGCGAACCCCCGCAGCGCTTTGAAGATCTTCATTGTATTGACTGGATTGATGAGAACTCCAAGAGGCTTCTGCGGAAAACACTCAGCTCGAAAGGCAAGCAAGACGAGTCCGCTGAGCAGTTTCGGTTGCTTAATCTCTTGGCGCGGCTAAGGAGCAGGACTCGCTATTTATACCCTGAGCTGCATAAGTCCGCAGCGGCATCACAAACGCGGAGTGAACCTGTCAGCCTCCTTGAATCTACATTGGAGAGCGTAATGCCTGTACTTGAGGAACTCAAGGCGAATGGTCTCTTAGAGTATTCTTACGCTGACGATGATGCCAAAGTCATTGATGGTCGGAGCGGGGAGCTAGTTCGAAGAGTACAACTTGTCAGTCTTGATCTAAATAAGCTTCGTCCTTTGCTGATGGCACTTGAAGAGCATGCAATAGGAGACAGGGAATAACTCAGGCGTTGCACCGGATGGCTACGCCACCGGTGAACGCCGTCCTCGTTAGGCAACAGTCGGGTGATCTTTCCTTGATCAATGGGAGTCTCAGATGAAGATCCCCATGGCGGTCCTCCTCCTGATAATCGCAACCTCGGGCTCCAACCCGTCTCGCGCACAAATCGTCGCCCGTCAGGGCAACGACCCGACTGCTCAAGTCGTCCATTTTCAGACACCCATGGTGCTCGACCTTGTCGTCTCCGCACTTGCCGACCTGCGCCCCGGCAAGAAGCTCCAGTTTGCTGGAAACTTTCGCCGCTATGTCTGCGATGACGATGTCTTCTTCAGTACCCTTGAGCTCACAAAGCGAGTTCATGACCGCCGCACTCGCGCCCTCGAGCTGGAACTGTCTGGCTACCTTACTGTGCTGGAGTCTTACGATCGCCTCGCGGACGTCACCGTCCGCCTAGTGAAGAACGGCGTCAACGTAGCCTCTGGAACAACGCCTCGGATCAGCGCCGAGGAAGGAAAGACAAGCTTCTTCAGGGTCAAATTCACAATCCCAGAGAACGAACTTGCCAATGCCTTCTCATCAGGCCCGGAGCCCGTGCTTCAGATCACGCTTTCGGTGCGCGACAACAGCTAGTCCGCGCCGATCGCGCGCTGTCGCCCAATCCCGGCTGCTCAACCGGATGGCCAGCGCACTATCGTGCGTCGGCGGTTAGCAGCAGAATCGTTCTGCGGCAAATGAGCTCACCAAGGAATACACCCAAATAGCGACATGGCTACCCCGCAGCTATTCTCAGACTCCGATTTGGAGATGCTCGACAAGGCAAAGATCCTCGGGGTGCGCGCCGGCACCGATCATCGTTACACCGGAGTCTGGGTTGTCGTGATCGAGCGGAGGGTCTTCGCTCGCTCCTGGGGCAACAAGCCAACAGGTTGGTACCGTGCCTTCCGAGACGAGCCCCAGGGTTCGATTGCCGTTGGCGATCAGGAGATCGCAGTCCGCGCCCGTCACGTGCGAAGCGAGCGGCTGCGCCGGGCAGTGAGTGATGCCTACGCAGGCAAGTACAAAACGAAGGCGTCTGAGAAGTGGGTGCGTGGATTTAGAGAGCCGGAGCGTGAGCGTGCGACGCTCGAATTCGTCCCTTTATGACGTCGTGGGGGTGCGTGATATGTTGGAGCGTGTTCCACGCTACTTGTTCGTGTTGCTCGCCGTCTACTGCGGAGCGAGCCTGATCCACTTTGTCCACAACGCAGAGCTCATCTCTGAATACCCGAACTTGCCGGTTTGGCTCACTCGCGCGAAGGTGTACCTGGCCTGGTTTGCCATTACTTCCGTCGGAATCGCTGGCATTCTCCTTCTCAAGTGGGGGTTTCGTTGGCTGGGTCTGCTTGCAATAGCGGGATACGCCGCGCTTGGCTTCGATGGGCTCGGTCACTATTCGCTGGCTCCCATGTCAGCGCACACGCTCGCTATGAACGCGACGATCTGGTTTGAGGTGGTCGCTGCCGCGGGTCTGCTCACGGCTACGGTCGCATTGATGCTGTCCCGCCGTGCGCGCAGTCTTTCGCCAGGGAACTGATGGTTAACCCTTCCTTGGCCTCTTCAGGGGGCGTCGCTTTAAGTAGGTGTACCGAGACGCCTTGTACCTTTTCGGACCGCCCTTTCCGATTCGGAGACGCCCCACGGGGCGTCTCTACAGGGGGGGAAAATCGTCAGCCGTTTTCGAAGCGCCAACGCCTTTCCCACTGTCTGGGAAAGGGGACACCCTCACCGTTACCACGGTCGCTGCCCCCCAATGTAGAGACGACCCGTGGGGCGTCTCCGGGGCGGCGAAATCCTGCCGCGTTCGAGGAGCCGGCATCGGGGGTGTGGTAGATTCCAGGGGCGCTTTTCAGGGAGTCCGACGATGATGCTCCCGAGGCGCTTTCCGGCGAGCTGTCCAAGTTGACCCTCTTCAATTTCCACCTCCCGATCCAGAAGGCAGGCGTCCTGGAGCTTCTTTGCGGCGGCTTGTAGGTTTTGTCGTTGCCTGGATGGGCCTGTGGTGGGCGATCCTCGGTGGATGTCTCGCTCCCGTGCTGCCGCGCTATGCGTCGCCTGTCCTAATGGCGGCTCTCGTCGCAGCCGCTCCACTCCTGGTCTTTAGCCGGATGCGCTCGCGGGGGATCTACCCCTCGGCGGCCATCCGCTTGTGGGTCTTCCGTCCGTTCTGGTATGTCCAACTGAGCCTCCCGCTGATCGCGGCCGGGGGCGTGCTCGGCTTTCTGGCCGGCGCTCCTTTCGGCGCTGCGGTGTCCGCGGGCCGGTGGGCGCTCCTGATCGCGGCGTCGGCCTTTGCCGTTGCCGCCGTCGCGGGCTATATCGGCTCGCGGTGGCTTCGGGTGAAGGAGTTGGACGCGTGCTTTCCGGACCTCCCCGAGCCGCTTTCGGGGATGCGGATCGTGCAGGTCTCCGATCTCCATGTGGGGCCGCACACGTCGCGGAGCTATCTCGCGGCGGTCGCCCGGAAGGTCCGGGA